>CAYOZT010000057.1:0-10544 GCA_964408545.1 uncultured Oscillospiraceae bacterium | reverse complement strand
GACCTCCAGCGTGACAGGCTGGCGTGCTAACCGACTGCACCACCGGGCCAAATAGGGAGTGGTGGGAACAACAGGGCTCGAACCTGTGACCTCCTGCTTGTAAGGCAGATGCTCTCCCAGCTGAGCTATGCTCCCGTTCGCGCTTCGGCGGCTTGCCTCAGCGACATGACACATTATACACACGCAGCGCCCATTTGTCAAGCACTTTTTTCAAAATTTTTCGAGGGAATTTTCACGGCGTATTTTCGGGCAATACGCCGTGAAAACCACACGAAAATCATACTTTTTTCAGTAGCTCCTCGACATCCTGCGGCGTAAAGCTGTATACATGGTCGCAGAACTGGCATTCCACGGGGAAGGCTTTTCCCTCCTGCGCGATCTCGCGCAGCTCCTGCTTTCCGAGGCTGATGAGCGCGGCACTGACGCGCTCGCGCGAGCAATAGCATTTGTAGGAGATCTCGGTCGTTTCGAGGATCGTCACGCCGAGCTCTCCGCAGACTTGGCCGAGGATATCCTCGGGAGTCAGGCCGTTTTCGATCATGGCGGTGACGGCACCTGCGCGACGGATACCGCGCTCGATCGTATCGATCACTTCCTCGGGCGCTCCGGGGAGCAACTGCACGAGATATCCGCCCGCGGCCTTCACGCTGCAGTCGGTGTCGACCAGCACGCCGAGCGCGCAAGCGGTCGGGATCTGCTCGCTTTCGGCAAAATAGGCGGTCACATCATCGCCGATCTCGCCCGAGACGAGCGCGACCGAACCGATATACGGCTCTTTCATTTGCAGGTCGCGGATGACGGTCAGCGTGCCGTCCGTGCCGACGGTCGCACCGACGTCGAGTTTGCCCGGATATTTCTCGACAAGCGGAACATTCGGCTGCGTCACGACGCCGCGGACATTGCCGACGCTGTCCGACACGCAGGTGATCGTGCCGATCGGCCCGCCGCCGCGCAGCTGCAGCGTCAGCGAGCCGTTTTCGACCTTTTGCATATTGCCCATCATGCTTGCCGCCGTCAGCGCACGGCCGAGTGCGGCGGAAGCGTTGGGCGTTGTTTTGTGGATCTGCGCCGCACGGCGCACCATTTGCGTGGAGCGGATGGCGACCATTTTCACGAAGCCGTCCATGCTCATTGCACGAACCAAGTAATCATTCATATTCGTCAAGCGGCGTTTGCCGCAGCCTCCCGTGGATAGATGTAGGCATTTCCCGCAGGGGAAAGTGGATCAGTGCCAGTTTTGTGCGTTTTGCGTGTTGTAAAGGTCGGCATAGACGCCGCCCTTTTGCAGAAGCTCAGCGTGCGAGCCGCATTCGGTGATGACGCCGTCGGCGATGGAAACGATGCGATCGGCCGCGCGGATGGTGGAAAGACGGTGGGCGATGATGAGCGTCGTACGTCCTTCGGCCAGCGTGTCGAAGGCACGCTGGATCTTGGCCTCCGTGACCGAATCGAGCGCGGAGGTCGCCTCGTCCAAAATGAGGATGGGCGGATTTTTCAGGAAGATACGCGCGATGGCGACACGCTGCTTCTGCCCACCCGACAGCAGTGCGCCGCGTTCACCGACATAGGTGTCGAATCCCTGCGGCATGGCGAGGATATCGTCGTAAATTTCCGCCTTTTTCGCGGCGGCGATGACCTCGTCGCGCGTGGCGTCGGGCTTGCCGTAGCGGATGTTTTCGTAAATGGTATCGGCAAAGAGGAACACGTCCTGCTGCACGATGCCGATATTGCGATGGATAGACTCTTGCGTTATGTGGCGAATGTCCAGCCCGTCAATGAGGATCGCGCCCTCCGAGACCTCGTAAAAACGCGGGATGAGCTGACAGAGCGTGCTTTTTCCGCCGCCCGACGGGCCGACGATGGCGATCGTTTCACCCGACTGCACATCCAGATCGATGTGGTGCAACACGCCGATATCGGCGTCGTAGGCGAAGGAAACATCCTGCACCTGAAGGTGACCGCGCACGTTTTGAAGCTCCTGCGCGTCGGGAGCGTCTTGAATGCTCGGATCGGTGCGCATGATGTCGACGAAACGGTTGAGCCCCGCGAAGCCGTTGGCGAACATTTCCGAAAAGTTGGCAAGCTTACGCATGGGATTGACGAACGAACCGATGTACAGCACGAACACGGTCAGATCCTTATAATCCATCTGCCCTTTCATGATGAAGTAGCCGCCGACGGCAATGACGATGACATTCAGCGACGACAAAAATAGCTCCAGCGAACTGTGGAAACGTCCCATGGCTTTGTGGAACTGCCGCTTGGACACCTTGAATTCGCCGTTTGCACCTTCAAAACGCGCATTTTCCACATCTTCGTTGGCAAAAGCCTTGGCGGTGCGGATGCCCGAGAGGCTGCTTTCGATCTCCGTGTTGATGTGCGCCGTTTTCTGCTTGACCGCGCGCGAGGCATTGCCCATGCTGCGACGCATGGAGAAAATGACGAACAACGCGATCGGGATGACTGCCGCGACCACGAGCGCGAGCTGCCAGCGGATCGATGCCATGACGATGAGCGCGCCGAGGATCGTCACCGTGCTCGTCAGAAGATCCTCCGGACCGTGGTGTGCCAGCTCCGTCAGTTCGAACAGATCGCTCGTCAGACGGCTCATGAGCTGCCCCGTGCGGTTACGATCGTAAAAATCGAAGCCGAGGGTCTGCAAATGGGCGAAAAGATCCGAGCGGATATCCGCTTCCACACGGATGCCGAAGGTGTGCCCGTAGTAGGCGACGATGTAGTTGAGCAGCGATCGCAGCACATAGGAGGCCAGCATCACGCCCATGACGGTGAAAAATACGCCGTACAGCCCGTCGGGAAGGTAGGTGTAGAGCGCCTTTCGCGTTACGAGCGGGAAGGCCAGATCGATGGCGGCGATGGCGCAGGCACACAAAATGTCGAGCGCAAACAGCTTTTTGTGATTGCCGAAGTAGCCGACAAAAATGCGCAAAGGGGAACGTGTCTTAAAATCTTTTTTTCTCACATAATCACTCCATTCCCGTCTATTATAACCGATTTTTCCGATTTTGGCAAGTTCAAAAAGGACAATGCCCCCAAGATCCGAGGGCATTGTCACTTACTTTTGTTTGCCGAACAAAGGGGAGGCAACACGTTTATACAGCAGCATCGTCAGCAGGGAAACGGCGCAGCCCTTGATAAAATTCAGCGGCGCGACGCAGAAAACAACGAAGCTCGTCAGATCGTGCACGCTCGAAAAAATAGCGCTGCCTATGGAGATGATCGTCTCGAGCGGGATGCCGTAAAGCTGCGCAAATTTCGGGACGAGGTAGAGCGCGTTGAACGCCGTGCCGAACACGGTCATGCAGAGCGTACCGAGCGCGAGGGCAACGATCGCGCCGCGCTTGCTTTGGCGGATGTGGTACACGATCGTCGCGGGCAGTGCAAAGGAGCAGCCGACGATGAAATTCGCAAGATCCCCGACAAAGGCGGTGGAGGTTCCCTTGAGCAGGAGTTTGAGCAGGATCTTCAGCGCTTCGCAGCTGACCGCCGCCGTCGGCCCTAAGTAAAACCCGCACAGCATTACGGGCACTTCCGAAAAATCGAGTTTATAAAAGCCGGGCGCGAGAAAGGGAAGCGAAAAGTCCAGCATATGCAGCAGTGCCGCGATCGCCGCGCAGGCCGAGAGAATGGTCATGCGCCGCGCGGGCGTGACGACGTGCATTCTCACGAGAAAGTGCTGCGAAAATTTCGCAACGAGCCACAGCGCGAGCGCGATGGCCGCGCTGACGCCGAAAAAAGAGAGATTGTCGAGCAATTGCTGCCAAAATTTCATAAAAAACCTCCGAAAAAAATGCCCCGAGCATACACTCGGGGCATGAAAATGTGCAAAAAAGTTTTCTATCATCCGGACTGTACCGTCGGCATTGGAATCTCACCAATTCAGCGCTTTTGCGCTCGCGGGCTGTACCGCCGGTGGGGAATTTCGCCCCGCCCCGAAAACCGTGTTTATCTTAGCACGACGGGAACGGCTTGTCAAGACGGGAATTGTGTGGTATACTGTAAATAATAGATCTCGAATGAACGAACAGTCGGATGAAAGTGCTATGCTATCGAAATCGGTAAGTCCGCTGTAGGGTTGAGGCCATGCCTCAACCGTTTCCTCCCGAAATTTGAGCGGTCGGTTAAATGGTAAAATCTACCGAAATGTCATCCTGAGCAAGCGGAGCGCGTCGAAGGATCCGCACTCCATTTCCGCGCCATTCGGCGCGGCGGGCGGACAGAGGCGTCCACACCTACGGCACGGATCGAACGGACCGTCGAGGACGCCGGTCCCTACAGATCCTGCTCGGATACGGGCAACGTGAATTCACGAAAGCTTCTGAAAACCCTGCACGACGCCGGAGGCGGAGGTGTCGGTGATGTCACCGCCGATGATGCGGTTGCTGCTGATAAAGAGCGTCGCGTACACGGGCTCGGTCGCGCCGGGGTAATTCTTGACCTTATAGACATAGCGCATGACGGTTTTTCCCCGATAGCCGCTCAGATCGTAGCCCTGACTCAGCTGCAGGGCGTTGTAGCGATTGAAAACATCGCTCTGTTCTGCGGGGATGCGCACTTGGCAGCTTTCCGTCGGCGAGGAGACGACTTCCCAGCCGAAATTGCTGAGAAACTGTATCCGATCGTCGTTGCCCGTAATGGCGGCGCTGCTGCCCGCGGACACGGAGCTGCCCGACAGCAGCACGACGATCAGCGCGATCACGGCAACGATCGCACCTGCGACGATGGCGATTTTTTTGATATCCACTTTTGCGGTCATGACCAACATGATGATCCCTCCAAATCAATTCTGTTTTGCACTACACTGTATTCCCCGCACCGCGGGGATAGAACGGAGAAACTATGGAACGACTGGACAAATTTCTGTGCGACAGCGGCCTCGGCACGAGGAGCGCGGTCAAAACGCTGCTCAAAAGCGGCGCGGTGACGGTCGACGGCCTCACCGTGCGCGACGGGAGCATGAAGATCGATACGGACAACTCGCTCGTGTGCTACCGCGGGCAGATCCTGCACGGCAGAACGCGCACGGTGCTGATGATGAACAAGCCCGCGGGCTTTGTGACCGCCACCGACGATCCGCACGAAAAAACGGTGATGGCACTGTTGCCGCCCGAATACCGCTATCTCGAGCTCAAGCCCGTCGGGCGGCTCGACAAGGCCACGGAAGGACTGCTGCTGTTTACGAATGACGGCGCGCTGCTGCACGACCTGATCTCCCCGAAAAAGGAGGTCTTCAAGGTGTATTATGCGCGCCACGAGGGCACTGCGAGCGAGGCCGACGTGCAGACTTTCCGCGAAGGGCTGACGCTGCGCGACGGACAGGTCTGCCTTCCCGCAACGCTCGAGCCGCTCGGCGCGGGGGAGAGCCTGATCACCGTGCAGGAGGGGAAATATCATCAGGTGCGCCGCATGATGGCCTCGCGCGGCATGACCGTGACATACCTCGAGCGGCGGCAGGAGGCTTTTCTGACGCTCGGCGATCTGCCCAGAGGACAATGCCGCCTGCTGACGCACGACGAGATCGACGCGCTCGACCGCCTTGTTTTTCGGGCGTTTTGACGAATAAAAAAGCCTTCTCGCCCGCGCGGCGAGAGAAAAATCGGGCACGTTATGGGTACATTACCTAAAAAGTGAGTGGGTTTTTGCAATAAAATGTCAAAAGGTACTTGCAAAATGCGCAAAAGCAATGTATAATGTTCGTGTAATTTTGTGGAATTCGCATTTATGCATTTTGATAGGAGGCATAATCATGTCCAACAGTGTATTCCAGAGTGTCATGGTGCAGCTCAAGGAAGTGA
Source organism: uncultured Oscillospiraceae bacterium (assembly GCA_964408545.1). Lineage (GTDB taxonomy): Bacteria > Bacillota > Clostridia > Oscillospirales > Oscillospiraceae > Faecousia. Next base: position 4,731 of record CAYOZT010000057.1, on the reverse strand, counting down.
CGGAGCGCGTCTTCGGCGTGATCGACGCCGACGGCCATGTCATATCCTGCACCGATGTCACCTTTTTGGGAGAGAGATGGCCGGAGGCTGTGCTGAGAATGTCGGGCACTTCCGATCAGGTGGTTACTTATGGGCAAAAGACCTTCAAGCCGATCCTCAACGGCAGCAACTTTTTTGAGTACGCCGTGTTCTGCACCGGCGACGATGAGCCCGCCAAGACCTACTGCGCCATGGCTTTCATCGCGCTCAACGACGCGAAGGCCTTTTACGAGGAAAAGCACGACCGCGGCACCTTTGTCAAAAACATCATCATGGACAACATCCTTTCCGGCGACATTTACATTCGCGCCAAGGAGCTTCGCTTCGCAACGGACGCGCCGCGCGCGGTCTTCCTCGTGCGCCAGCAGGGGCACGGCGATGTGGCGACGGTGGACGTTTTGTCCGATATGTTCCCCGATAAGCAGCAGGATTTCGTGCTGAGCATCAACGAGACGGATATCGCCGTTATCAAGCAGCTCGAGCCGGGATATGATCCGCTTGAGATGGAAAATATCGCCTCACACATCGAGGAAACGCTGCGAAACGAGCTGTTCGTCAAGACGGTCATCGGCATCGGCACGGTCGCCGAGCACCTGCGCGGCCTTTCCGACTCGTACAAGGAAGCGCAGACCGCCATCGACGTCGGCAAGGTCTTCGACACGGAAAAGAGCATCATCAACTACGATAATCTCGGCATCGGACGTCTGATCTATCAGCTGCCGACCACACTGTGCGACATTTTCCTGACCGAAGTTTTCAAGAAAAACTCCATCGACTCGCTCGATCAGGAGACACTTTTCACCATCAACAAGTTCTTCGAGAACAACCTCAACGTTTCCGAGACCTCCCGCAAGCTTTTCGTCCACAGAAATACGCTCGTGTATCGTCTGGAGAAGATCAAAAAGCTCACCGGGCTCGACCTGCGCGAATTTGACCACGCCATCGTCTTTAAGGTGGCGCTGATGGTGCGCAAGTACCTTTCTTCGCGGGAAGTGCACTGATATCGGGGAGTGATTATGAAAGCTCGCAAATTCTTTCGCAGTCTCGTCCGAAAAGCCGACCTGCCGACGCATATCCTCTACCTCCTGAACGCATGGCTTTTGGCCGTCACGGCGGAGTATATGCTTTTGACGGGCGACGATCGCTCGCTGAAGACACTCGGCGGCATCGCCGCAATGAAGCCGCTGCGCATCGTCATCGTGGGCGTCGTGCTGTATCTCGTGCAGTTCTTCCTCTCCGACAATCGTATTTTTCGGAAGATCCGACGCTGGATACTCCCTTGCGGCTTCGCGCTTTACGCCGCGTGCACCGTGTGCTGCAGTTTTTCATGGGCGCTTTTGATCGTTTGCGTCGCCATACTCGGCGCAATGATCGTCTTTGCGTGCAAGGGCTGGAATAACGGCGCCATCGCGCGGCGGAGCGAAAGCACGGGCGAGAAGCGCGTGTGGCTGCTGCCGACGACGGCGCTGGCACTGGCCTTTTTCGGCGCCGTTAGCGCATGGACGGTGGCGCGCGTGCGCTGCCTGTGGACGCCGACCTTCGATTTCGGCATCTTCGCGCAGATGTTCCATTATATGAAGACGACCGGCATCCCGTTCACAACCGTCGAGCGCGACGGGCTGCTGTCGCATTTTGCGGTGCATATGTCACCGATCTATTATCTGATGCTGCCGTTTTACTGCATCGTGCCCCGCCCGGAGACGCTGCAGGTGCTGCAGGCGGCGGTGCTGGCAAGCTCCGTGATCCCGCTGTGGAAACTCGGAAAACACTACGGCCTGCACCCGGGGCTTCGCACGGCGCTTTGCGCGCTGTTGCTGCTGTATCCCGCGCTGGCGGGCGGCACGAGCTACGATGTTCACGAAAATTGCTTTTTAACGCCGCTTATTTTGTGGCTGCTGTACGGCATCGACCGTAAAAACATCCCGCTGACCGCCGTTTTCGCGCTGCTGACGCTCCTCGTCAAGGAGGATGCGGCGGTGTATGTCGCGATCATCGGGCTGTATTTGCTGCTGCGCTCCGTGCTGCATAAGGAAAAATGGGGCATTCTCGCGGGCAGCGCCGTTTTGGCCGGCGCGATCGCGTACTTCCTCGCGGTGACGCACTATCTGGCCACGCAGGGCGACGGCGTGATGAACTATCGCTACAGCAACTTTATGTACGACGGCTCCGACTCGCTCTTTACCGTCATCAAGGCGGTGCTGCTGTGCCCGATGAAAGCCGTATTCGAATGCGTGGACACGGAAAAGCTGGCCTTCATCGGCCTGACGCTGCTGCCGCTTTTGTGCCTGCCGCTGCTGACACGGCGCTACGAGCGGCTCGTGCTCGTCATTCCGTATGTGCTCATCAACCTCATGAGCGACTACACGTATCAGCACAGTATTTTGTTCCAGTATACCTTCGGCTCGACCGCGTGTCTGCTGTATTTGACGCTGGTCAACCTTGCGGATCTGCGCGATCGGACGAGATATGCGGCGACCGCGCTGGCCGTTTGCATCGCCGCGGGCTGCTTCTGGGCAAATATCGTCCCGCTGATGAGAAGCAGCATCTCGGCCGCGTCCGACTATCGGCAGTATTACGACGAGCAGATCGAGTTCCTCGAGACCATTCCGGACGACGCATCCGTCACCGCGACGACCTTCTATACGACCTATCTTTCCGACCATGATATTCTCTACGATGTGGGCTATACCGCCCCGGAGCGGATCTTGCAGTGCGACTATGTCGTCATCAAAACGGGGAGCAGCTTCGTCAGCTACGCCGGCGGCACATGGCGCGGGGAAGAGAGCTTTATCAAGTGGCTCACGAGCAACGGCTTCGCGCTGCATAGCGAACTGGGCACGGTAGCACAGATCTATGCAAGACAGTCCTAAGTGAAAAACGAGCATTCGGCGCACTGCATCCCGCAGTGCGCCGATATTTGTTCCGCCCGCCGCGCCGAAAGGCGCGAAAAGGAACGGATCCTTCGACTCGCTGCGCTCGCTCGAAATGACAAACTTGTATTTTTCGCGGGCGGACAGAGGCGCCCACCCCTGCTGCATATCGGGAAAATTTGTGCATAATGTACATCATTTTCGAAAATCGGCTTCTCCTTCGGCCACGTTTTCGAAACTTTCCGACAAAATTTGCGAAAATGTACAGAAAATGCTTGACAATATATATATATATATAATTGTTTTACCCGCGGGCGGTGTGGCTCGTGAGGAAAAATAAGAAGGAGAAATTAAAAATGCGCAAAACCAACAAAAAGGGCTTCACCATCGTGGAATTGGTCATCGTGATCGCCGTGATCGCGATCCTCGCCGCCGTGCTGATCCCGACCTATTCCAGCCTTGTGAAGAAGGCAAATGAGTCCGCGGATATCCAAGCCGTGCGTCAGATGAACACCATCCTCGCGACTTACGCCGACGGCTCCGTCAGCAATGTCAAGGAAGCAATTGAAGCCCTTGATAAGGAGAATATTGACCTTGAGAACTACAAGCCCATGCAGAAGGAACACTACTTCTATTTCTACATGGACGACAATACCCCGAAGACCGTTTACATGGACAAAAACAACAAAGTCGTTTTCCCCACCGATGCGAAGGTCGATGGTAAGCAGCTGATGAGCCTGTCCGGCGATGTGCCTACCGACGGCAGCTGGTACAAAACTGACACGGTTAACAGCGATGGCACCGCAGAAGTCAGCATCAGCTCCGGCGCACAGATGGCGGACATGATGAACAATGTCAGCAAGCTTCTTGTTGATTCATCCGTTAAGAAAATTCTGATTACACTTCAGAATGACATCAACATGATGGGTTCAAGTGCCTCCTTTGGAACTGTCACGAAAGAAATCGTTCTCGACGGAAACGGGAAAACGATTTCCGGACTGCGCGCCGATCGAAACACGGTCAATGGTTCATGGGATAATGAAACAAAAACACTTGGCCATGGTTTGTTTAATATTGTAAAGAACAATGTTACCGTCAAAAATTTGAAAGTTTCAAACTGCGTCGTTAGCAATTCTGATTCGGTTATTTCGGCATTTGGTATGTCCGCAGTACTATTTGGCAAAATTGAGGGAAATGTGAGTGTCCATGTTGATAATGTTGAAATAGACAGCTGCACTGTTTTTGGCGGAGATAAAGCTGGGGCACTGATTGGATTTGTTACAGGTGGAGCTGATGTCAGTTTTACTAAAGTAAATGTGAGTAAAACTGCGGTTAGCGGAATCGGTGCGGTAGCTAAAGTGATTGGCGCAGTCGATACGAATGTTAAAAGCGTTACATTCGGAGAAGGTTGCAGTTTTGATGTTGCGGTTTCTGTAAATGAAGCCGATTGGACTAAGATTTGGTGGACAAAAGCAGATAAACCGAATAACTGGGATAAGAACTGGGACGGAAACGAAGTTACGCCTGAGGATAACATTACCGTTGATGGCAATGTATACACAAAGGCTTGTGAAAATAATGCCAATATTCTCAAAATGATGTTGACAAACGACTTGTATTGGAAAGTAACTGCTTCTGGTGATGAGAGCACCGTGCAAGTGGATGGAAAACAATACAGCATATGGAAAACAGGCAGCGAATCTTTTACCAACCCCTGATTATATCCCGGACTTCGTAGTCCATAATAAGCCCCTCCCGAGCACACCACGGGAGGGGCTTTTGTATGCGCTTTTTGTAGGGACCGGCGTCCTCGACGGTCCGC
>CAYOZT010000056.1:0-10937 GCA_964408545.1 uncultured Oscillospiraceae bacterium | reverse complement strand
TGGGCACTTTGCTTCCCTCCTTCATAAAATAATGATTTCATCGGTACTCGAAAGTCATACCTTCGTTGTGCCTAGCCAGAGGTTTTTATATCGTACATATATAAAAACGCGGTGGCAAGGCCTTTGCCTTGCGGATCGGCGTGGAAAAATGCAAAAGAAATTCGGAAGAAGAATCACTTCTTCTTTGCGGCCTTCGGACGCTTCGCGCCGTACTTGGAGCGGGACTGCATACGATTCTGCACACCTTGGGTATCCAGAGTGCCGCGGATGATGTGGTAACGCACACCGGGGAGGTCCTTAACACGACCGCCGCGGATCAGCACCACGGAGTGCTCCTGCAGGTTGTGACCGACACCGGGGATATAAGCGGAAACTTCCATACCGTTGGTCAGACGCACACGGGCGATCTTACGAAGAGCGGAGTTCGGCTTCTTGGGGGTGGTGGTACGAACGGCGGTGCACACGCCACGCTTCTGGGGAGAGGGCAGGGCGGTAGCCTTGTTCTCGAGCGTGTTCAAGCCTCTCTGCAATGCGGGAGAGTTGGACTTGTAGGTGACCTGCTTACGTCCCTGCTTCACGAGCTGGTTAAAAGTAGGCATTAGGTTTCTCCTTTCTGATGTTCTCGCCTTTCGGCGGTATCTATTCTTCGGAAAAAATCCGTAAGAACCGTTTTCAGGCCAATACGGCCGCGGCGGCAGCACCGACTTCGATGCCGCTGAGCCTTCCGAGCGTCTGCATATCGGGCGCCCATGTGTAGGGAATATGCCGTGCTTCGCACTGCGCCGCAAGGGCTGCGGTGATGGCCGGATCGGCGTTTTGCGCGAGGAATACCTGCGCGACCTGCCCTTTTTCGAGTGCTTTGCGGATCTGCTTCGCGCCGACGATGCGGCGGCAAGCCGCCTTTTCGCCGCACTTGGCGATCATATCATCTTTTTTGGTGTCCATACAAAATCTTATTATACGCATTTTTTTGAAAAAGTCAACAAAAATTATCGTGAAAATTCTACATATTTTCAAAAGCTTGCAATTGCGCCGAACATATGCTACGATAATGGATATCCGGCGGCGATCCGTTCGCGCAGATCGACCGCCCGAATTTTCAGCATCAAGGAGCTCGCAGCCATGCGTTTTTATTTTGCCCCGATGGAGGGGATCACGGACAGCATTTACCGCAGCGTCCACCACCGCTACTATCCCGGCCTTGACGGCTATTATATGCCCTTCCTCTCCCCGACGATGCACCGCACTCTCTCGCACAAGGAAGAGCGTGAGCTGCCGCGCGCCGACACGCTCCCCTTCCGCGCCGTGCCGCAGATCCTGACGAAAAACGCCGAGGATTTTCTCTGGGCGGCGCGGCTTTGCGCGGCGCGCGGCTATGACGAGGTCAACCTGAACATCGGCTGCCCGTCGGGCACCGTCGTCGCCAAAGGAAAAGGCGCCGCCATGCTGGCCGCGCCGCAGATGCTCGATGTGTTTTTGGAGCGGGTCGTGCGCGAAAGCCCCATCCCCGTCAGCGTCAAGACGCGACTGGGTATGGAAAATGCCGACGATTTTCCCGCGCTCATGGCGATTTTCGACCGCTATCCGTTGCACGCGCTCATCATCCACCCGCGCGTGCGCAAGCAGTTTTATTCCGGCCGTGTCGACATGGACGCCTTCCGCTTTGCCGCCGAAACCGGCAAAAATCCCCTGTGCTATAACGGCGACCTGCGTTCTCTTGCGGACATCGACCGTTTTCGTGCGGAATTTCCGCGCATCGACGCGCTGATGCTCGGCCGCGGTCTGGTCGCCGACCCGGGGATGCTCTCGGGCGACGACGCAACGATCGCGACGCTCGAACACTTCACCGAGGAGCTTCTCGCGCGCTATATCGACGCTTTCGGCGGCGCGCACAACGCGCTATGCCGCATGAAAGAGATCTGGAGTTTTCTGCTGCCGCACTTTGAAGGCAGCGAAAAGCTCGGAAAGTCCTTGCGCAAGACGACCGATCTGCAGGAATATCGCGCCCTCTGCGCGCAGATCCTGCACACCCTGCCGCATGACCGTCCGAAATAAAGCACGCCTATTCGTACTTGCAGCCCGACGCGGCTGCAAGTACTTATTTTTTGCAGGATCTTCGGTACTGCGTGGGGGACATTTGCGTCATTGCGCGAAAGGCGGCGGCGAATTTCGCCTGCGTTTCGTAGCCGACGGCTTCGGCGACGGCGGCGACGCTCTCGTCCGTTTCGGCGAGCAGCTGCATGGCCTTTTTCAGGCGGTATTCCTTGAGATAGGTCGCGATGGGCAGGCCGTAAGCGGCGCGAAATTCGCGTTTCAAGGTCGATGCGTCCATGAAAAAGCGGCGTGAAAGGGACTCGATGGTGTACCTTTGGCGAAGATCCTCGGTCAAAAGCGCGTGTACCGCCTCGATCTGCGCGTCGCGCGGCGGTTGCGCGTCGCTTTCCTCATTCGGGCAAACGACATGGTTCAGCTGCTCCATAAAATGATGCATTAGCTCCGCCGGCGCCGTGGCGGCGGCGCGATAATAGACCTCTTTTCCCGCGCGACGGCTGACGACGAGCCCCGATTCCTTCAGTTGCCGCAGGTGGTGCGACAATGCGGGGCTGCTCATTTCGAGCATCGCCGCAAGATTGACGACGCACTCCTCGCAGTGACACAAGATCCAGAAAAGGCGCAGGCGACTGCTGTCGCCGAGCAGGCGGAACAGCTCCGCAACGGTGCAAAAATCCTGCTCCTGCGGCAGGTGCGAGAGCACGCCCATCGTCTCGGCGTGGTGATCGTGCGGTAAAACGGCAGTGGACATGACGATCCCTCCTTTTTTCTCCATCATAGCACATTTTTCCGCAATTGCAAGCATTTATTCCGATCGGGTGCAATTTTATTCCAAAGAGAAACGATCCTTTTTGTGACATTGACAAACGAAATCGGCGTGCTATAATGAAGCCATCATTAAAAAAGCACTTAATTGAAAGGAGATTTCACCATGCTGAAAAAATACACCGTCGAGGTCGACTGCGCCAACTGTGCCGCCAAAATGGAGGAAGCCTGCAAAAAGGTCGCGGGCGCAAACAGCGTGCAGATCAACTTCATGCTGCAAAAAATGACCGTCGAGTTCGCGCCCGACGCGGACGAAGGTGCGGTGCTCGCCGTCATCGAAAAGACCTGCAAAAAGGTCGACCGCGACTTCGTGCTGAAAAAATAAGGAGGCCGCGATGAACAAAAAGCAAAAGCGCGTGCTCGCGCGGATCGTGCTGTCTGCCGTGCTCATGGCGGCGCTGCAATTCGTCGATGCGGACGGTTGGGCGAAATTTGCGCTGTATCTGCTGCCGTACCTCGTGATCGGATACGACATTTTGTGGGACGCCGCACGCGGGCTGTGGAATCGGCAGCTGCTGGACGAAAACTTTCTGATGGCGGTCGCGACCGTCGGTGCGCTCGCACTTGCGCGCACGCGCACGGGCGATTATTTGGAGGCCGTCGCCGTGATGCTGTTTTATCAGCTGGGTGAACTGTTCCAGAGCTACGCCGTCGGCAAAAGCCGCCGCTCCATCGCGAGCCTCATGGACATTCGCCCCGATCACGCCAATCTTGAGCGCGGCGGGGAGCTCGTGTGCGTCGAGCCGGAGGAAGTGGCGGTCGGGAGCGTCATCGTCGTGCAGGTGGGCGAAAAAGTGCCGCTCGACGGCGTGGTGCTCGAGGGCATCTCGAGCCTCAACACCTGCGCGCTGACGGGCGAGAGCGTCCCGCGCGATGTGGCGGCGGGTGATGAGATCGTCAGCGGGTGCATCAATCTGTCGGGCGTGCTGCGCGTGCGCACGACGAAAGCCTTCGGCGAATCGACCGTGTCGAAAATTCTGGAGCTGGTGGAAAATGCCTCCGCGCGCAAGTCGCGGCAGGAGAATTTCGTCACGCGTTTCGCGCGCATCTATACGCCCGTCGTCTGCGGCGCGGCCTTGGCACTGGCCGTGCTTCCGCCGATCGCGCAGCAGCTGCTCGGCGGCGCGGCCGATTGGGGGCAGTGGTTTTATCGGGCGCTGAATTTCCTCGTCATCAGCTGCCCCTGCGCGCTGGTGCTGAGTGTTCCGCTGACCTTCTTCGCGGGGCTCGGCGGCGCGAGCCGCGTGGGCGTGCTGGTCAAGGGCTCGAATTATCTGGAAACGCTGGCGGACATCGACACCGTTGTCTTCGACAAGACGGGCACGCTGACGCAGGGCGTTTTCCGCGTGACACAGGTGCGGAGCGAAGGCATCTCGCAGGAAGCACTCGTTGAATATGCGGCGCTGGCCGAAAGCGGCTCGTCGCACCCGATCGCGAAAGGACTGCGCGCGGCCTACGGAAAAGAGATCGACCGCAGCCGTGTGTCGAATATTCGCGAACTCGGCGGCGCAGGCGTGATCGCGACGGTTGACGCTCACGAGGTCGCCGCAGGCAACGCGCGGCTGATGGCCGACCTTTCGATCGCCGTTGCGGCGGCGCAAAGCGTCGGCTCGGTCGTGCACGTGGCGCTCGACGGCCGCTACGTCGGCTGCATCTTCATCGCGGATGTCGAAAAAGAAAACGCCGCGCAGGCCATTGCGCAGCTGAAAAAGGCGGGTGTGAAGAACATCGTCATGCTGACGGGCGACGGCGAGGCCGCCGCGGCGCAGGTGGCGCAAAAGCTCGGGATCGAGCATTATCACAGCGCTCTGCTGCCCGCCGACAAAGTCGAAAAAGTCGAGCAACTCCTGCAAAGCGGTGCGCGGACGGCCTTCGTCGGTGACGGCATCAACGATGCGCCCGTCCTCTCCCGTGCGGATGTCGGCATCGCCATGGGCGCGCTGGGCTCGGACGCGGCCATCGAGGCGGCGGACGTGGTGCTGATGGACGACGATCCGATGAAGATCTCGCGTGCCATCGCGCTGGCGCGTCGCACGAAACGGATCGTGTATCAAAACATCGTGTTCGCGCTCGCGGTCAAGGGCGCGTGCCTCGTGCTCGGCGCGCTCGGCATCAGCAATCTGTGGTTCGCGATCTTCGCCGATGTCGGCGTCATGGTGCTCGCCGTGCTCAACGGCATCCGCGCCATGCACATACGCAAATAGGAACAAAAAGGCTGCCCGCGGGCAGCCTTTTGCTTATTCGTACAAATTCTCCTGCGCAGAATAGGGAAAATCGTCGTCGAGCGGGAAGATCGGGCGCGGAAGACGGCGATACGGCAGCGTCGGCAGGTCTTCATTCGTGCTGCCCGCGCTCAGCGCCATGATGCTGCGCTTGGCCACGGCCGCCTGCGCAGCGGTCAGGTAGCCGAGCTTACACACGACGATCTGCGCATCGGACGGCTCGCGTCCCAAATCGCGGAAAAGCACCGGATCGGTGTAGCCGATGTGCTTTTCCGCAAGCACGATGTCGACGTTCCCGCTGCGGAAAAGCGCCACGTCGCTGCGGTTGCCGGGGAATTTGTCCCAGCCCTCGATGTAGGCCACGACGGTGCCCGTCGCCGTGATGGGTCGGGTGGTCACGGTGTCGAATGTTGCGCCGAAGCGAAGTGTCAGCGTTTCGCCGACGTGTCCCTTGCACGCAAGCGTCGCCGCAGGATCGTACACACCGCCGTACAGCGCGGGCGTTTGCAGCGACGCCGTGCGCGGATCGTTCATCAGCCGCGCCAAGAACCCGACGCAGTCGGACGAGGAGCCGGCCGTCGGATTGTCCCCCGAATCGGACAGATAAACGGGCGTCGGATCGCCCGCCGCGACGGCGGAAAAGGCGCGATCGAGTGTTTCCCGCTCGCAGTAGGTCTCGGTCTGGAAGCAGAAAGCGTGCCGTGTGTCCCAAATGCGCTGCGCCAGTGCGAGCGCCTGTTCACGCGCGGCGTCGCGGCTCGTCGCCGTAACGTATACGCCGACGGCGCTTTGCGGATTATCACACCACGGGAAGCCCATCAGATACGACGCAGCGAGTACATCGGGGCGTTTTTCGCTCTCGCGCAGGGCGCCGATGAGCGAGATCATCGGCTCGACCGTGGTCGACGATTGTTCGCCCGCGATCAATATCGGCACCTTCACCCACGCCGAGTGCGCGCGCACGCCCTGCTTGAGCGCGGCGACGGTCATGTTTGCGGCGTGCACGCCCGTCTCCGTCTGGTCGGTGTGCGGCGCGCATTTGTAGCCGACGAAGCCGTCGGCATTGCGGTGCATTTTTTCGGTCATCGTGGCGTGCATATCGAGCGCCACGAAAATGGGGATATCGGGGAAAATGCGGCGCAAGCCCTCCAGCAGCGCGCCTTCCGCCTCCGTGAGCGTCGAGTCGGTCATCGAGCCGTGCAGCGCGAAGGTGACGGCGTCGATATGCCCCGCGTGCGCGGCCATGTCCAAGATCTCCTCGCGCAGACGGCGCACGAAATCGGCATCGACGAGGCCGTTCGGGACGGCGCTTGCGAAAACGGTCGGCACGAGTTCATAGCCCGCGGCCTCCAAGGTGTCCATAATGCCCGTCAGGGCATCGTTCCGCTTGCGACGGCGCAGCACCTGCTCGCCGCGCAGGACGAGAAAATCCTCTTCCCGCGCGATGATGGGATTGAAGGAATTCGACTCGTGGTTCATTGCTCCGACAAGAATGCGTTTCATTCGGAAGCCTCCTTTTTCAGTGTGACGGCGAGCACGGTGTCCGTACTGTCGGGCAGCACGGGATCGGGGCCGAGATCGGCGAAAACGATATGCGGATAGTCGCTGTGCACCCAGCTGGTCGAAATGGGGATCTCGCGCCCGCCGTCAAGCAGGCGGATGCGCTCGACGCTGCCCGGCGCGATGCCGAGTAGCGGCAGCGGGCCGAGCGTATTTTCAAACAGGTGGAAATAGAGCGTATCGCCCCTTTGCGTGATACGGCCGTATTCCGGCTTCGGCAGCGCGCAGGCGCCGCAGCCGTAGATACTTTCGGCGTTTTTCTCCATCCATGCGCCGATCTCGTCGAGGATCTGCAGCGACTGCGGCGGGATCTCGCCGTCGCCGTTCGGGCCGACGTTGAGGATCATGTTGCCGTCCTTGCTCACGACTTCGACCAGCTTTTTGATGAGCAGCGACGCGGGCTTATAGTAGCGATCGGATGCGCAGTAGCCCCAGTTGTCGTTCATCGTGACGCAGGCCTCCCACAGCAGCGGCGCGCCGGTGGCGTCCTTCAACGGCTGCGGCGGGATCATTTTTTCGGGCGTGACGAAATCGCCGTGATACGGTGTCGGGTGACCCTCGGCCAGCGAGCCGAAGCCCTCGCCGCTGACCTCCAGCCGATTGTCGATGATGACCTGCGGCTGCAGAGAACGCACCATGTCCATCAGCTCGGTCGCACGCCACGCCTCGCCGCGCAGCTCGTCATAGGAAAAGTCGAACCAGAGGATATCGAGCTTTCCGTAATTGCTGCAGATCTCGCGAATTTGTGCGTGCATGAAATCGAGATAGCGGGAAAAATCGCGCCCGTCGTTTTTACAGCGCGGATCGTTGCGCATGGGGTGATTGCGGTCGCCGAAATGCGGATAATCGGGGTGGTGCCAGTCCAGCAGCGAGAAATACAGACCCACGCGGATCCCCTCGGCACGGAAGGCCTCCAGAAATTCCGCCACGATATCGCGCCCGTAGGGCGTGTTGGTGGATTTGAAATCGGTGTAACGGCTGTCGAACAGGCAGAAACCGTCGTGATGCTTGGCGGTGAGCACGGCGTAGCGCATCCCCGCGCGTTTGGCGGCCTTCGCCCACGCGCGCGGGTCGAAATGCTGCGGGTCAAAAGCATCGAAATACGGCAAATATTCCGTTTCGGGCATTTGCTCCGTACTGCGCACCCATTCGCCGCGGGCGGGCAGCGCATACAGTCCCCAGTGGATGAACATTCCGAAGCGCGCTTGGCGATACCATGCGGTTCGGCGGTCATATTCGGCTCGGTCAAATCGGTACATGGCGAGTTCCTCCCGTTTTTTCTCCAGTATAGCACGAAAAAAGGCATATGGCAATTGAAAAATTCAAGAATCGTTGAGGTTTTAAGAATTGCTTAAGTGCTTGCAAAACAGCTGCATTTGTGCTATAATCCGGAATGAGCGCGGGGAAACCCGCCATAATACAGAAATAGGAGGTTTTTTGTTATGAAGAAATTTTTGTGCTGTGTGCTGATCGTCGTGATGGTGCTGTCCATGACCGCTTGCGCCACGAAGTTGAGCGGTACTTACAAGAGCGAAGGCGAATACCTGACCTACAAATTCAGCGGAAATGACGTCACCATGAATCTGAAGATCTGGGCTCTGGACTTCGAAATGAAGGGTACTTACAAGATCGAGGACGACAAGATCACCTTCACTTGGGAAGAGGACAACGCCGGTCTGACCGCCGCCATCTCGGCGATGGAAAAGATCGACCTGCTGAAGGATTTTGCCAAAGTCCTCAAGGGCGGCTCCTTCGACTTTGAAAAGACCAAAGGCGGCATCAAGATCGCCGGCCTCGAACTGACAAAGCAATGATCCCGAAAGGGCTGCCCGCGGGCAGCCCTTCTTCCTTCCCCTGCCGCAACCATACCGAAAAACGGAGGATTTTTATGCATAAAAAGTCATTTTTCGCCCTATTTCTCGTACTCGTGTCCTTAACGGCGCTGCTGTGCGGCTGCGTAGCGGAGCAGCCGGATACGACGGTGAACACGCAGCCGGATACAACGGCGGACACGCAGCCCGACACGGCAGAAACGCATCTCGACTCCACAACGGACGCGCAGTTGCAAAAAACGATCACGGTCATCGTCGTGCACGCCGACAAATCGGAAAAGCGCTTTTCTTACACCACAACGGAAAGCTATCTCGACAAAGTGCTGCTGGCGCAGGGTCTGATCCCCGCGGGAAATATCGTCGACGGGATGTTCACCGTTGTCGACGGCGAGGAAGCCTCGTGGCAAAAGGACAAGGCCTATTGGGCGCTCTATATCGACGAACAGTACGCGCTCGTCGGCATCTGCGATGCGAAAGTCGAAGACGGCGCCGTGTATAAACTGATCTATACGAAGTAAAAACGCTGCTTTCCCAAAATGCAGCCATTGCACAGGCGGGCGGACGATTGCGTCCGCCCGCCGCGCCGTTCGACGATTGCACAGCCGGTCTAATAGCCAAAAGTCAAGTCATGTCATCGAAGAGCGAGCGAAGCGAGTCGAAGGATCCGTCCCCCAAAATGCGGTAAAGCAGACCGTCGAGGACGCCGGTCCCTACAAAAAGCGCATACAAAAGCCCCTCCCGCGGTGTGCTCGGGAGGGGCTAATTTATGGACTACAAAGTCCGGGAAAATGCTACGATTTCTCGTTGGCAGTTAGTAGTGAGGATAGATTAAGTTGTGGGTGCATTGTCGTTATAAAGCTGGTCGGAAGATTTTTTGCATCCGTCCGCGATGCTTGCACTGCCTTCTTGGGTGCTTCCCCACACATAAAGACGTGACTGACTGTGATATGCGTTATAGATTTGATCTGCCATGCAGCCATCCTCTACGGTGAAAATATACTCTCCCGTGGACAGGGTCGTGTCCTTTGTGTATCCGCCCGTATGAGATGCGATAATGGTGCCGGTATTCTTATTGTTCTTAATATGTACTTTGCCTTCGGAATGCACGTCACCGGTCTCATATTGACTATTGCTTGCTGCAAAAGAATTAGCCATAATTCCCGCAGCAATTTGACCGGAAATTGTACCGTTATTGGTGCAGTTTTCGATTGTAAGCAGGTAATCCGTTGTCACCCAGTTTGAAGTTGAAACAATGCCTGCTGCCGTGTTGTATGTTGCCGCGCAAAGGTAGGAAGTGACCGCTGCATTATTTACGCAATTCTTGATAGTTGCTTCACCCCCGGCTCTAGCTGCATCGCTGTTACCACCGCCGACAAAACCGACGACACCAGCAGCGCGGTACGCACCTCGAACAGTTCCGTTTACAGTAACATTATCGACAACTACTTTTGTAGATTTCTTCGGATAGACCGCGCCGATTGCTCCAGCAACCGTGTGATTTGATGTATAAACCTTGCCGGGGTTATCCACATTGACTTCAAGCGTCACATTGCCGAAATACTGTCCTGTAAACACGGAAACGAAAGCATAAAAGCCATACGGGTTCTTTGTTGCCGATGTAAGAGTATTCTCTGCAACCAGCGTCTTATCCGTGATCGCCAGATTCGTAATGGTAGCGCCGTTGCCGTTGAAGATACCCGCGAACTCGGGGATGCACTCCCACTCCGCACCGAGCATATCGTAGGACTTACCCTTTTCAAGCTCGATGATCATGTCCGCGCCGTTGTTCTCACTGTTGCGGACTTCCTCTGCGAAGGAAACGAGCTGTGCGGGCGTACTGACGGTGTATTTCTTCATGCCGGTGACATCCAGCTCCAAATATTTATTATCGGAGATCGTCTCGCCCTTATCCTTGCCGTTGCTGTCATTCTTCCAGCTATTGTCGCCGGCGCGCTGTCCGGTGAGCTGCACCCAGTTTGCAAGGATATATTTGTCCTCATACGCCTTGTTATACTCTTCGGGATATTCAACCGTCTTGCCGTTGACATACAGGATGCGGTTCTGCTCCTTGTCCCAAACGATTTGGTAACCGTCGCTCATGGCCTTATAGTCCTTGGCGTCGATTCCCGCACCTTTGAGGATGGAAAGCACTTTCTGCAGCTCGGTCGGATCGCCTTCGGCGCTATCTGCGACCAACGCGGTGTTCATTTCGCGGACGGCCTGAATGTCCGCGGAGCGGTTTGCCTTCTTGACAAGGCTGGAGTAGGTCGGGATCAGCACGGCGGCGAGGATCGCGATCACGGCGATCACGATGACCAATTCCACGATGGTGAAGCCCTTTTTGTTGGTTTTGCGCATAATTTTTCTCCTTCTAATTTTTTACCTCGCGAACCACACCGCCCGCGGGTAAAACAATTATATATATATATATATTGTCAAGCATTTT
>CAYOZT010000055.1:0-11030 GCA_964408545.1 uncultured Oscillospiraceae bacterium | reverse complement strand
GCAATCTGCTGACCTGCTGCAGTGGTCATCACCGCATGGCGGATGACGGAGATATTCCGAGAGATTATCTCCATGAGCTGGCGCAGACATCCCCCCGGTGGGGTTGAGGTTGGCCGGCGGGAGTGTGTCAAGACCAACAGCAGCCCTCTGTTCACGATAAATGCCCAAAATGAGATGTTTCGGAGGTGAAGCTATGGGGCGACCGGCAAAAGCTGCGGCTGTCAGCAGCCATAAAGGCAGCAAAGCAGAAATGACATCCCGTCAGGATGTGGAGGACAAGCTGCGCGGGGAAAGCGCACCGCCGGAGCCGCCCGCAGGCTTGACCGATGGGCAGCGGGAGATCTTCCAGTTCATCGTGGATGGGCTGGTTGCCGGCGACATCCTTGGCCGACTGGATGTGTTTGTACTGGAGATTACTGCCGTGGCCATTGACCGGCTACGCTTCATCAACGGCTTGATCGACGCCGATCCGACGCTGGTGATGAACACGCGTCTGCAAAATGCCCGGGCCAAGTATCAGAGCGATCTGTGGCGGGGCTGCAACGAACTCTGCCTTTCCCCGCAGGCTCGTGCCAAAATCGGAAGCCTTGCGGCGCAGAAACAGAAGGAGAAAAAAGATCCGCTGCTGGCGGCTCTGAGCGATGATGATTAAAAGCAGCCGCGCTTACCAATACGCCAAATGGTGCACACAGCGCGGCAATCGAAAGGTCGGCAGATATGTAAAGCTTCAGGCGAAAAAATGGCTGAAGATCGCAGACGGGAAACACAAAGAGGCATATATCAGCGAGAAGGCATATCAGAAGATCTGTAAGCTGCTGAAGCTGATGATCCATCCGGATCTGCACTGCTCCATGTATGACGGGCTGGAGGACTACGCATGGTTTCTGATCGTGGCGGTGTTCTGCACCCGCCGCAAAGCAGATGACCGGCGGTTCTATCAGACAGCCATTCTCGAGATCGCCCGAAAGAATTTCAAAACCTTCAACTCCGCCGTGATCTTCATCCTGGGGATGCTGACAGAACCCCGCTTTTCCCGTTTCTTTTCCGTGGCTCCGGACTTCAAGCTTTCCTCGGAGCTGCGGCTGGCTGTGCGGAAGATCATCAAGGTCTCGCCGGCACTGACAAAGTACTTCAAGATCAACAGGGATATGATCACCTGCTTAATCAACGAGATAGAATACACGCCTCTGGCGTATTCCAATGACGGCATGGACGGCCGTCTGGCAAATATCTTTCTGGCCGACGAGGCCGGAGCATTGGACAGCTATCCGGTAGAGGCCATGCGGTCCTCTCAGATCACGCTGGTCAACAAACTTGGCATCATCATTTCCACCCAGTATCCCAATGACAACAATGTGATGATCGATGAGATCGACATCGCAAAAAAGATTTTGGATGAGGTGCTGGACAAGGAGAATGTCTTCGCACTGCTCTATGAGCCGGATGATGCGCTTCGCAAGAAGTGGGAGACAGACAACCTCGTCATTTACCAGGCAAACCCCGTTGCAGTGAACAACAGGGAGATCTTCGAATCCATCAAGGACCTCCGCACAATGGCGATCCTCTACGAAAACAAACGGGAGAATTTCCTCTGTAAGCACTGCAACATCATGTATAAGGGCCTCGGCGTCGAGGGCTATGTGGACATCCAGAAGGTCAAGCGCTGCCGCGTTGCGGAAAATCTTGATTTCTGGCGCGGCCGCAGAGTGTGGGTGGGCTTCGACCTGTCCCAGACGGATGATAACACCTCCGTGGCCATGGTGACGGAGGCCGATGGCGTGATCCACGCGAAGGTGTGGGGCATTTTGCCGAAGGACCGCATCGAGATCAAAACAAAGAAGGAAAATGTGGACTACCGGAAGCTGATCGCCGCTGGCAATTGTTTCGCCGAGGGCGAGGAGGTCATCGACTACGGTTTCGTGGAGCGGTGGATCCTCGGTCTGGAGGAGCGATACGGCGTAGAGGTCGTGCAGGCGGGCTATGACCGGTACAACGCAATCTCTACCGTACAGAAGTTGGAAGCGGCAGGCATGGACTGCGTGGAAGTAAAGCAGCATTCCTCGGTGCTGCACGCACCGACCAAGCTGCTGCGGGAGGCCATTTTGAAGCGAGAGTTCGCCTATGATGAAAACCGGTTGCTGGAGATCAACTTCCAGAACGCAAGGTGTACAGAGGATACGAATCTCAACAAGTATGTGAATAAAAAACGGTCTGCCGGTAAGGTGGATATGGTGGTTTCGACCATCATCGCGGTCTACCTGATGCAGCAGGAAATGCTGTCCAACACAGAACTGGATTGGGGCGGACAGGTGATTTGAGGGGGTGAGCAATATCGGTATTTTTGATCGGATTTTGGAAAGCCGGGCGGCGGAGCAGGCGCTGAATGAAGCACAGATGGACACCGCACTGCGGTCTGCTCTGGGCGGCAGCGCAGTTACCGTCAAAACGGTATTGAACATCCCCGCGGTCAGCAGCAGTATCGGCTTTATTGCCGGCACGGTTGCCTCGCTGCCCATCCGGCTTTATCGAACCGAAAACGGGCGTTCAGAGGAGATCACAGACGATTACCGTCTGCGGCTGCTGAACGAGGAGACCGGCGACCTGCTGGATGCCTTTCAGTGGAAATGCACCCTCGTCCGGGATTATCTGCTTTCGGGCAACGGCTATACATACGTCGATTGGGCTGACAACCGCATCGATGGGCTGTATTACATCGACCCAATGCAGGTTAGCGCGGAGATCGGCGCGGATCCCATTTTCAAGACTGCCCGGTTCTTCGTGGGTGGCAATGCCTACCGTGACTATGAGATCATGCGTATCCTGCGGAACACACATGACGGCGTGACCGGTGTCGGCGTGGTGGCGGAGAGCCCGATCCAACTGGAAGCGATGCTGAATGCGCTGAAATATGAAAACCGCATGGTGCGTACCGGCGCAAAGAAGGGCTTTCTGAAGGTCGAGCCCGGAAAAAAGGTGACGCAGGCAGTTCTGGATCAGCTCCGAAGCAGCTGGCGGAAAATGTATGGCTCCGACTCCGATGAGACCACGGTCATTCTGAATGACGGCATTGACTTCAAGGACGCCGGACAGACTGCCGTTGACACCCAGCTCAACGAAAACAAGGAGACCAATGGGCATGAGATCTACAAGATATTCTCCATTGTTCCCTCTGTTCTGGAGGGCGGGGCCAGCACGGAAGACCTGAAGAACACGGTGCGCTTCGCCATCCAGCCGGTAGTGAGAGCCCTGCAGTTGGCCATCAACCGCTTCTGCCTTCTGGAAGAAACGGAAAAAGGCGTTCTGACCTTTGAGATCGACATGGACGCCCTGGACGGAACGGATATGCTGTCCCGCTACCAGGCGTATGAGGTCGCGGTACGGAACGGCTGGATGCAGCTGGACGAGGTGCGCTACGATGAGGGGCGCAACCCGCTGGGGCTGAAATTCATTCGCCTTGGTCTGGACACGGTCATCTACGATCCGGAGTCCAAAATGATCTATACGCCCAACACCAAGGAATGGGCATCAGTTACGCAGAAAGGAGGAGGTGAGCCGATTGCAGGTAGAGATCCGAGCGGATAAGAAAAGCATGGCTGTCCGGGGTTACGTCAATGTTGTGGGGCGTGATTCCCGTGTGCTGCATGACAAGACCGGTCCGTACATTGAGCAGATCATGCCCGGGGCCTTTGCGAAGGCACTGGCAGCCAATGACAAAGTGGAGCTCCGCTTTAACCACAGGAAGCTGCTAGACAACGAGGGCATGGAACTGCGGGAGGACAACATCGGGCTGAAGGCCGATGCGGTCGTGACCGATGAGGATGTGATCGCCGCAGCGGAGCGCAGGGAACTGCGCGGGTGGTCCTTTGGCTTTGTGAAGCTGAAAGACCACTGGAAGACCGACGAGGACGGCACCCGCCGCCGTTTTGTAGATGAACTGGAACTGCGGGAGGTCTCTGTGCTGGATAAGACGCCGGCGTATATTGCCACCAGCATTGAGACCCGCGAAGACGGCGACATTCTGGTGGAGTTCCGGGCTGATCAGCCGTTGGAAGACGGTGTGGACTACATTCGTCAGACGGAGGCCACCACGGAAAGCAAGACCACCACGCTGACACCCGGGGACGAGAGCGTACTGTTCTGTGCCCAAAAGACCATCGAAATTTACAAAATGAAAAGGAGAATCTGATCATGCCTTTCAATCTGAAAAAACTTTCCGAGCGCCGCGTTGAACTGATGAGCCAGCTGGAAAATCTGGTGCAGACCTGCGAGACCGAGACCCGCGCGTTCAACGAGGATGAGACTACCCAGTACAACAACATTCTGGCCGAGGTGCGTTCCATCGACGCCACCCTGGATGCCGCCGATCAGGGCATGGCCCTGCAGAAGGTCGAGCACCGTGCCGCCGGCGGCGGTGAGGAAACCCGTTCCCAGGAGGAACTGGAGACCCGCGCCTTCGAGTGCTATATCCGCGGCATTGCCGCCGAGGTGGAGACTCGCGCTGCGAATATGACCGTAGGTGACAACGGCGCGGTCATTCCCACCTCCATCGCAAACAAGATCATTGAGATGGTCAAGGAGATCTCTCCGCTGTATCAGCTGGCAACGCATTACGATGTGGGCGGCACGCTGACCATCCCCAGCTATGACGAATCCACCCAGAAGATCACTATGGCCTACGCCACGGAGTTTACCGCGCTGACCTCCAGCTCCGGTAAGTTCACCAGCATCTCTCTGGGCGGCTTCCTGGCGGGTGCTCTGACGAAGATCTCCATGTCCCTGATCAACAATTCCAAGTTCGACATTGTGTCCTATGTCATCCGCAAGATGGCCGAGGCTGTGTCCGAGTGGATCGAGAACGAGATGATCAACGGTACGACCAGCAAGATCGAGGGTATGTCCAAGGTCGCCGCTTCCGTGACTGCCGCCGCGACAACCGCCATTACTGCCGATGAACTGATCGACCTGCAGGAGAGCATCCCCGACAAGCTGCAGGGCGGCTGCATCTGGGTGATGAGCCGCACCACCCGCAAAGCCATCCGCAAGCTGAAGGACGGCGAGGGCAACTATCTGCTGAACAAGGATGCCACCTCCAAGTGGGGTTACAGCCTGTTCGGCCACGATGTGTATGTCTCTCAGAATATGCCCGATATGGCTGCCGGCAAGCGTGCTGTGGCCTATCTGGATCCCACCGGCCTTGCCGTGAAGGTGGCCGAGAATCCCAGCGTGCAGGTCCTTCGTGAGAAGTACGCCGATGAGCACGTTGTCGGCGTGATCTGCTGGATGGAGGTTGACTCCAAGGTGGAGAACAAGCAGAAGATCGCGGTGCTGCAGATGGCCGCATCCTAATGGAGGGGGCTGCCATGAAGGTAAAAGCTATGACGAATTTCGCCGGCGAGATCTGCATGGCAGCGGGCGAGGTCCGCGACGTTCCCGAGAGCGTCGCGGCTCCCCTGCTGAAATGCGGCTACCTGGAGAATGCGGAGCCGACGGAAACCACTGAACCGGCGGAAACTACCGAGTCGGCGGAAGCCGCTGAGTCGCCCAAGCCGAAGAAAAAAGGCAAGGGCAAGACGGAGGGCTGATCGAT
Source organism: uncultured Oscillospiraceae bacterium (assembly GCA_964408545.1). Lineage (GTDB taxonomy): Bacteria > Bacillota > Clostridia > Oscillospirales > Oscillospiraceae > Faecousia. Next base: position 5,443 of record CAYOZT010000055.1, on the reverse strand, counting down.
GCGGCCATGTGATCTGACGGCGGCAGACATCGCTCTGTTTTCGAGATTGATCTTTGCCAGCGAGGAATTTGACGAACTCTCTGATCTGGAGCAGCGGGAATGCGAGGACGCGCTGGCAGCGGCGAAGGCCGCAGCGGGAGCGTATACCGGCCTTGACATGGAGACCACGGAGCACGAAGACCTTGCCTATGCGGTAAAGGTTCTGGCGGCGGAAATGATCGACAACCATCAGATCACTGCGCAGTACACGGGAAAGAATCCTGTTGCCATGCAGATCATGGATCTCCACAGTACCAACCTGCTGCCCAGTGAGGGGTGATCGGGATGTACGAAAATCTTTCTTCCGCGCTGACGGAGAAAATCGAAATCCTCACGCTGGTACAAGACGATGAGACCGGAAATCTTGCGTGGGCGCCCGTCCGAAGGTGCTGGGCCTCTGTGGAGGTCGATACGCAGCGCAATCTTTTTTCCGCTGTGGGCGTGGGGACACGCGGGGCCACGGTCACGATCCGCGCGGCGCGGCGGTTGACGCTGCACAATGCGCTCCGCTGGCGCGGCGAGTTTCTGCATCTGACTTCTATCCTCCCGGGCGAGGAGCGGGACCGGCAGGAGATCAAGGCTGCGCTCTGCCAGAGCGTGACGCTGACGGCGAAGCCGCAGGACAGAACTGGCAGGGACGCGCTGAACCGCCCTGTTCGGATCGAGCAGCCTTCGTTCAGCTTCCCGGGGATATTGACCGAGCTGTACTATCGGAACGATGAGGATGAGATATACCGCGGCACAACGCAGCGGCGGGCGCTTGTGACGCCGAAAGTCGTTGCCCTTCGCGCCGGAGACCTCGTTCAGCTGGGGGATGGCACCCCGTATACGGTTCTTCAGGTGCTGGATCTGGAAGCCTACAAAAACGAGTATGTGATCGAGCGGCGGGAGGATGTCTGATGCAGAGCGTGGAGATTCAGGGGCTGGACCGAGTTAAAAAGGCGCTGGAGGCCGCACCGCAGGCCATCCGCGAGGCTCGGGCGCAGGTGTTTGATGAGCTGGGTGAGGAACTGCTGGACGCAGTGCAGCGGCGCATTGGCGGCGAAGGCCGCATAGCCGGTGTGCAGGAATACCGGGTCGGCAGCGGTAAAGGTTATGTCGCTGTCAGAGCCATGGCGAAAACCGATTTGGACGGCTACGCTGCTGGTTACATCACCAATGCGCTGGAGGGCGGCCACGTGGTGCGAAAAGCGGCTGCTGATGCCAAACCGAAACGAAAGAGAAAATCCCGCGCCAAAGCAGACCGCGTATCGGGCAAGTATATGTATCGGGACACCGGCGCTCAGGAGCTGAAGCATGCGGCCGAAACCGCCGCGCAGCGTATTGAGGACGCAGCACGGAAGGCGCTGGAGGGAGGTATGGAATGACCAAGACCGAAATTCTGGACGCCATCAATCAGCTTTTGGTGGAGCACTGGCCAGACCGGACGGTCTATGTGGATGTGTGCCCTGTCGATTTTGAACGCCCGTCCTTCTGGATCGCGGTGGAGCGGCACAACCTGACCGATGCCAACCGCGCATTTCTCAAAAACGATTTGCAGCTGAAGCTGACGATCTATGATGAACTGGATGACCATTATGAAGCATCGTGGTATCGGCTCTCGCAGGAAACGGACGCAGCAGTTGATCTGCTGAGCCGTGTGCTGAAGGTCGGAACACGGCATCTGAAGCCGCAGCTGAAGGTACTGCCTCGGGATCCGGACCGGGCCTATGTGCAGATCAACCTGTCATGGTTAGATAACCGTCCCGGGCTGGATACCGGAGCGGCGATTCCCGCCGCCAGCGACTATTCGCTCAAGGTGCGGGGCAACATCGAATGAAAGGACTGAAACAATGGGACTTCCTGAACTTACTTTTTCCCTGAAAAAAGCCGCTGATACCGTGGCTACTCGCGTTTCCGCCGGTATTGTGGCCATGATCCTGCGGGATGCCAAGGCCAATGGCGTTCATACGATCAACCGTGAGAGCGACATCCCGTCCGAGCTGGGCGCGGCCAATATCGCAGCCATCAAGCGTGCGATGATGGGCTACATCACGAAGCCCGACGTGATCTATGTCAGCGTGATCGGTGCTGACACGGCCATTGCGGAGGGCTTCAATGCACTGGCTGTCCACAGCTATGACTATCTGGTGGGACCTGTGGACATCACAACCAGTGACGCAACCACGCTGGCAGGGCTGGTAAAGGCACAGCGAGCCAAACGCTATATTGGCAAGGCGGTGCTGCCCAACACGGCCGCCGATGATGAGGGTGTGATCAACTTTGTTTCCTCTGACATCAAGTCCGGAGAAGAAACGTTTACCACAGCGCAGTATGCGGGGCGCATTGCGGGCGTGCTGGCCGGTACGCCGGCGGAATGCAGTGCCACCTATGCCGTGTTGGAGGAACTGACCTCTGTGGCTGCACAGAGCGACCCTGATGCTGCGGTAGACGCAGGCAAGCTGTTCCTGCTGGATGACGGTCGCCGCATCAAGCTGAGCCGCGCCGTGACCTCCAAGACCACGATCGGCGAGGATGAGCCGGAGATGCTGAAGAAGATCAAGCTGGTGGCGGCGCTGGATCTGATCCGCTACTACGCCATCACCACCGTTGAGGACGAGTATCTGGGTAAGTGCGCCAATACCTACGATAACAAGTGCATCCTGCTGACAGCCTTCTCCGAGTTCTTTGAAACCCTTGAAGCGCAGAACGTGATCGAGGAGGGCAGCTCCGGTGCGGAACTGGACGCTGAGGCCATCCGCACCTATCTGCTGGAGCAGGCCACGAATGCCGGCGATGCCGAAGAGGTCACACGCATCAAGGCGCTGACCGATGAGGCTCTGCGCAAGGAGGATACCGGCAGCCATGTATTTCTGTATTTGTACGGTCATGTGCTGGATGCTATGGAAGACTTCCATATCACACTGGAAGCACAGTAAGGAGGGAAAACGATGCCTGATATTCTGAACGCGGCGGAAGTCCGCAGCGGTACGTGGGGGGAGCTCTGGCTGGACGGTGAACAGGTGGCGGAGTGCTACGGCTGCCAGATCAAGGTCAATAAGACCAAGGAGGATGTGCAGCGCTGCCGCACACTGGTGGCGGGAAAGAAGATGACCGCAGTAGCGGTCACCGGCACCATCCGCATCTATAATGCCACGAGCCGCCTCATCAAACTGGAAGCCGAGGCCATTCAGCAGGGAAAAGACCTGCGTCACACCATCATCAGCAATCTGGATGACCCGGACAACGCGAGCAACCAGCGCATTTCCGTCACGGGTGTGTCCTTTGACGATCTGACGTTGGCGGACTGGCAGGCGGCACAGCTGGGCCAGATCGAGGCTCCGTTCACAGCGGAGAGTTTCAAGGTACTGGATTCCTGAGCAAGTGAAAGCCTCGTCCTCAGAGATGAGGGCGAGGCTGTTTTCGTATGGAGGTAAAGCAAAATGGCAAATGAGATGGCAAAAAATGCGGAGCAGGGCTCCGTTCTTGATATGCTGCTGGGCGGCGCGATCCCTAACGTGGAAAAGGAGCTGCCCACGGCGGAGTATAAGGTTGAGCGTCTGAGTGCGCTTGCCGGCTGCGACGTGGTGTTTAAGCTCCGTGCCCTGCCCTACGGCAAAGTGCATGACATTGAGCGCTTCACGCAGGATGCGGACGTGCACATTCTGCTGGCAGGGTGCGCAGAACCGGATCTGAAGGACGAGCGGCTGCAGGAGAAGTTCGGCGGGGCGACACCGGCAGACACGGTAAAGCGGATGCTGCTGGCCGGTGAGATCGCGGATCTGAGCGCGGCGGTGGAGCGGTTGAGCGGCTACCGGCGCATGACCATCAGCGAAGTAAAAAACGCCTGACGGATGGCAGCGACCCGGAGCTGGGCTTGCTGTACTATCTGTTTTCCGCCCACCATTGGGGTCTTGCGGATCTGCGGGCACTGTGGGAGGGAGAAACCGGCTGGCATGACCTGATTCTGGCGCTGTCATCCTATGAAGCAAACCAACGGGCGGAGGCTCGAAAGGGCCCGCCGCCGAAAAAAGCAGTCAAGCATACGAAAAAACGAAAAAAATAATTCCCTCTCTTGAGAGAGGGAATGGAACATTCTTTTACAGCCACGCGCAAAGCCAAAGAAGCGCAATGACCCCAATGCCAAAGAGAATTAAAAGCAACTTGCCTTGTGCGGAAGATAGAAAATCGATCATTTCATCTTTGAAACGCATAGCAATCACCTCAACACCTTTATACCACGATTGAGAAAAACTGTCAAGGAGAGGAGGAAGAATCATGCCCGATGCATCCATTGTAGTCAAGGCAACTGACCGATATTCGGACACCATGAAGAAGATGGCGTCTGTTACAAAATCGTTCAGCAAAGATATTGATGCGCTGGAAGATACGTTGTACGCCCTGAATAAGAACAAAATCACGCTGAAGATGGACCTCAGCAAGGCAAAGTCGGAACTGAAATCTGCGGAAAAACAGTTTGACCTGACGCACTCAGCGGCAGATGGCCTGAAGCTGGAATTGGCACAGGCCAACTATGACGGTGTAGTCCGCAACCTGAAGGCTGTTACCAGCGCGGCACGGGATACGGAAAAGGCTATCTCCAAGGCCGGAAATTCCGCCAGCGGGAGTGGAGGCGGAGTTGGCGGTGCGATTGCGGAGATGGCAAAGGGCTTTGCCACCGGGCAAATCGGCCAAATGTTTGCCTCGTCTGTGAGCGGATTGACCGGCTGGGGCATGACAAGCGCCATTGGCGAGCCAACGGCGAATCTTATATCGGAAGCAGTTGGCGGTGCAATTACCGGGGCCACAGCCGGCGCAATTGCCGGTATACCGGGCATGGTAGTCGGCGGGATCATCGGTACGGTGTCAGGGGCAATCAGCGGGGGCACAAAAATCGCGGAAGCCAAAGATGATGCCTTCAAATCTTACGTGGAGGACGCCTATGAGACCGTCACCAGTGAGCAGAGCAGTTCACTGACCTCCGGCAGCTCCATCGCCGGCAGCCGGGAACAGACCCGCATGGCTTTTGCCCAGCGAATGGGCGACGCGGAGGCCGACGCCTATTTGGAACGGGTCAAGACCATGGCCACCTCCACCAACTATTCCTATGACGAGATCACGGGCTATTCCAAGCTGCTGCTGAACACCTATGACGGGGATAAGACGCTGAGCGTGCTGCAAACCCTGTCGGACGCCTCGGCAGGCTTAAATCTGGATTCCTCCGATGTCAATATGTTCATCTCCGGTCTTTCCCGTATGCGGACCACCGGCAAGACCACGCAGGAATATCTGAATTACTTCTCTGAGCGCGGCGTGGATGTTTATCAGGCTTTGGCCAACGCCACCGGCGCGGACAAGTCGAAGATCGCTGACATGGTGACCGACGGCAAGATCGGCGGTGCGGATGCGGCAGAGGCTATCCTCA
>CAYOZT010000054.1:0-11576 GCA_964408545.1 uncultured Oscillospiraceae bacterium | reverse complement strand
CGATCCTCGCCGCCGTGCTGATCCCCACCTACTCCAGCCTTGTCAAGAAGGCGAACAAATCGGCTGACGAACAAGCCGTCAGACAGATGAATACTGCTTTGGCGATCTACACTGCAGAGAATGGTACGCCTAAGAATGGCTATGAAGTGAAGCAAGGATTGAGTGAGAACGGCATTAATGCCTATACGCTCAACACCGTTTCGAGCGGCTACGCATATTACTGGGACAATGTAAACAACAAGGTCGCCCTGATCGGCAGCGAAAATACGAACGAAATCGGCAGTGGCTGGGTGCTGCTCAGCAGCAACGATTTCGGTGTTGCGCCGGGTACTAAGGTTACGGATGCGGATACGCTCCAGAATGCCATCAATGAATCGTCCGCGACGAAGCCCATACTGATCGAGCTTGATCAGGATGTCGATCTCTATGACAAGACTTTGGAAATTTCTTCTGAAAGAGTCGTTATCCTTGATTTGAACGGAAAGACACTGACTTCGACTCTTAGCAGCTCATCCTCTGTCGTGACGAAAGTGACCGGAAATCTTACCGTAAAAAATGGTACGATCAAGTCTTGCGCGAATAAATGTATTCGCAACGAGAATGGCGGCACGCTGACGATGCAAAATGTCAAATTCGTTGGCACGGGAACCGACGAAAAAGGGTATGCAGATGCAGTTTTTGTTGACGGCAATTGCAGCACGACGATCATCGGTTGCACATTCGAAACAAAGGGCTGGTTTACAATCACATCAAACAGTTCCGCTATTGAGAGCGATGGTGCGAATCTGTCTATTATTAACTCTGTTTTCAATGCAACCGAAGAAAGGAACGCAACTCCGATCTGCATCACCATTAACGCAAATGTGCTGATTGACGGTTGTACGATTAACGGAACATTGCAAGGTATTTATATGCATGGCTGCACTGCAACCATCAAAAACACCAAGGTTTCACATAGAGATTCGGTGGATGATGCGATATATAGATGGAGCAGTGGCAACCTTGGCCCGAACTGTGACATCATTCTCGCTTGCGGCAATGGTAGTGACGGATATACGGCCGGTTCCTATGTGCTGGAAAATGTTACGACCACAAGTGGCAGCGAACTGAGCGTTGTTGTCCACAACCCGGAAAACAAGGGATCCATCTCTGTTCAGGGAATTACGGATTATCACTATTGCATCGGTGCTTCGGGGACAACATGCACGGCAGACGATACCTGCGGCAAGAGCGGCAACTAAGTACGATACAAAGGAAACGAATGCGCATTTTACCGGTCGAAGGTAAGCACATCGTTGTCCATGTCCAAGGACTCCGTAGTCCATAATAAGCCCCTCCCGGACACACCACGGGAGGGGCTTTTGTTGTGTTCGATCAAATCCACTGTAGGGAAGAGGCCATGCCTCTTCCGGCGGGCGGCTATCGGCCGCCCGCCGCGCCAAAGGCGCGAAAAGAAACGGATCCTTCGACTCGCTTCGCTCGCTCAGGATGACATATCGTTACATTTTACCGTTTGTCCGACCGCGCAATCATCGAACGGGGGCGGTGGGGACGTGTCCCCGCCCAACCGCGCATCGCCGTGGGGCGGGCAAGCGGACCGTCGAGGACGCCGGTCCCTACCGCGTAATCATAATTTTTCGGGGCGGCGGGGACGCCGGTTCCTACCGGGAACGAGCGGGCGGGGGATCATTGCGCCAAGGATCGTTTGGCTTGGCGGACGGCGTTTTCGTCCGTCTGCCACAGGAAGCTGTCCTCGGCCGATGTGCCCATGGGGACATTTTCCCGATGAAAGCGCATGGCGCTTGCGACGGCCTTTTTGCCGCTCATGTGGAAGGCATCGAGCGTCGGAATTTGCCGTAACAGCACGGTGACGGTATCTGCGTCGACGCCTGCGCCGACCATGATGCGCGCACCCGAGAGCCGCTGCCGCAGTGCATCGAGCGCCGCGATCGTCTCGACGCCGTCAAGGCACTTTGCTGCCGCGCCCGAGGTGAGCACCGTATCGAAACCCAGCGCGCTTGCTTGGCGGTAGCAGGAAAGGGGATCGCGTGCGTGGTCGATGCAGCGGTGCAGCGTCGTGCCGCGGCCGTCCGCACACGCGAGCAGGGGGCGCAGCGCCGCGGTGTCCAATTCGCCCTGCGGCGTCAGCGCGCCGAACACGAAACCGTCTGCGCCTGCGGCGGCGAGCTCGCGCATTTGCGCGGCCATGAGCGTGAGCTCCTCGTCCGTGTAGCGGAAATCGCCCGCACGCGGACGGAGCATACAGCGCACGGGGATGTCACTCTCCGTGCGGATGAGGCGCAGCAGCGCCGTCGACGGCGTCAGGCCGCCGACACACAGCGCGCTGCAAAGCTCCAAGCGATCCGCGCCGCCCGCGACGGCGGCGCGTGCGCTCGCGAGCGAGTCGACGCAAACTTCCAAAATTCGTTTCATATCGCGCAGCCCTCGTCATTCAACGATGATGCGACCGTCAACGCGGGCGTAGCGCGTGCCCAATTTGCCGCCGAGCGTGCCCGTGATATAGTCGATGAGCATCTGATAATCGAGAACGCCTTCGTCGATGAGCAGCTTGCAGTCGCGGAACATATTCAGGCCGTTGCCGCTGTTTTTGATCAGATAATTGTGGCTGGCCAGCGTGTAGGTCGCTTCCGGGTCGAGCGGGACATATTCTTCGCCGCGCAGCACGAACACATCGTGCACGCGCCGCGCGCCGTCCACGCGGACAAATTCGCCGTTTTCGTCCGTGACGACGCCGGAAGGAACGGACGTATCGATGCACAAGCGCAGGCCGGAGACCTGCTGGAACGCGCCGCTTTCGCCGACGGCAAGGCCGTTTTCCGCGTATTGTGCCTGCGTATCGCGGTACGCCATTTCCAGACAGTCGAGGATCTGCTGCCCCGTGACCTCCGCCACGCACAGCGAATTGCCGTAGGGGTGGATGCTTAAGATATCGGCGTAGGTGATATCGCCCTGCGGCAGATCGGCGCGAATGCCGCCGCCGTTGACCAGCGCGATGTCCGCACCGGATATGGCGCGGTAGGCGTCGGCGCACAGATCGCCGATGGTCGTTTCGCGGTTGCGCACCAGACGAGTGCCGTCCGCGTCCGAGCAGGATAGGCGGATGTCGCTCGTCGCGACCACGGCGGAGATCTCGTCGGCGTAGCCGGCGTTGACGGTGTCCAGATATGCGTCGATCTGTGTGTCGCGCTGCTCGTAATGGCTGATGAGCGTGGTCGTGAGTGTGCCGTCGGGGGTGATGAGCAGCTGACCGAAGGTCGCGAATTTCGTCCCCGTGGACGACAGCAGCACATCTTCACCGCGCAGATTGTGCTCAATGCGGCAAGCGATCCGATTGTGCGCGTGCGCATCCAGACAGGCGTCGACGCCGTCGGTATTTTGCAGCAGCGCGACGGAGGAATAAGCGGAAATTTCCTCGTCGTTTCCGAGGTGCGTCAACAAAATGACATAATCCGCGCCCGCCGTGCGGCATTCGTCGACATAGCCCTGCACGCAGGCATACAGCTGCGCGCCGTCCTGCCCGTCCGCGAAGTCGTAGACGTATTCGCCGTCCTCTTTGAAGTAGGCGGGGGTGGAGCTTGTGATCGTCGAAGGCGTGGTGACGCCGATGAAGGCGATTTTCGTGTCGCCGTAGCTGCGGATCTCGTAGGGCTTGACGGCGGACAGGGCGTTTTCGCCTTTGCCGCTGTAGGTGATGTTGCAGCCGAGATAGGTCGCTTTCGCCTTGCCGAGCAGCGCTTGCAGCTGTGGCATACCGTAGTCGAATTCGTGATTGCCGAGGACGGCCAGATCGTAGCCGACCTCGTTCATGATGTCGACCATGTATTCACCCTTGGAGATGGTGCCGATGTAGCTGCCCTGAATGGCGTCGCCGCAGTCGACCAATGTGACATAGTCGCCGCGTTCGCGTATGGATTTGACATAGGCACTCAGGGAGGAAAAGCCCATGTTTTCGTCCACGGCGCAGTGGATATCGTTCGTGTAGACGATGACGATGTCGTGCGGCGTGTCCGCCTCGCGTGCGGCGCAGGCGCCCAGCACGACAAGACACACGAGCAGCGGCAGCAGAATTTTCAGCAATTTTTTCATAGAGCACGCTCCTGTTTGTTTGATAAGTCGATTATAGCGCAAAACGCGATGATTTGCAATGCGGAAGCGCTTTTTGCTTGTAATTTTTCGCGTGAGCTGTTAAAATAGCGGAAAGGGGGGAGAGTATGGAAAATCGGGCATATTATTTGTATATTCCCGCGCAGCTGCGCTGGGACGAGGTAAGGGATCTGCTACCGCTTCTCGGCGAGGAGCGGCGGCAGCGCATCGAGCGATTGCGCTTTGAAAAGGACAAGCTCGCCTCACTCTTGGCGCAGAGCCTGCTGCACGCCGCGCTCGAGGAGATGACGGGGGAAAAACTCCCGCCGCTCGAGTTTTCCTATCACGCTTACGGGAAGCCGTTTTTGCCGCAATTTCCGCAGTGCGATTTTTCCCTTTCGCATACGGACGGCTGCGTCGCCGTCGCGGTCGCGCAAGGGCGCGTGGGCGTGGATGTCGAACGCGTAAAAAGCGCGCATGACGCGCTTGCAGCGCGCTTTTTCCATCCGCAGGAGCGGCAGTGGATGGCGCAGCAGGACGATCGCGCACGCGCTTTTTACGAGATTTGGACAAAAAAAGAGGCATACCTGAAGATGTGCGGCACGGGCCTGCACACGCCGCTGCAAAGTTTCAGCACGCTGTGCTGCGAAGAAAAAATGCAGACCGTGCAGCTTCCGGAGCATACCCTGAGCCTCTGCGCAAGCGGCGAGATCGTTCTGCAAGAACGCGCGTTCGCCCGCCTTTCCCGCGGCGACACGCGGTAGGGACCGGCGTCCTCGACGGTCCGCTTGCCCGCCCCACGGCGCTGCGCGGTAGGGCGGGGACACGTCCCCGCCGCCCCGTACGATGATTGCACAGCCGGTCTAATAGCCAAAAGTAAAGTCATGTCATCCTGAGCGAGCGAAGCGAGTCGAAGGATCTATCCCCCGATTTTACGAAAAATATCCCGTTAAAAAGTAGATTTCTCGACTCGCTGCCGCTCGCTCGAAATGACAAAATTGCGTTTTTTCGGGCGGACAGAGGCGTCCGCCCCACGGTGATGCGCGGTAGGGCGGGGACACGTCCCCGCCGCCCCATTCCGACATCTGAGCGGCGGGGTGTACACACCATGCCCCGATATTTGCCCCGCCCTGTAGGGAAGAGGCCATGCCTCTTCCGAGTGGGCGGCTATCGGCCGCCCGCCGCGCCTTTCGGCGCGAAAAGAAACGGATCCTTCGACTCGCTATCGCTCGCTCAGGATAACACGGTGTTTTTCGTAACCCTTGCGTAGGGACCGTCGGGGACGCCGGTACCTACCGAGGAAATATATTTTTTGCGGGCGACCGATGGTCGCCCGACTTTTTTAATGCTTCCATGTGGAGCGGGAGAAGAGAACGAGGATCGGGAACAAGCCAAGACGCCCCGCGAGCATATCGAAGATCAGCACAAGCTTGCTGAAAGTACTGTACGCGGCGAAGCTGCAGGTCGGACCGACCTGCTCCAAGCCGGGGCCGATGTTGTTCAGGCTGCTCAAAACCGCGGTAAAATTCGTGCCGACGGAAAAATCGTCGACCGAAACGGCCAGAAAACTCAAAAACAGGATCAGCACATAGGCAATCAAAAACGCGCCCGCGGTCTGCACGACCTTTTCGTCGACCACGCGGCCGTTGATGCGGATGTGCTGCACGCGCTGCGGATCGCGCAGCCGATTGACACTGCGCTTGAGGCTCTTGCCGATGAGCAGCAGCCGCGAGCATTTGAAGCCGCCCGCGGTCGAGCCGGCGCACGCGCCGATGCACATCAGCAGCACGAGCACGGATTTGGAAAAGCTCGGCCAGAGGTCAAAATCGCAGCTGGAGTAGCCCGTGGTCGTGATGATGGAGGAAACTTGAAACGCTGCGTGCCGCAGTGTTTCGGCGAAAGTGTCGTAACGGCTGCGGATATTCAGCGCGATGAGCACGACCGATACGACGAAGATCCCCAGATACAGCCGCAGCTCCTCGTCTTTGAGTACGCTTTTCACCTGACGGATGAGCAAAAGATAATAGCAGGTGAAATTGACGCCGAACAGCAGCATGAATACGGTCGTGACATTGAGGATATACGGCGAGCAGCTCGCCATGGAGTCATTATAGATGGCGAGCCCACCCGTGCCCGCCGTGCCGAAGGCGGTGCAGGCCGCATCCAGCAGGGACATTCCGCCGAACAGCAGGAAAAGGATATTCAAAACGGTCAGCGCAATGTAGATGATATAGGGAATGGCGACGGTCTTTCGCATTTTCGGGACGAGCTTGCCGACGTCCGGCCCGGGGCTTTCCGCCTTCAGCAGGTGGATGGTGTAGCCCGCGCCCTGACCACCGCTCGGCGCGACGGCCAGCAGCAGTACGAGCACGCCCATGCCGCCGAGAAAATGGCTGAAGCTGCGCCAGTAGAGAATGCCGTTCGACAGCGACTCCACGTCGGAAAGAACGGATGAGCCGGTCGTGGTAAAGCCCGACACGATCTCAAAAAAAGCGTCGATATAGCGCGGGATCTCACCCGAGAGGCAGAACGGAAGGCAGCCGAAAACGCTCATGACGATCCAGCTCGTGCCCGTGCAGACAAGCCCCTCGCGGAAGGTGAAATTCCCGCCGGGATGCCGACAAAGCAGCGCAAGGAGCCCGTATGTCACGATGATGAGCGCGATGCTCGTCAAAAAACTCTGCAGCGCGAGCGACTCGTGCGAAAGCAGGCTGATGAGCGCGGCGGGCAGCATACACAGTGCCTCGATGAGCAGGATCTTCGCGATGAAGCGCCCGATCATTTTGTAATTCATGCGCTCGCCTCCTACGCGAAAATGTCGTTGACCTGCCGCAGCGAGCCGCGTCGGCTGGTGACGGCAACGATGGTGTCGCCCTCGAGGAAGATGGAATTGCCGCCGGGGATCTCGGTCTGCGCACCGTGCGTGATGCTGACGAGCAGCACATCGGGCTTTAAGCGGATGTTTTTCAGCGGCGTGCCGTGATACATGGTGTGTTCGTCCACACGAAACTCCACTGCCTCGACCTGCCCGTCGGCGATCGTGTGCACGCTTTCGGCGGTGCCCGTGAGATTGCTCATGGCGCGGACATAGCGCACGATGGTGTCGCAGCACAGGTCGCGCGGCGAGATGACGCTGCCGAGGGAGAGGTTGTGGCTGATGCTGCGATTTTCCGTGTGGCCGAGCTTGGTGATGACCTGCGAAACACCGCGCGTGTTGGCGTAGAGGGATACGATCATATTCAGCTCGTCCGTGCCCGTGAGGGTGATGAGCGCATCGCAGGAGGAAAGACCGTAGTCTTCCAGCAGCGACTTGTCGGTGGCGTCACCGTGGATGACGGTGGCGTCGGGCAGTGCGGCGGCCAGCTCCTCGCAGCGTGCCATGTCTTTTTCGATGATGCAGACGGATACGCCGTCGTCATTGAGCTGCTGCGCCAGATAATAGCCGATGCGGCTGCCGCCGCAGAGGATGACCTTGCGCGCGCGGCGGGTGATGATGCCCAGATTTTTCAGCAGCACCGAAAGACTGCCGCTCGGCGCGGTGACGAAAATGCGGTCGCCCTCTTTCAGCACGAAGGTACCGCCGGGCGTAATGGCGTTGCCGTCACGCAAAACGGCGCAGATGAGCACCTTGCATTTGACGATGCTGTTGAGCGCGTTGAGCGAGACGTTGCGCAGCTTACTGTCTCGGTCGATGCGCAGCTCCACGATCGCCGTGCGTCCGTTGGCGAAGGTGTCACGCTGCAAAAAGCCCGGAAAGCGCAGCAGACTTTCGATCTCGCCGGCGGCCTGCTTTTCGGGATTGACGGCCAGCGACAGCGCGAACATATCGCGCATGGCGTAAATTTGGCGGGTGTATTCGGGATTGCGGATGCGGCCGATGGTGTGCAGGCGCGGATTGAGCCCGTGCGCGGTGGTGCAGCACAGCAGATTGATCTCGTCTTGCCCCGTGGCCGCGATGAGCAAGTCCGCGTCCTCGACACCCGACTGCAGCAGCACGGGCATGGAGGCGCAGTTGCCCTTCACACCCAAAACGTCACATTCCTCGCTGACCTCGGAGAGAACGGCGGAGTCCGTGTCGATCAGAGTCAGATCATAGCCTTCCTCGGACAATCGTCGGGCGAGCGTCGTGCCGACCTTGCCGCTGCCGGCAATGATGATATGCATAGAAAAACCTCCCGGATGAGTTTTCCATATTATACCACTTTTTTATTCATATTGCAAGAGAAAAAAGTGCTTGTCAAAGCGGGCACGGCGGAGTATAATCGAAAGAAAAACGGAGGTGGCAAGATGAAGATCTTCTATATCGGAGACAGCACCGTGGCCGTCAACAAGATCCACACCTATCCCCAAACGGGCATGGCACAGGCGCTGCCGCTGTACCTGAAATTCGGCGTGGCGGTCGTTTCGCTCGCGCAAAACGGACGCAGCACGAAATCGTTTTTGGATGAGGGGCTGTTTCGCCCCGCGCAGGAGGCCATGTCGCAGGGCGATCTGCTATTCGTGCAGTTCGGGCACAACGACGAAAAGGCCGATCCCGCGCGGCATACCGATGCCGACGGCTCCTTTCGTGATAATCTGCGCTTTTTCATCGCGCAGGCACGAAGCCGCGGCGCGCAGGTGCTGCTCATTACGCCCATCGCCCGCCGACTGTTCGACGAAAACGGCGTTTTTTTGCCCGGCAGTCACGGCGACTATCCCGAGGCGGTACGCATCGTCGGCAGGGAAGAGGGCGTCGCCGTGGCCGACCTGACCGCACTGACGGAACGCTTTCTCGCCCAATTGGGGGACGAGCCGTCCAGACCGCTGTTTGTCTGGCCGAAGGACAATACGCATCTGAAGATGGAAGGCGCCGTGACGATGGCGGGTTTTCTCGCCGCCGAAATGGAGCGTCTCGGCGAGCCCTTTGCCTCCCTGCTCGAAAAAAACTGACCGCGCCGCGTCGAATACGGCAATGCAAAACGCGTTGCCGCATTCGGCGCAATTTCTTTTTATTGCCTATTGCAAAACAAATGTTCGTATTGTATAATAGGGGAAAAGGAGGGTGCCAATATGGAGCGCTGTTATTTGTGTGTGGATCTGAAATCTTTTTATGCGTCGGTCGAGTGCGTCCTGCGCGGGCGCGACCCGCTGACGACGCTGCTGGTCGTCGCCGACGAGAGCCGCACGGATAAGACGGTCTGCCTTGCCGTATCGCCGGCGCTGAAGGCCTACGGGATCGGCGGACGGGCGCGGCTGTTCGAGGTCAAAGAGCGCGTGCGGACGGAAAACGCCCTGCGGCGCAGCCGCGCACGCGGATCGATCGGCCGCTCGGACGACGCCGTGGCGTTGGCCGCCGACGATCGGCTCGAGATCGATTTTCTCATCGCGCCGCCGCAGATGGGCAAGTATATGGAAATATCTTCTATTATATATAATGTATATCTGCGCTACATCGCGCCGGAGGATATCCACCCCTATTCGGTCGACGAGGTATTCATCGACCTGAGCGCCTATCGGAAAACTTACCGCATGACGCCCGAGGAGCTTGCGCGCAAGCTCGTCCGTGCCGTGCTGGATGAAACGGGCATCACCGCCACCGCGGGGATCGGGACGAACCTGTATCTTGCAAAGGTCGCGATGGACATCCTCGCCAAAAAAATGCCGCCCGACGAAAACGGCTGCCGCATCGCGACGCTCGACGAACTGTCCTACCGCCGCACGCTCTGGGCGCACGAGCCGATCACGGATTTTTGGCGCGTCGGCAGCGGCACGGCCGCGCGTCTGGCGCGCTACGGCATGAAGACGATGGGCGACGTCGCGCTCTGCTCGCTCGGAAAACCGCACGAGATGCGAAACGAAGCGCTGCTGTACCGCCTGTTCGGCGTGAACGCGCAACTGCTGATCGATCATGCGTGGGGCTGGGAGCCGTGCACGATGGCACAGATCAAAGCCTATCGGCCGACGAGCAGCAGTTTTTCGACCTCACAGGTGCTTTCTTGCCCGTACTCGGTGCGCTCTGCGCGCACCATCGTCTGCGAAATGCTCGAGGCGATGTCGCTGCAGCTCGTGCAGCGGCGCGTCGAGACGGAGCAGATCGTGCTGCACATCGGCTACGAGCGCTGCGAGGAGCGCACGGCGTCCGCCGTCACCGACCGCTACGGCCGAAGCGTGCCCAAACCCTCCACGGGCTCCGTCGCGCTCGGGGAGCGCAGCGCCTCGACGAAGCTGCTGCAAAAAAAGGGACTGGAGCTGTATGACCGCATCGCGGACAGCCGTTTTCTCGTGCGGCGGCTGACGATCGCGACGGGGGATCTGATCTCGGACGATGCGCCACGCGACGACGAGGCGGTGCAGCTCGATCTTTTCACGGACGCGGACGCCGTCGAACGAGAAAAAACACGTCTTGCGTGCGCGCGTGCGCGCGAAAAACGGCAGCAGGAGACGATTTTGCGGATAAAAGCGAAATTTGGTAAAAATGCCATATTGAAGGGCACGAATTTTCGACAGGAGGCCACCGCCCGCGCGCGAAATGAGCAGATCGGCGGGCACAAAAAGTAGCATATGATGAATAAAAATTACGAACGGATCCTCCGTTTGCCCCGTCCGATCTCGACGGCACACCCGCAAATGTCTCCCGAAAAGCGCGCTGCGCAGTTTGCGCCCTTCGCCGCGCTGACGGGGCTGGACGCGCTGCTTGCCGAGCAGCGGCGGCAGACGCAGGCGGAGATATTTCCCGACGAAGGGGAGATCGCCGCCGTCGATCGACAATTACGCCTGATACAGCGCAATATTTCGCGCCGTCCGCGGGTGCGGCTGTGCGTGTTCTGCCCCGACGGGCGCAAGCGCGGCGGGACTTATCGCACATTTTCGGGCGAGGTCGTGCGCGTCGATCCGCTGTCCGAGACTTTGACGCTCGCCGACGGTGAGCGGGTGGAATTTTGCCGCATTTTGCGACTGGAAAGCGATATGGAAGAAACGGATGAATAAATATGCAGAAGACGGAATAAATTATACAAATCGAAGTGACCGCCGCTCGCGGACAAAACATGAAAGTTTGTCTACAGAGCACAGACTTTCCGACATTTTTGACAAAACTCACAAAGATGCAAAGATGACAAGCACAAACTTGTGCGAATTGAACGGAGGGATTTTCAAATTTTCCGAAAATTCGCACTTGACTAAACTGCAAGTTTATGGTATAGTTGCAAGACAAGGAGCCGTAAAAAACAGACGCACCCCGAAACGACGGGTGTAATGGCTCCACCGCCACCTACGGCGGAACAAATTATAGGAGGGAAATCTATGACAATGAAGAAACTGTTGGCATTGTTGCTGGCTGCCGCCATGCTGCTTGGCATGGTCGCTTGCGCGAGCAATAATACCACCACCGGCAAGAAGGATGAAACCACTGTCGGTCAGACCGATCCCAAGGATACCAAGCCTGAGGATACCAAGCCTGAGGATACCAAGCCTGAGGATACCAAGCCTGAGGA
>CAYOZT010000053.1:0-11627 GCA_964408545.1 uncultured Oscillospiraceae bacterium | reverse complement strand
GCTGTAACTTGTGGATGATGTCCTTGCACAACTGTGTATCATGTTACTCTTGACAAGGCGCCGCCCCCTACGCCTGACTGCGGCGGCATAAAAAAGAACCGAGGGACGCATTTCGCGTCCCTCGACCCTTTTTACAGAAACTCAACAAAAGAAACAGGTAGATTAAGTGGTGGACTTTTCCACGCTGATTTTTCCGCCAGACAGCGTTACGGTATAGCCGAAATCGGTGGGAGCAGTCACAGTACCGTTCTGAATGTCACCATTTGTGAATGTGAACGACCAAGTGTTGGTTCCAACTGTAACGGAGATAGCCTCTGTTTTGACGCTGCCATCATCTTTATACGCATCGGCGATAGCAAGAGTGTAAGCATTTCTAGCTTCCTGCAAAGCCTTGGAGTCATTCGCCTTCTTGACGACGCTACTATAGGTCGGGATCAGGACGGCGGCCAAGATCGCGATGACCGCGATGACGATGACCAGCTCCACGATGGTGAAGCCTTTTTTGTTCAGTTTTTTCATAAGTTGTGTTTTCCTCCTAAAAAGTTTCTTTTATCTCGGGCTTGTCCCGAAACTAAGGCAATTATATATATATATATATTCTGTCAAGCATTTTTTGAAACTTTCAAGCGCTTTTTGTCAATTCCGCCCGAAACAGGCAGAAAACGGAGGGAATGCATCCCTCCGTTTTGGTGATTTTGACATATCGCTTTGCGCTTTGGCAAGCGGGCGCTCAGATCTCTTCGACCTTGATGGTGTTGGTGTTGCCGGTCTTGCCGTTGATCGGACCGCCGGTGAGGACGACGCGGTCGCCCTTTTGCAGCCCCAGAATGCCGCGCGCGGCGGCGAGAGCGTGGTAGAACATGACATCCATGGACGTGAACTGGTCGGACAGCGTCGGGTACACGCCCCAGCTCATTGCGAGCTTGCGCCAGACCTTTTCGTCCGTCGTGATGCCGATGATGGGCACGGGGCAGCGGAAGCGGCTGACCATCATCGCGGTCTTGCCCGAAACGGAGCTGACGACGATGCCCTTGGCGTCGACATCGATCGCCATCGAGCAGGTCGCGTGGGAGATCGCGTCGAGCATATTTTGGATCTTGAACTCGCTGGTCAGGAAGCGATGCTTGTAGGAGGTGTGCAGCTCGGTATATTCGGCGATCTGCGCCATGGTACGCACCGCCTCGGCGGGATATTTGCCCGCAGCGGACTCGCCCGAAAGCATGATGCAGGAGCTGCCGTCGTACACGGCGTTGGCCACATCGGAGATCTCCGCACGCGTCGGACGCGGATTGTAGATCATCGTCTCGAGCATCTCGGTGGCGGTGATGACGCGCTTTCCGAGCAGGCGGCATTTGCTGATGAGGTATTTTTGGACGGACGGCACCTCCACGAAGGGGATCTCCACGCCCAGATCGCCGCGGGCGATCATAATGCCCTCGCAAAGCTCGCAAATCTCCTCGATATTGTCGACGCCCGAGCGGTTTTCGATCTTGGCGACGATATCGATGCTCTGGCCGCCGTTGGCGTCCAAAAACGCGTGCAGTTCCTGAAGATCCTCTTTTTTCGACACGAACGACGCCGCAACGAAATCCACATCGTTTTCGATGCCGAACAGCAGATCCGCCTTGTCGCGCTCGGACAGGTACGGGCCGCTCATGACCTTGTTGGGGAAGCTCATGCTCTTGCGGTTGCTGATCGTGCCGCCGGTGATGACCTTGCACAGCGCCTCACAGCCGCGCAGCTCGGTCACTTCGAAGACGACGAGGCCGTTGTTGACGAGGATGCGGTCGCCCGTTTTCAGGTTTTTGACCAAGTCCTTGTAATTGACGCACACGCGCGTTTGATCGCCCTCAATCTGCTCGGTGGTGAAGGTAAAGCTGTCCCCCGCTTGGAGCGTCACGCTCCCCTCGGCGAAGGTGCCGATGCGGTATTCGGGGCCTTTGGTGTCGAGCATGATGGCAATGGGCATATGCAGCTTTTCGCGCACGCGTTTGATCAGCTCGATCTTTTTGCGGTGCTCGTCGTGCGTACCGTGGGAGAAATTCAACCGCGCGACGTTCATGCCCGCTTGGCACATGGCGGTCAAAACCTCTTCATTCTCACTGGCGGGGCCGATGGTGCAGATGATCTTGGTTTTTCTCATATGTAACACCTCTTTGTAAGAGTTTTGTTTTTCCGATAAAATAGTAGCACATTTTCCGCGATTCGTCAATTATCTAATTCGCACCGAATAATGCTCCATCCAGTAGTTGATTTGCAGCATATATACAATCGTTTGCGGTTTTCGCATCAGCTGACCGTACCACGGCCACGGCAGTTCCTCCCGCAAAAGGCGCTGCAGCGCCTTCGGCTCGACGATGGCGAAAACAGGCGCATGGTCATCGAGCAGAAGCTGCCGCAAAAGCGCACAGACGATGTCGGTATAGCGCGGATCGTAGGTTTTCGGATAAGGGCTTTTCTTGCGGTAGAGCACGCGCTCGGGCAAAATGCCCTCCATCGCATGGCGCAAAAGTCCCTTTTCTCGTCCGCCAAACTCCTTCATCTTCCACGGCACGGCGTACAGATACTCGGCGATCTCGCGATCGCAAAAAGGCATACGGATGTCGAGGTCGCACGCCGCGCCGATGCGGTCGCCGCGGTCGATGAGCGTTTGCATGAACCAGCGGAAGTTCAGATTGACCAGTTCCTTGATGCGGCGATCGGTCGGGCTGTTCTCGGGCAGGATATCCGCATCGGCGATGGTCGCGCGGTAGCGCTCGGCGACAAAATCAAGCGGCGCAACGGCGTCTTTCACCCAGCCGCGCAAAAACTCGGCACGCTGCAGCGTCGTCTGCGACCACGGAAAGGTGTCGACATTGCGGAGTCTTTCGTCGCGGTACCACGGATAGCCGCCGAAAATTTCGTCCGCGCATTCGCCCGAGAGCACCGTCTGCACATGGGGACGGATCTGCGCGCAGAACGCGAGCAGCGAGCTGTCCACATCCGCCATGCCCGGCAGGTCACGCGCAACGGTCGCCGCGGCGATGTTATCGACAAGTTGCTGCGGCGACAAGATCGTCATGCGGTGCTGCGATCGCAAAAAGCGGCACATACACTCGATATAGTCCGCGTCGGCGTCCGGCTGGAAGTAATTCGGCGAAAAATGTTCGGCATTTCCCTCATAATCGAGTGAAAAGGTCTGCAACCATGCGCCGCTATTTTCCGATTCTCGCGCACAAATGGCGGAAACCGCACTCGAATCGAGCCCGCCCGACAGCATCGTTCCGACATTTTCGCAGTCTCGGATTTGCTCGGAAACCGATTTTTCCAGCAAATATCGAACTTTTTCGCTCGTTTCCTCCACGCTGTCCGTATGCACGCGGTCTGTCAACCGCCAGTTGCGGCGCAGCTGCAAGCGACCGCGGAAAAAGCTCGCGCTCTGACCCGGCTCCAACTCTCGGATCCCGTAAAAAACGCCGCTGCCCGGTGTTCTGCCGGGGCCGAGCAGCAGCAGTTGCGCCGCGCCTTCCGCGTCGAGCTGCGCTACGAAATCGGGATGCGTGAGGATCGTTTTCATCTCCGACGCAACCAGGAGCCCGTTTCCCGACTGCGCGAAAAAGAGCGGTTTGACACCCATCGGATCGCGCGCCAGAAAAAGCTCCCCGCTTTCCTCCTCGGCGATCGCGAAGGCATACGCGCCCGCGATCCGCTCGAGCATCCCCTCTCCCCACAGCGCGTAAGCGTGCAGCAGCAGCTCCGCGTCCGTTCCCTGCGTGATCTGTTCCCCTTCGAGCTCAAGCGCGCGGCGAAGCCGTTCCTTCTGCGTAAGCATCGTGTCGCAGCTGACCGTGTAGTGTCGCTGCCCGCGCGAAAGCGTCATCGGGAGTTTCCCTTCCCGTTCGCTGCGGCGCGTGTGCAGCAGCGTCATGCCGTTTTTTCGGTAGCAGCCTTCCCCCGCTCTGCCGCGGTGCTTCATGCTCAAAAGCATCCCGTTTTCGATCTCCTCCCCGCGTCGACAGTCGATGATCCCCGCGATCGCACTCATTCGATCAGCCCCTTTCCGCATCCATTTTATGCGCAGGAGTTTCCTTTTGTGCGTATTGTTCGCCGTTTCGGGCATACTGAAAGCGAGTTGACGAAACATGAACGATAGCAAAAAGCTCCTTTCTTCGGTTCTCCACACGACGCAGATGGGGCAGACCGGTATCCGCTCCGTGCGCAGGAGCGCCCGCGGGCAAGGGCTGTGCAAGGAGCTGCAGCGCCAACAGGCACAGTACGACGCCATCGAAAAAGAAGCGCTGCTGATGGCCAAGGCGCGCGGTTGGAAATTATCGAACGTCCATCCCGCCGTGCGGAAAATGTCGGATATGATGGCGCGTATGCGTCTGATGGGCGGCGACGCGGACTCGAAGATCGCGGGTATGCTCATTCAGGGCAACACCCGCGGCGTTATTCTCGGCATTCGCGATCTGCACCAAAGCCGCGGCACGGACGAGCAGGTCGTTTCCCTCGCGCAGCGGCTCGTCGACGCCGAAAGCATCAATATCCAAAAAGCGCAGCCGTATCTGTGATGCCCCCCCGCGGGGCATTGCGGATACGGCCTTTTCCCGATATTTTCCGCCGCAGCCGCGTTTTTTCGGCAGATGTTATCATTTTTCAAATAGCTGCCGAAAAATTGCATTGACAAATGCCGTTTTTTCGGCTAAAATAAGGATGCTAATAAAATCTGCCGAAATCATTTGGAGGTATATATGCCTTATATCGTACGACACATGGAAAAACGCATTCTCGAGTTATCCGGATCCTACTCCGCGATCTTACTGACAGGGCCTCGCCAAGCAGGAAAAACGACCATGTTGCGCTTGCTTGCCGAGAAAGAAGGCAAAGGGCGTTCCTATATTTCCCTTGATGACCTCGCTGCTCGTGATATGGCCAAAAACGATCCTGCGCTTTTTTTGCAAATACACAAGCCCCCGATTTTGATCGACGAAGTTCAGTATGCCCCGGAGCTTTTCAGCTACATCAAGATCCACATCGACGAGCATCATAATCCCGGTGATTTTTGGATGACCGGTTCTCAAATTTTTCGACTCATGCGCGGTGTTCGGGAGTCGCTCGCCGGACGTGTGGCGCTTCTTCATATGTCGCCTCTGTCGCAGCGTGAGATCGTGGGCGCGGACGCCGTTCCGTTCACCACGGATATCCATACGCTGATCGAGGAATGCAAAAAAATGCGCCCGGTCGATACGCCCGCTTTGTTCGATCGCATTTGGAAAGGCTCCATGCCGGGGGTCGTTTCGGGGCATTACTCCGATCGGGATGTATACTATTCGTCGTATCTTTCCACCTATATTGAGCGAGACGTGCGCGACATTTCCGGCGCGGTAGATGCACTGCGCTTTCACCGATTTATTACCGCGGCAGCCGCAAGGACTTCGCAGCTTTTGAACTATCATGCTCTGGCGGAGGATGCCGATATCGATCTGCCGACGGCAAAGGCATGGGTGGATATTCTGGAGACTTTGGGTATCGTTTTCCTTCTTCATCCTTACTCCAACAATGTATTAAAACGTACCATAAAAACGCCAAAGCTGTATTTTTACGATACGGGATTGGTTTGTTACCTGACCAAATGGTCTTCTCCCGAAATTGCCGAAAGCGGCGCGATGAACGGGGCACTTCTCGAAAACTTTGCCGTATCCGAGATCATGAAAGGTTACCAAAATGCCGGCAAAGAACCATACCTTTACTTTTACCGTGACCGAGACGCGAAAGAGATCGACGTTTTGATCGAGGGTGACGGCAAGCTTTGCCCCTTGGAGATCAAGAAGACCGCCACGCCCGACAAGCGAATCATCCATACTTTTCGTGTGATCGACAAATCTCCCTTGCAGCTCGGGACGGGTGCCGTTTTATGTATGTCGAGCCAATTTGGCGCAATAGATAAGGATAATCTGATCGTACCGATATGGTCGATTTAAGTGATCGCATATCCGATCGGTGACAAATGCTTTGTTCCATGGTCGCTTCAAAGAGGTCGAGGTTTTTCCTCGGCCTTTTTGTTTGCAAGGCACATTTTCCCGCTCGGGCGCATAGAATGGGAAGTGAAGAAAGGAGTGGTCCTTCTGCCTGATACAGGATACATACAAGTGCTCGCTTACACGAGCGTGGCGCAGCTGCCGCTGGAAAACGTCGCCATCACCGTGACCGCCGAAGACCGCACGGCGCTGGCGATGCGCCTGACCGACCGCAACGGCGAGATAACGCCCATCGAGATCCCCGTTCCCGCCCTCTCCGCGGGGCAAACGCCCGATACGGGCATCCGCCCGTTCACCTCGGTCAATCTGTATGCGCGTCTGGAAGGCTTTGAGCAGGTGGAAAACGAGCATCTGCAGGTTTTTCCCGACACAGTCACACAACTTGATCTCGAGCTGATCCCGCTGTCGGAATTGCCGTCCGCTTGGGACAGCGTCGAAATTTTCGACACACCGCCGCAAAATCTGTGAGGACATTGCCATGCCGACTGTCATCCCCTATGTACCGCAGAGCATCACCGTCCACCTCGGCTCGCCCGGAACAAGTGCCGCGAATGTGACCGTGCCGTTTTCGGACTATGTGAAAAATGTCGCCTCGAGCGAGATCTACCCGACTTGGGAGGAAAGCGCGCTGCGCGCGAACATCCTCGCCATCGTCTCCTTCGCGCTTAACCGCGTGTATACCGAGTTTTACCGCAGCCGCGGCTACGATTTCGACATTACCTCCTCGACCGCCATCGATCAGGCCTTCGTCAACGGACGCAGCTATTTCGGCAACATCGTGCGGCTGGTCGACGAACTGTTCAACGACTATATGCGCCGCCCGGGCTTTGTCGAGCCCTTGGCCGCGAAGTTTTGCAACGGAACGACCGTTACCTGCGAGGGCTTGAGCCAATGGGGCAGCCAAAATCTGGCGCGGCAGGGCTACGGATATCTTGAGATCCTGCGCAGCTACTACGGCAATATCGAGATCGTCGCCGACGCGCCCATCATGGGCATCACTTCCTCTTACCCCGGCACGGCGCTGCGGCGCGGAAGCTCGGGACCGTATGTCGTCATCATTCAGGTCGCACTCAATCGCATCGCGCAAAATTACCCCGCCATCGCCAAACTCGCGACGGTCGACGGGATCTTCGGAAGCCGCACGGAGTCGTCCGTGCGCTCCTTTCAGGAGATCTTCGGGCTGGACGTAGACGGCGTCGTCGGCAAGGCGACTTGGTACGAACTGGTGCGGCTGTATACCGCCGTTACCCGTCTTTCGGAGCTGCGCAGCCTCGGTCAGCAGTTCTATTCCGTCAACTGGGAGTATCCCGACGCCGTCGTGCAGGGAAATCGCGGTGAAAAAGTGCGGCTGCTGCAATATATGCTCGCGATGCTCTCGGAGTTTATCCCGCAGATCCCCTCGGTCAATGTCGACGGCATCTTCGGAACGGAAACGGCGGCTGCCGTCCGTGCGGCACAGAATTTCCTCGGGATCCCCGTCACGGGCGTTGCGGACGCACGCACTTGGGACGAAATCTACGACCAATACGCGGGCATCGAAAACACCGCCCTGCGCGACACCGAGGCCTTCCCCGCCACGGCCTCGGGCTCGAACAACCGCAACCGCTACGCGCGCACATCGACCATGACGCAATTCCCCGGTGAAAATCTGCAAACGGGCAGTCGAGATCCCGTCAAACAGGAGGTGGTCAGATGAGACCGACATCATCTTTCGTCGGGCAGCCCGTGCGCAGTCTGCAAACGATGCTGCGCATCTTGGCCGAGGACGATCACACGCTCGCGACCGTCATCCCCGACGGCATTTACGGCACGCAAACGCGTAACGCCGTCGCAGCCTTTCAGCGAAAATACGGCATTCCCGTCACGGGCGTGACCGATCAGGCGACATGGGAGCGCATCGTCGCGGAGCAAACTGGTGCCCTCGTCCGCCTCGCGCCGGCTCAAGCGCTGCAGCTCATTCTCAATCCCAATCAAGTGCTTCGCCGCGGCGAGCGACACCCCTATCTCTATCTCGTGCAGAGTATGCTCACGGCGCTATCGCAGACTTACGCGAGCATACTCGCGCCCGTGATCAACGGCGTGCTCGATGAAGCGACCGCCGATGCGCTGTCGATTTTTCAGCATCTGTGTTCCCTGCCGCAGACGGGAGAACTCGACAAGATCACATGGAAGCATCTTGCGCTGCAGTATCCGCTGGCGGTGAACATCTTGGAAAGCCGCAACAAACGACATGTTTGAAAAAATGCTGCAAACATCGGGATAATCTCTTGATTTATTCCGCATAATCATCTATAATAGGTGCAAATAAGGTCATGCGGTTGCACTTGTGGGGCGGACGCTCCCGCGCGACAGCCGCGAGCGGAGGAAAACGCAAAATGAAGGATTGGAAGAAAGAAATATGTACCGTTCCGAACTTTCTGAGCCTGTTTCGGCTGATTTTGATCCCGGTGTACATTGTTTTGTATCTGCGCGCGCAGACGCCCGGGGACTACGCCGTTTCGGCAGTCGTGCTGGCCGTTTCCTGCCTGACCGACATGATCGACGGCAAGATCGCACGGCGCTACGGTATGGTATCGAATGTGGGCATCGTGCTCGATCCCGTCGCGGATAAGGCGACGCAACTGTCGCTGCTGCTGTGCTTGGCGCTGGAGTACGGCGTGCTGTGGCCGCTCGTGGGGCTGTTTGTCGTCAAAGAGAGTTTTCAGCTGCTGGCAGGCTATCTGGCCTATCGCAAGGGTAAAATGATGAAAGGTGCGCTCCTCTCGGGCAAGATCTGCACGACGGTGCTGTTCGTCAGCCTGATCGTCATGGTGCTGCTGCACGAAAAGATCACCGCCAAGGCAGTATGCATCATCAGCATCGTCGACACCGTTTTTATGCTCATCTCCTTCGTCAATTACGCCGTCGCCTACGCGCACAAGACGCCTATGATCAAAGATATTTGAACAAGCGCGTCAATCATAAATTTTTTCTTCTTGAAACCGTCACCAATAGGCAAACGCGGCTTGCGAGGAAACTCGCAGGCCGCGTTGGTTTATTTGGAGATGTCGCCGTCCGTACAGTGGACGGTGTAGTTGCCGGTGTTGGAATTCCAAAAGGAGCTTTTGTCAATTGTCTTCCACTGTTCCATGATTCCGCCAAAGTATATATCCGTCAGGCTGCTGCAGCCGGAGAATGCCGCATAACCAATGCTCGTCACGCTGTCAGGAATCGTGATGCTCGTTAATCTCTCGCAGTAGCGGAACGCGGAACCCGCAATGCGCTTCGTCCCTTCCTTGATCGTATATGCGTCGGAAAGGCTATCTTCTGCTTTGATCAGATGATTGCCTATGTACAGCACACCGTCCGTCCAGTTGTCTTTGTTGTGGTAGTATGCCGTACCGAAGAACGCAGCATCGCCGATGCTCGTCACGCCGTTACCGATTGTGATGCTCGTCAAGCTACGGCAGTACATGAACGCACCATCACCGATGCTCGTCACGCTGTCAGGGATCGTGACGCTTGTCAGACTACTGCAGTCTCGGAACGCGAAAGTTCCAACGATCGTCACGCCGTCCGGAATCGTGATGTTCGTCAGGCTGCTGCAGCCTCGGAACGCGAAAGTTCCAACGATCGTCACGCCGTCCGGGATCGTGATGCTCGTCAGACTGCTGCAGTTGGAGAACGCAGAATTGCCAATGCTCGTCACGTTGTCCGGGATCGTGATGCTCGTTACGCTGCTGCAGTCGTAGAATGCGGAATCCGCAATACGCTTTGTCCCTTCCTTGATCGTATATGCACCCGAAAGGCTTGTTTTCGCTTCGATCAGATGATTGCCTATATACAACACATCGTCCGTCCAATTTGCTTCGTCGTTGTAATATGCCGTGTCGGAGAACGCATACCTGCTGATTCTCGTCACACTGTCCGGGAGCGTGATGCTCGTCAAGCTGCTGCAGCCGTAGAACGCTCTATAGTCGATGCTTGTCACGCCGTCCGGGATCGTGATACTCGTTAGACTGCTGCAGCCGGAGAACGCAGAATCGCCGATGCTCGTCACGCCGTCCGGAATCGTGATACTCGTTAGACTGCTGCAGCCGGAGAACGCAGAATCGCCGATGCTCGTCACGCTGTCCGGAATTGTGATGCTCGTCAGGCCGCTGCAACCACTGAATGCATAATCGCCGATGCTCGTCACGCCGTCCGGGATCGTGATGTTCGTCAGGCTGCTGCAGTCGGAGAACGCACACAAGCCGATGCTCGTCACGCTGTCCGGAATTGTGATGCTCGTCAGGCCGCTGCAACCACTGAATGCATAATCGCCGATGCTCGTCACGCTGTCCGGAATTGTGATGCTCGTCAGGCCGCTGCAGCCGTAGAACGCAAACTCGCCGATGCTCGTTACGCTGTCCGGGATCGCGATGCTTGCTAGACCCTCGCAGCCGGAGAACGCAAACTCGCCGATACTTGTTACGCTGCCGTCGTCGGGGATCACGCTGTTTATGCATCCCGCAATCAGTGTTTTGCTTTTCGTTTCGATCAGGCAGTTTCCCGCACTGTGATAAGTGCCGTTACCTTCTGCCACAGTAATGCTCGTCAAGCTACTGCAGTAGGATAACGCCCCATCGCCGATGCTTGTCACGCTGTCCGGGATCGTGATGCTCGTTACGCTGCTGCGGTTGGAGAACGCAGAATCCGCAATGCACTTCGTCCCTTCCTTGATCGTATACGCACCGGAAAGGCTGTCTTTTGCTTCGATCAAACAATTTCCGATGTACAGCACATCATCTGTCCAGTTAGCCTCGTCGTTGTAGTATGCCGTCTCGTAGAACACAGAATAGCCGATGCTCGTTACGCTGTTAGGGATCGCGATGCTTGCTAGACCCTCGCAGTCGGAGAACGCATACAAGCCGATGCTTGTCACGCTGTCCGGGATCGTGATGCCCGTTACGCTGCTGCAACGGCGGAATGCAGCATCCGCAATGCACTTAGTCCCTTCCTTGATCGTATATGCACCCGAAAGGCTTGTTTTCGCTTCGATCAGATGATTGCCTATATACAACACATCGTCCGTCCAATTTGCTTCGTCGTTGTAATATGCCGTGTCGGAGAACGCATACCTGCTGATTCTCGTCACACTGTCCGGGAGCGTGATGCTCGTCAAGCTGCTGCAGCCGCGGAATGCAACATCAGCAATGCTCGTTACGCTGTCCGGGATCGTGATGCTCGTCAGGCTGCAGTCGGCGAACGCTTGAGCCCCGATGCTTGTCACGCTGTCCGGAATTGTGATACTCGTCAGGCTGCTACAGCCCCAGAACGCATTGACGCCGATGCTCGTGACGGGTCTACTGTTGTAAGTGGACGGAATAACAACATCCGTATCGGTGCAGGTACCGATTCCGGAAACAGAATAGCTTTTTCCGTCATCGTTCTTTTCAAATTGCAATCCTTTGCTGGCAGGCTTTGAGGCGTTCTTTCCGCCTTCCTGCGTGCTGCAGGCGGTGAAGCTGAGCAGCAGCGCGAGCACAAGCAGTATGCTCAGTGCCTTTTTCCATGATGTTCGCATAGTTTTTCTCCTATCTGTATTTTTTCGCGGCCTCGGCCGCACAAAACAATTATATATATATATAT
>CAYOZT010000052.1:0-11657 GCA_964408545.1 uncultured Oscillospiraceae bacterium | reverse complement strand
AGCCTGAGGATACCAAGCCTGAGGATACCAAGCCTGAGGATACCAAGCCTGAGGACACCAAGCCTGAGGATACCAAGCCTGAGGATACCAAGCCTGAGGATACCAAGCCTGAGGCCACCGATCCCAAAGTCGATCCGACCACTCCCAATCCGACCGAACCCATTGATGTCGAGAAGTTCGAAGGTCAGTTTACCTATATGGACTATGTAAGCAATCTGTCCACCAGCTGGAACCCCCATACTTACGAGACCTCCGATCAGAGCTATCCGATGGACTTCATCTCCGCGGGTCTGTACAGCTTCATCTTCAACGACGAGCTGAACGATGAGCGCACCGTTGTCGGTGTCGATCCTTACATGGGCTATGTCATCGTTCCCGAGATGGCTGCCGAGGCTCCTATCGACGTGACCGAGCAGTACAAGGCCGACGCCAAGTGGGGCATCCCCGAGGAAGCCACCAATGGTTACGCTTACACCATTAAGCTCAACCCGCTGGCTACTTGGGACGACGGCACGCCCATCAAGGCTGTTGATTACGTCGAGTCCATGAAGCGTCTGCTCGCTCCGGAACTGGCCAACTACCGTGCCAGCAGCTACTACACCGGTAACCTCGTTCTGGTCGGCGCCGAGGAATACTACCTGCAGGGCCAGAGCATCATCGCCGATAACGGCGTCACCGGCAAGTACACCATCGCCGACCTCGTTAAGCACGATGATGGCAACTACTACACCCCCGAGGGAGAGAAAGTTTACATCGCTGTCGATTATGCGATCGACTGGTGCAGCGGCTACTCCCTGAAGACCTATGTCGAAGCGTACGGCACGACGTACTTCGGCCTCGATCGTTGGGAAGAGCTGGTCGCTAAGATGGACGAGAACGGCCTCGCTCCCTGCAACGACGAGACCCTCGCCATGCTGTCCGCCACCACGACCACCAATGCGGCTTGGGGCGAGACGGACGATGATCTGCCCAACTATCTGGTCTACGATGCTGTGTACGAAGAATATGACTTTGCCAATGTCGGCATCTTCGAGACCGGCGAGTACGAGTTCACTATGGTTCTGAAGCAGAAGCTGACCGGCTTCTATCTGCTGTACAACCTGTCCGGCAACTGGATCGTCAAGTGCGACGTTTACGATGCTTGCCTGAAGCAAGACGGCGACGTTTGGTACTCCAGCTACAACACCAGTGTTTCCACCTCTCCGTCCTACGGTCCTTACATCATCGACCAGTATCAGATGGATAAGAGCATGCACTTCACCAAGAACGAAAACTGGTACGGCTACACCGACGGTAAGCACATCTATATCGATCCCGAAGACGGCAAGGCTTATCCCATGTACCAGACCACCGATATCAGCTGCGTCGTCGTGACCGAATCGTCCACCGCGAAGCTGATGTTCATGAGCGGCGAACTGATGACCTACGGTCTGCAGTCCGACGACTACGCCGAGTACGGCAGCTCGCCTTATGCCCACTTCACCCCCGGCCAGGCCACCTATTTCATCATCCTCAACGGCTATATGGAAGCCATTCAGAACCGCGAGGCTGCCGAAGGCTTTAACAAGGATGAGTATGACCTCGAGACCCTGACACTGAACTCCTTCCACCGCGCGCTCGGCCTGTGCTACGATAAGCAGTCTTACTGCGACCGTTTCTCCCCCGCACAGTCCCCCGCGTTCGGCCTCATCGGCGACGCTTACATCGCTGACCCCGACACCGGCCTGAAGTATCGTGACACCGATCAGGCCAAGAAAGTTCTGCTGAGAGTTTACGGCATCGATCCCGACAGCGAAGACTTCTATGATATCTACGATGATCTCGACGAAGCCCTCGATGAGATCACCGGTTACGATCCCGTTATGGCTAAGGAGTACTTCCAGCAGGCTTTCAAAGAGGCTCTGGAGAAGGGCTACATCACCGCGACCAACGGCATTTCCGACCAGACCATCAAGATCACCTACGCCGCTTCCGCCGAACCTTCCGTAAAGATGAAGGATATGATTAAGTGGCTGACCGAGGAAGCCAACAAGGCTGCCGAGGGCACCGGCTTCGAAGGCAAGATCCTGTTCGAGATCTCCGTGCCTCTGGGCGACCAGTGGTCCACCGAGATCAAGGGAGGCCAGAAGGACGTCGTCCTCGGCGGCTGGACCGGTTCGTCCATGGATCCCTACGGCCTGATGGAAGTTTACACCAACCCCAACTACCAGTACGACGGCAAGTGGTGGGACGCCAAGACCGTTGACCTCACATTGACCATCGACGGCGAAGAGATCACCATGAACCTGTACGAGTGGCAGACCGCATTGTGCGGCACCAACCAGACCGACAGCGAAGGCAATGTCCGTAACTTCGGTGATGCCGATCAGGAGACCCGCATCGACATCCTCGCCGCTCTGGAAGAGAAGGTCCTGTTGACCTACAACTACCTGCCCTTCACACAGGCCGGCTCTTTCGGACTGCTGTGCCAGAAGGCTTACTATATCATCGAGGAATATAACCCCGTTATGGGTCGTGGTGGTATCGCTTACCTGCGTTACAACTACAATGATGTTGAGTGGGAGCAAGTCAAGGGCAACCTGAGCTACGCCTAATTAATACCCAAAACACACTATTATGGGGGGCATCAGCCCCCCATAATAGTGTCCGCTTTATTCTCACACACGAACGGGGCGTGATCTCTCCCTGACCGTGGTTGGAGATTACGCTCATAAGGAGGGTGCATATGTTCAAATATACACTGCAGAGATTTTTGTACATGCTGCTGGTCTTGCTGATCATCACCAGTATGTGCTTTGTGCTCATCCACCTGCTGCCGGATGTTATGGGTGATCCGACACAGGCAGAAAACCCGTCCGAAGCAATTCTGAAGGAAAGGGCCGGCTTGAACAAGCCTATTCTCGAACAGCTTGGCGATTTTTTCAAAAACATTCTAACCGAGTTCAACTGGGGACACTCTTGGCGCGGCACATACAAAGGCAAGCCTGTTGTCGATACATTTGTCCAGAAGCTTCCCCATTCCATGATCATTAACCTGTATTCTATTCTTTTGAGTATCCCGCTGGGCATCGGCCTGGGTATTTTCGCTGCTTTGAAGAAAAATACCTGGATCGACTACACGATCTCGACTGTGACCATGATCGCGATCTCGGTTCCCAGCTTTGTATATGCGTTCTTAGTCCAGTATTTGTTCTCCTATAAGCTCGGCTGGTTGCCGTTCATACAAGCCAGCGGCACCAACTTCTTTACATGGTCCATGTTCAAGAGTCAGTTGGGCGCAGTCCTCTCACTGTCGCTGGGCGTTATCGCGGGCTTTACGCGTACCACCCGTGCGGAGCTGACCGAGGTTTTGACGAGCGAATTTATGCTGCTCGCGCGTACCAAGGGCCTGACCAAGACGCAGGCGACCATTCGCCATGCGCTGCGTAACTGCTTCGTCGTCATCGTTCCCGCGATCTTCGGCGAGTTCATCGGCATTCTGGGCGGCTCTCTGATCATCGAGAAGATCTTCGGCGTGCCCGGCGTCGGCGGCTTGACCCTCAACGCCATCAACGACCGTGACTACAATATGTTCATGCTCACCACTTGCTTCTATACCGCTATCGGTCTGGTTGCCGGACTTGTGGTCGATATCAGCTACGGCTTTATCGATCCT
The DNA here is from genome assembly GCA_964408545.1 of uncultured Oscillospiraceae bacterium. Lineage (GTDB taxonomy): Bacteria > Bacillota > Clostridia > Oscillospirales > Oscillospiraceae > Faecousia. The sequence goes on along the minus strand of CAYOZT010000052.1, from coordinate 8,002 downwards.
CGTATCAGAATGGGGTCTAAGAAATGAGTAATAATAATTATCAGATGATTCCCAAGGAAAAATTCCAGCTGGTGCAGCGTGACGAGCGCATCCACGACAGCAAACTCGACACCAAGGCGCGCAGCTATATGGCGGACGCTTTCCTGCGTTTCCGTAAGAACAAGTCCTCCGTCATTGCGGCCGTCATTTTGATCATTTTGGTTTTGTACGCGATCATCGCGCCCATTCTCTCTCCTTATGACGAGAACGATTCGGATGGTATTTATGCCAATAAGCCCGCGTATGTACCCGGCAGCAGTTGGCTCAACGGCGGTAAGACCATAGAGGTCAGCGATGCAGCCTACAACGATCTGCGTGCGATCGCACAGGAGACAGGCTATAATCCGATCATCAAAGTTATCGATCAGTATACGCGAGTCAATGAAAAAGACAATACTGTGTCCAATATCTATAAAGTTGAGGTCAATCAGTATTTTTCCGTTGGTATGCGTCAGATCACGATGACCTACGAGGAGTTCCAAGCGCTGCAGGACTGGCAGGATGAACATGAGATCCAAGTGATCTATCCTTGGGTCGAGCCTTCTAACATAAAGCATCTTACATTCAAGGATAACCCTGCAAAGTACTGGTATCAGGTCGACAAGGACGGTAATGCCGCCATAAAAAATGAAGACGGCACTTACACACTTCTGGGTGTAGACGATGAATTTGTGTGCCTATACAGTACCAACTCCAAGAAGGAAGGCGCTCCCTATACCTCCAAGATGCGTGTTGAAGGCGACGACGGCAGCTACATCTATTCCGGTAGAGCAACCGGCTCCGTCAAGGTGCGCGTCTGCTACTACAACTACTATCAGTACCTCAACGGCCGTGAGCCGTCGTTCGTACTTGGCACAGACGCCGGCGGCCGTGACCTGCTGTGGGCCATCGGCGCAGGTGCTCGCTTCTCCATCATCTTCGCAATTCTCGTGTCCGCCATCAACCTGTCCATCGGTGCCATCTACGGTTCCATCCAAGGTTACTACGGCGGCATGACCGACCTCATTATGGACCGTGTCACGGACGTTCTGTCCGGCGTTCCGTTCATCGTCGTTACCACGCTTTTCCAGTTACATTTGGCGGAAAAAGTGGGCACACTACCCTCGTTCCTGTTCGCCTTCGTTTTGACGGGCTGGATCGGCATGGCAGGCTTGACCAGAAAGCAGTTCTACCGCTTTAAGAGCCAAGAGTTTGTTATGGCGGCGCGCACTTTGGGCGCGTCGGATAAGCGCCTCATGTTCAAGCACATCTTCCCCAACGCCATCGGCACCATGATCACCAGCTGCGCGCTGGTCATCCCGGGCGTCATCGGCTCCGAGACCTCCATGACCTATTTGGGCATCGTCGACCTCGAGAGCTACGCCGGCACCACCTTGGGCACCTTGCTCGCAAGAGGCCAGTCCTCTATGGTTGCCGCGCCGCACGCGATGCTGTGGCCGAGCGTGTATCTGGCACTGCTGATGATCTGCTTCAACCTGTTCGGCAACGGCCTGCGCGATGCATTCAATCCTTCCACGAGAGGAGCTGAAGACTAATGGAAAAGAAATTACAAGTCAGAGATCTTCGCATTTCCTTCCGCACCTCCAACGGTAAGGTGCAGGCTGTCCGCGACATCAGCTTCGATCTCGCCAAGGGCGAAACGCTGGCGATCGTCGGTGAGTCCGGCTCCGGTAAATCCGTTACCTCCAAGGCCATCCTCGGCATTCAGGCCGGCAACTCCATCACCGAGTCCGGCGAGATCATCTACGACGGTCAGGATCTTCTGAAAATCTCCGAAGAAGAGTTCCACAAGATCCGCGGCGATAAGATCGCCATGATCTTCCAAGATCCCATGTCCAGCCTGAACCCCATCGTTCGTATCGGCAAGCAGCTGACCGAGGCCATGATCCTCAAGGGCAAGGCTCGTCAGCGCGAGAGCCGTAAGAATTTCAACACCATGCTCAAGGCGCTCGACACCGCTATGATCGAGGCCGAGGGCACCGGCTCGAAGACGGATGTCAACGCAATGTGCAAAAAATTCGACAAGTTCGAGTTCCTGCACACGAAACTCGAGGCTGCTTACAACGCCGCGACCGAGGCCGCGACCGAGGCCATCGAGAAGATCGACGTCATCGCCTTCGAACTGAGCAAAAACGGCGCCAAGGAAGCGTCCTACCGTCTGAACAACATTAAGCACCTCGCCCTCGAGGCCGTCAGCGACCATGTCGTCGTGGAGGACGCCGCCGAGCTGCGCACCCTTTGCAGCAGCCTGCTGGCTACCTTCCGCGCCGAAGAAAAGGAGCTGCAGCTTGGGGAGAAGGCGCGCGCGAAGAAGAAGGGACTCGAGCCCGCCGCGGTACACAAAGACTACTATGTCAAGACTATCGCAGCGCTCAACAGCCTGAAGCAGATGCTGACCAAGGCGCTCGCCAAGACCCGCCCCGACTTCTTCCGCATGGGCTATTATCTGACCTTCCACAGTAAGACATTGCCCGATGTTCCCATGGAGCAGCTCAACGAGCAGATGCGTAAGGTGCTCGATGACGAGTTCATGCTCGAGTTCATCCGCAACGCCAAGAAGGCGCTCATCTTTACCGACAAGCGCTCCGCGCGCAACACCGATGCCGCGATCACCGCGCTGAAAAACGCCAAGCCTGTCTTCGCAGAGAAGCATCTCGACAAGAAGCGCTGCTATCAGACGCTCAAGGAGGTCAATGCCGCCGTTCGCGCGACCATCGACCCGCTGAGCATCACGCGCGACAGCCTGACTTGGACATTCTACGGCAGCCTTAAGAGCGAGCTCGATCGCTATTTCGGCGCCATCGGCAAGAACAAGAAGGCCGTCAAGGCACACGACCGCGATCAGCGCAAGTATGACGCGATGGTCGCTCGCGGCAAGACCCCCGATTGGTCGGTCGCCGCCGCAGCCGTCACCGATCTTGCGCAGATCAGCGAGAATATCGAGCGCACGATCGATCGTCTGGTGGAATTCTATCAGGAGCGTCAGGTGCAGCGCGAGCAGCGCGATTTCGACGCGGAGACCGTGGCGATCATCGACTATCTGAAGGCGAATGCCTCCGGCGTCGTCGCCAAGGTCACCAAGAAGGTCGCCAAAGCGCGTGCCATCAAGCTGATGGACGAGGTCGGTATCCCCAACCCGCACAAGCGTTATGACCAGTATCCGTTCGAGTTCTCCGGCGGTATGCGTCAGAGAATCGTTATCGCCATCGCCCTCGCCGCCAACCCCGATATCCTCATCTGCGACGAGCCGACGACCGCGTTGGACGTGACCATCCAGTCCCAGATCCTCGAACTGATCAACAATTTGAAGAAGGAACGCAATCTGAGCGTTATCTTCATCACGCACGACCTCGGCGTCGTCGCGAACATGGCCGACCGCGTGGCCGTCATGTACGCCGGCAAGATCGTCGAGCACGGTACGGCAGACGATATCTTCTACGACCCCAGACATCCCTACACTTGGGCGTTGCTCAGCTCCATGCCCGACTTGGATACCAACGAAAAGCTCGATGCCATCCCCGGCACCCCGCCGAACATGATCTATCCGCCCGTGGGCGATGCCTTTGCCGCGCGTAATAAGTACGCCATGCAGATCGACTTCGAACAGCAGCCGCCCATGTTCAAGATCAGCGACACACACTATGCCGCGACTTGGCTGTTGCACCCGGATGCACCGAAGATCGATCCGCCGAAGGTCATCACCGACCGTATCGCCAGAATGAAGAGCAAGGGGGAGAACGGCCATGCAGAATAATCAGGAAACATTGCTGCGGGTAGAAAATCTGTCCCAGTATTTCGGCCCGACAAAAGCGGTTGACGATGTCAGCTTCGAAATCAAAAAAGGTGAAGTTTTCGGCATGGTCGGCGAGTCCGGCTGTGGCAAAACCACAACCGGCCGCTCCATCATCAAGCTTTACAACATCACAGGCGGTAACGTCTATTTCAAAGGTCAGCGCATCGGCGCAGGCCGTCTGAGCTATCAGCAGGCCATCAAGCAGGCCAAGGAGCGCTTTGAGATCGAGTCGGCGAAGCCCGGCGCGAATGTCAGCGCACTCAAGTCCGAGCGCGACAGAGTCATTGCCGAGCAGCGCAAGCAGATGAAGCTTGCCATGTACGACCAGAAAAACTGCGACAAGGAATTTGCCAAAAAGCAGATCGCGAAGCTGAAACTCAAGTACGAGCCGATGATCGCCGCGGCAAAAACCGAGCAGGCGCGCAAGGAACTGAAGGCGCAATACGCCAACGAGCTGCACAAAGCCAAGAAAACGAAGCTCGTTACCCAGATCCAGATGATCTTCCAAGACCCCATCGCATCGCTTGACCCGCGTATGACCGTTAAGGAGATCATCTCCGAAGGTCTCGTGGTGCAGGGCGAGCGTGACAAGAAGGTCATCGACGAGAAGGTCTACGAGATGCTCGAACTGGTCGGCCTCGTGCGCGAGCACGCGAGCCGCTACCCGCACGAATTCTCCGGCGGCCAGCGTCAGCGTATCGGCGTGGCGCGTGCGGTCATCATGAACCCCGAGCTGATCATCGCCGACGAGCCCGTCTCCGCCTTGGACGTTTCCGTTCAGGCGCAGGTCATCAACCTGCTGAACGAGCTGCGCGAAAAGTTCGGCTTGACCATCATGTTCATCGCGCACGACTTGAGCGTCGTCAAGTACTTCTCCGACCGTATCGCCGTTATGTACTTCGGCAAGATGGTCGAGTTGGCGGACTCGGACGAGCTGTTCCGTCATCCGTTGCACCCGTATACGAAGAGTCTGCTGTCGGCCATCCCGCTGCCCGACCCCGCATACGAGAAGAACAGAAAGCGTATCACTTATAATCCTCTGGCAGAACACGATTACACAGTCGATCAGCCGACCCTGCGTGAGGTCGCGCCCGGCCATTTCGTCCGCTGCAATGAGGCGGAGTTCCAAAAATATCGTGAGATGTTGAAATGAGCCAAAATAGCAAAAAGATCCTCATTTGTTTTATCATCGGCTTCGTGCTCGCCATAGCCGTCACCTTTATCCATTGGCCGATCGAAAAGGTCAGCGAAACAGTCGACGGCGTGACGAAAACCCACTGGAGCTGGTATCCCGATGTGCCGGTAGCACAAAAGTTTTGCGACGGATTTTTCGTGTCGGGAATGCTGCTGTTCTGCCTCGGCGGATTGAAGTTTTTCCGCAATAAGGGAACGTTCGATATGCTGACATACGGCGTGAGCTATGTCCTGTATGTCACATTCCCGACGCTCAACGATCGCCGACCCATCGAGCAGCGCAACGAGGATTACTACGGCTATACCCAACGCAAGCAGGAGGAACGAAAGCCCGCGAGCGATATGCTCATCGCCGGCGCGATCCACCTCGGCATCTCGGTGCTGCTGTACCTGATCTATCTGCTGACGAAAACAAATTAAAACGATCATCCGGCGCCGTCTCGGCCGCCGGATGATTTTTCGCCCGATGCAGTCGAAAAGTCGCAAAAAAGAATTGACAAAAAGGGCACGATATGCTATTATAATGAAAATTTCGCTTGACGAAGGAGGCGAGGGTCGTGTATAATCGCTTGACAGACAGACAGACAGACAGACAGACAGACAGACAGACAGACAGACAGACAGACACGACCTTGGTCGGCTAAGTAATCGATACATAAATACCGAAATAAACAAACCACCGAGAGGGTAAGTATGCCCTTTCGGTGGTTTTTCTGCATTTTTTGGGCAAAAACCCCGCCCCGATGCTCGCGCCCGCCGAAAACCGTAGGGGACGACGCCCTCGGCGTCCCGCATGAAAATGTCCGTTCGCGCGGTAGGGGCGGACGCCTCTGCCCGCCCGCCGACACGCTCGATGCGAAAGCAACCTACGGCGATGCGCGGTAGGGCGGGGACATGTCCCCGCCGCCCACTTCCGCCGCCTGAGCGGCCGGATTTACGCACCGTCCCCCGAAATTTGTACCGCCACTGTAGGGAAGAGGCCATGCCTCTTCCGAGCGTGCGGCTATCGGCCGCCCGCTGCGCCGAAGGCGCAAAAAGGAACGGATCCTTCGACTCGCTACGCTCGCTCAGGATGACATATCGTTACATTTTACCGTTTGTCCGACAGCTCAATTATCGTACGGGGGCGGCGGGGACGTGTCCCCGCCCTACCGTGCATCGCCGGGGGGAATTCGCGCCGAACGGCGTGCATCGCCGTGGGGGGCAAGCGGACCGTCGGGGGCGCCGGCCCCTACCGCGCAGCGCCGAAAGCCATGTTTCCAAAACCGTATTTTGCAGGTGGTGTGCCTGTGGAATAAAAAACAAACAAAAAGGAGAAAAATTATGCGCAAAACCAACAAAAAGGGCTTCACCATCGTCGAGCTCGTGATCGTGATCGCCGTGATCGCGATCCTCGCCGCCGTGCTGATCCCGACCTACTCGAGCCTCGTGAAGAAGGCGAACCGCTCCGCGGACATTCAGGCCGTCCGCGAAATGAACACCGCACTGGCTATGAACGAAGTCACCAAGGGCAAGACCGTCAACGAGGTCTATGATGCGCTCGCCGAGGCCGGTATGAGCACAAAGGATTACATCCCTCTGACCGACGGCAATCATTTCTATTGGATCGGTGGCGAGCTGAACCGCGTCGTCTATACCGACGAGAACGATACAGTCATTTATCCCGAAGAGCACAAGAATAAGACGCTTGATGATCTGAAAAAAGTCTATTCCACCTATTCCGTCCTGTCCGGTATCATCGGCATGACGGAAGTCGACGTAGATGCTAACGGCGTGGCGGATAATGTTAAAACTGCCGAGCAGCTGTATTATCTTTGCCAGAAGATGCCCGCGGGTCTGAAAGAAATTAAACTGGCTTCAGGCACCATCGACCTGAAGGGCGCGAATATTTCCTTTGTTTTGGACGGATCTGGCAAGAATCTGACGATCACCGGTGCAACCGATGCCGACGGAAATCCGGCCACTACTTTTACCGGCATGGTGATCAATGATAACAAACTCGACGGCGACGGCACGAACGATAAGGAATATGCTGCCGGCTTCATTGGCCTTGTTGACAACGGCGCAGAGGTTACCATCAGTAATATTACGATCGAAGGTGCTACCGTCGGTACGACCAATATCGGCGGTGTCGGCGCGATCGTCGGTCGTGTTGACAGAGCGAGCAAAGTAACAATTAGCAATTGTAAAGTGATCAACACGACCGTGACCGGCAGAAACAAGGTCGGCGCACTGGTTGGTAGCGTCGGTGGCAATGTCAAGCTGGAGATCTCCGGCTGCGAGGTCAGTAAAGTGACCGTGAACTGCTCCGAGGGCGAATCCGGAATGGTCGTCGGCTGCGTGTATAACGGCGGTGCAGCGGTTACGATCGATAAAGAATTTGAGGATTGGGTCAATGAAACAACACTGAATTTGGTATCGGATAAGTACACCAACCGTAAGACCGTTGATACAGCGGGCAAGACGATTACTGCGACAAAGACCGATGTTAGTTATACGGTTGACGGTTGCCAGAAGATGCTCTCGATCTATGACGAGGAGACCAGATACAGAATGTTCGCGAATGATGCCTATATGACGATTTTCCAGAACAATGATGGAGGTAGCAATACGAAGTCTTCAACATATAAGATTGGTGATGATGTAAAGCATACTGCCATTAATACAATGGTATCTCATACGGAGCAACAAGGCGGCAAAAATGTCACTGTCTATGATAATAATGCTAAGCTGGAAAACACAGACTATATCGTAAACATCCTTTATTTCGTAAAATAACCACCCCATGCTGTAGTCGTCTCCTTTCGGACTGCAGTTTCCTCAGCCCCTCCCGGCACACCACGGGAGGGGCTTTTGTATGCGCTTTTCGTAGGGATCGGCGTCCCCGACGGTCCGCTCTACAAGGAGGTGCGAAAAAACCCTGTCATCCTGAGCGAGCGAATGTGGTATAATAATTTTGGACAACTCATGAAATGA
>CAYOZT010000051.1:0-11760 GCA_964408545.1 uncultured Oscillospiraceae bacterium | reverse complement strand
GTTCTCTCCTTTTTTGTCATTTCATGAGTTGTCCAAAATTATTATACCACATTCCTTCACGCGCAATGCCGACGGTACGCTTGACCTGCAGGGCTTCCTGAAACTGACCGAAAGCGCTCCCGCCGATGCCGGTGCCCGCTTGGAAGGCAATGGCACGGCTTCCCGCGATGTACCCGTCACCGACCCCGACGCGCTCATCAGCGCCGACGAGAAGGCGGCCATGGTCGTCAGTAAGCTCATCGGCGAGCTGGGCACCATTACGCTCAACTCCAAGGACAAGATCGCCGCTGCCCGCGCTGCGTATGATGCGCTGAGCGACGCGCAGAAGGCATTTGTCGAAAATTACGAGATCCTGCAGGCCGCCGAGGCACGCCTTGCCGAGCTGGAGGCCGCACAAAATCCGACGGATCCCGATCCGACGACCCCCGACCCGACGAATCCCGACCCGACGAACCCCGATCCGACGAATCCCGACCCGACGGATCCCGATCCGACGAATCCCGACCCGACGACCCCCGACCCGACGAATCCCGACCCGACGAATCCCGACCCGACGAACCCCGATCCGACGAATCCCGACCCGACGAACCCCGACCCGACGAACCCCGATCCGACCACCCCCGATCCGACGGATCCCGATCCGACCGATCCGGATGCGACAGAACCCGTTCCGACCGAGTCGACGCCGACAACGCCCGAGCCCACCGCCATTGCGTGTGAGCCGAAGGACGGCAACAATACGGTCGTCATTGTCATCGTTATCGTGCTCGCCGTAGCCGCCGCGGCTGTGGTGATCGTGCTGATGAAAAAGAAACGTTGACCCATTCTCCTTTTCTCTACCGATGCCCCGTGCGCTCTGCGTGCGGGGCATCAACATTCACAAATATACACTTGCTTTTTCGTGAAATATTGCTATAATACAAAAGGACTCCGTCATCTGCGGACGACGGAGCTTACGATTTTCGGAAAGGGCGGGATGCGATTTGAAAGCATGGAAACATTTTGCCACCGTCACACATCATCGGCACTTGGTGCGTAAGGGCTGCTTTCGTGTCGGGCTTTTTTGGCAGGGCTTGACGCACGATCTGTCCAAATATTCGCCGACGGAATTTCGTGTGGGCGCAAAGTATTATCAGGGCACCTGCAGCCCCAACAATGCCGAGCGCAGGGAAAAAGGCTACTCCGCCGCTTGGATCCATCACAAGGGGCGCAACCGCCACCACTGGGAATATTGGACAGATCTGAACGTCGTCTCGCATCGCTACGAGGCCGTCCCCATGCCGCGCAAATATCTCGCCGAAATGGTCATGGATCGCATCGCCGCCTGCAAGACCTATCAGGGCAGCGCCTACACCGATGCATCCGCGCTTACTTACCTCGAAAACAGCAACGAACAGCACCTCATCCATCCGCAGACGCGGCGCGAATTGGCCTATATCCTCACCGTGCTGCGTGACAGCGGCGAAAAAGCAATGTATCAGTATGTAAAAAACAGCGTTCTCAAGGGAAAGCCCTTCCCGTGGGAAGAAACGGAGGAATAGTTATGGCAGCAAGCTGGCTGAAAAATGCCGTATTTTACGAAATTTACCCTCAGTCGTTTTACGACAGCAACTGCGACGGTATCGGCGACCTGAACGGTATCACCGAGAAGCTTTCTTATGTCAAGAGCCTCGGCTGCAACGCCGTTTGGCTCAATCCGATCTACGAGTCGCCCTTCCGAGACGGCGGCTACGATGTGACGAACCACAAGCGCGTCGCTGCGCGCTATGGTACGCAGGACGATCTCGTGCGCTTGTTCCAAACGGCGCATGAAATGGGCATTCGCGTGCTGCTTGACCTCGTTCCCGGCCACACGAGCGAGCTGCACCCCGATTTTCTGCGCAGTGCCGAGGAGAAACGCAACGAAATGTCCGACCGCTACATCTGGACGGACAATGCCTTCAGCGGCGGCGACGGCATGGTCTTCATCGGCGGCGAGCATCCGCGCGATGCGACCTATATCGTCAATTTCTTCAAATGTCAGCCCGCGCTCAACTACGGCTACACCGAGCGCCGTTGCCCGTGGCAGCAGGGCATCGACGACCCCGCACCGCTTGCCAACCGCGAGGCGATGAAGGACATCATGCGCCATTGGCTGCGCCTCGGCTGCGACGGCTTCCGCGTCGATATGGCAGACTCCCTCGTCAAAAACGACGGCAACGACAAGCCCGGCACTATGCAGGTCTGGCGCGATATCGCGGGCGCCATCCACAAAGAATATCCCGAGGCCGCGCTCGTATCCGAGTGGAATAATCCCGCAAGCGCGCTCAACTGCGGCTTCGATATGGACTTTTACCTCAACTGGGACGGCAACGGCTACAGCGTGCTCATGCGCGATTACAAGGTCGTCGACGGGAAGATCGTCGGCGATAACAGCTTTTTCAAATGCGGCTCGACGCGTGACCCGATGGACTTCTTGCACGATTATCTGCCGAAATACGAGACAACGCGGGACGTCGGTATGTGGTGCATGATCACGGGCAACCACGATGTCAAACGCCCGAGCGCCAACCTCGACGATACCGAGCGGCGTCTGGCCTATTCGATGATCCTGACCATGCCGGGCGCACCCTTCCTCTACTACGGCGACGAGATCGGCATGAACTATCGTTTCCTGCCGACGAAAGAGGGCGGCTACCACCGCACGGGCTCCCGCACACCGATGCAGTGGGACGATACGCCGAACCACGGTTTCTCTCGCGCCGCGGCGGACAAGCTGTACCTGCCGACGGACGATGCGCCCGACGCGGCGACGGTCGAAAAGCAGGAGGCGGACGAAAACTCCATGCTTCACTATATGCGCAGCCTCATCGCACTGCGGCAGGCACATCCGATGCTGCAAAATACGAACAATTTTTCCGTCTACCACGCCGTGAAGGGCGACCGCCTCTTCGCCTACAAGCGCGGGACGTATCTTCTGGTGCTCAATCCCTCTGCCGAGGCGCGTACGCTCGAGCTTGACGGGGAATACGAGCTGCTTTTCACCATGAACGACGCCGCCGTGCAGAGCGCGACGCTGCAAATGCCCAAGCAGAGCTTTGCCGTCCTCGCGCCGCGTGCATGATCTCAAATCACGATAACAACGGGCGCACTGCGAAAAGCGGTGCGCCCGTGTTTTATTCGATCGTAAATTCCACTTGGACGGCGGCGGTCTGCGGGGAAGAAATCGTCAGCGTCGCCTTGCCGCGCCGCCCGATGCTGCGGATATAGCAGCCGCACATACCGCCCTCGGCGGTGAGGATATCGGGGCCGACCAGCTCGGCGTCGCCCGTCAGTGTCAAACGGATGGGAAGAAGCGCATAGGGCGCGATATTGCCGTTGGCGTCCAGCACGCGGATACGCACGGCGGACATATCGTAGCTGTTGCGCTCGTGCAGGACGGACGACGAAACTTTCACCTCAAGATGCAGCGCGGCGGTGGGGCAGTAAGTTCTGCTCGCGACGACGCTGCCGTCCGTCACGGCGTCCAGACGCCAAACGGTCGCTTCGCCGCCCCAGTTTCCGATGTATTTGCCGTAAAGCCGCCAAATCTCGTCCCAATCGACACCGAAAGGACGGCAGATGGCGAGAATGGCTTCTTTTTTCTCGGCGGTCATATCGTCCGTGCCGTTGGCGACGATCATGGCAAGACCTTTGCGCACGGCGTCCGAGCGTGCCTCGTCGTAGCCCTCCTGCGTTTGCAGCAGCTCGCCGACAAGATCGTCCATAACGAAGGGCGCGTGCGGAAGACCCGCCCAGTCGCCTTGGCGCAGCGCGGTCACGAAGACACCGTTTCGGTACAATCGCACGGTGCTTGCGTTGGAGAAGGCGTAGACGGTCGGAAGATGCCCGCCGTTATAGTCGCCGATGTCCATCGAGGACGAAAGACTCAGCACGGGATGTTTTTCCTGCTGCGCGGCGTAAACATCGGCCGCCGTTTTCGGATTGCGGTGGAAGTCGAGAACGCCGTGATAACAAATGCGGTCGCCCGAGCCAAAATCGCGGTGCGTAGGGTAGTCGAACATACACCAGCCAAAGCAGGCGCAGTGCGCATCATCCGCCGCCGCGGCACTTTGCACCGTAGCGTGGCGCAGGGCGTGCGCTTGGCGGCGCTCCCAGTTGTCGAAGGATTTTGTCGGGAACATATGGCCGCTGTGCTCGGAAACGAGCAGGGGCTTTGTCATGTCGGGCGTGACGGTGTGCTTGGGACGCACACCGGGATTATTGCCCGTGTGCGAAAAGTCGTTGTAGGCGTAGACATCCTCCAAAAGGCTGCTTTTCAGGATGCAGCGCACGCCCGAGGTCGGGCGGGTGGGATCGAGCGCGTGTGCGACGGCGTTGGTGCGGGTGTAGAGCGCGTCGTCGTCACCGCTTTCGTTGATGCGCACGCCCCACAGGACGATGCTCGGATGATTGCGATACTGCAGCACCATTTCACGCACATTTTCGACCGCCTGATCTTTCCATGCGTCGCCTCCGATGTGCTGCCAGCCGGGTGCCTCCGTGAACACGAGCAGACCGAGACGGTCACATTCGTCGATGAAGTATTGGCTTTGCGGATAGTGCGAGGTGCGCACGGCCACGCAGCCGAGTTCTTCCTTCAAAATGCGCGCATCTTCGCGTTGCAGGCTCTCGGGCGCGGCGTAGCCCATATGCGGGTAGCACTGGTGGCGGTTCAGGCCGCGCAGGAAGGTCTTCTTGCCGTTGAGATAGAAGCCGTCGTTACGAAACTCGGGAAAACGCACGCCGAATTGGACTTCCTGCGTGTCGACGACGCAGCCTTGCTCGAGCAGCTCGCAGCGCAGCGTGTAGCGGTACGGATCGTCGGGGCTCCAAAGACGCGCATTTTCGAGCGGCAGCGTGAGCACATCCGCACCCTCGGCGACGGATACGCAGTCGCCGTTTTCGCCCAGCACGCTGACGCGGCAGTGCTTTTCTCCGACGCAGCGAAGATCCGCACGGACGGTGTGCGCATCGGGCGTGGTGACGAAAACGTCGTCGATATAGCTTTGCGAGCGAACATCCAGCCACACTTCGCGGTACAGTCCGCCGTAGGTCAGGTAGTCGATGACGAAGCCGAAGGGGGGCACGGCGGGATTTTCCGTGGTGTCCAGCTCGACGGCGATGAGCGCATCCTGCCCGGGCGTAAGGTATTGCCCGATCTCCACGCGGAAAGCGGTGTAGCCGCTGCGATGCTCGGCGACTTTGCGGCCGTTGACATAGACGGTGGCGATATGCCCCGCACCGTCAAATTGCAGGAACAGGCGCTTGCCGCGATATTCGGGCAGGATCGGCAGGCGGCGGCGATAGCCGCAGACCATCTGATAGGCCATATGGTCGCCGTAGTGGGTGGGCAGGTCGCAGGCGTTGTGCGGCAGGCGGACGGCGACGCAGTCGCCCTCTCCGCGCGCGAACGACGGCGACCAATGGGGAGTAAACTCCCAGTCGTTGCAAAGCGAATATTTCATGGTGTTCTCCTAAAAATGCCCCGCGCCCTGCGCGGGGGAATGAATGAGATATGGGACATTGTGCGGACGCTATGTCCGCCCTATGCAACGCGGCCTTGTAGGGACCGGCGTCCTCGACGGTCCGTAAATATGGGATGCCTTATAGGGCGGATGCCTCTGTCCGCCCGCAAAAAAACGCAATTTTGTCATTTCGAGCGAGCGATAGCGAGTCGAGAAATCTATTCATTGACGGGACTTTTTTCGTAAATTAAGGGGATAGATCCCTCGACTCGTTCCTCGCTCGGGATGACATGGTCTTGCATTTTGCCATTGTCCGGCGGCACAGTCGTCGAACGGGGCGACGGGGACGTGTCCCCGCCCTACTGCGCATCGCCGCAGGCGCGAAAAGGAACGGATCCTTCGACTCGTTCCTCGCTCGGGATGACATGACTTGACTTTTTGCCATTGTCCGACCGTGCGGTCGTCGAACGGGGCGACGGGGACGTGTCCCCGCCCTACTGCGCATCGCCGCAGGCGCGAAAAGGAACGGATCCTTCGACTCGTTCCTCGCTCGGGATGACATGACTTGACTTTTTGCCATTGTCCGACCGTGCGGTCGTCGAACGGGGCGGCGGGGATATATCCCTGCCCTACTGCGCAGCGCCGTGGGGTAGGCGAGCGTACCGTCGGGGACGCCGGTCCCTACATGGGATGTTACATTTTTACAATTCCGAGAAGCCGAAGCTGTTGACGAGGGCGTCGATCTTCTGACCTGCCTTGCAGTAGGGGCAGTCCTGATAGCTGTAACTGGCGTAGTCCGGCAGATCCTTGACCGAGTAAACGGAGCGGACAGGGTAGCCGTCGACCTCGTCGACCGCGCGGTAGACCGCCGCGACGCCCGCGACCTTGCCGCCGTAATAATTGATCGCTTCGATGCTGCGGCGGGCGGTAAAGCCCGTGGAGACCGAGGCCATCAGCACCAAAACGTGCTTGCCGCGGATCATGGGCACGATATTGTCACGGAAGATCATTTGCGAATTGTTGTTATATTCCGGCTCGACCACATAGATGGTCTGGTGCGCGTTGATGGTATAAAAGCCGCTTTTGGTCAGCTCATCGGCAACGAAGGCACCGAGCACGCCCGTGCCGTCCAGACATAAAATGGTGTCGACGGGAGTGTCGTTGCGGAATTTCGACACGAGCTGGTAAGCGCTGGCCTTGGCCTCGCTGATACGCGTCTTGTGATAGGTGATGTCGATGTAGTAATTGATGTGGCTGTGGTTGGTCGCAAAGTGGCCGCGGGCGATACGCAGGGGAACATTGCCCTTTCGATGCTGGATATGGGTCAACTGGATCATACGCTTCCTCCTTTGAATGCAAAAAGCGTTTTTCCGCCGGTCAAAATCAGCGCTTCAACCGGCCGTGAAAAACGCTTTTTTTCATTATACAACAGAAAACGTGACAATTGCAAGAGAAAAACGCTGACCGAATCACTAAAAAAAGCCGTTCAAACTTGTGCAACTTGCTTAGCCTTCAGCAGGGAAGCGAAGCGCAAAAACTGCTCGCGGATCGGCGCACACATCTGCGTCTGCGCGATGAGATACGCTTCGTCGAGCGTCACCCACTTGGCGTCGGACGTTTCGCCCGGCTGCAGGACGATGCGCTCGAGTGGCGTGCTGCGGCAGAGAAAATAATGATCGAAAAAGAATTGCTCGCTTTGCGTCGATGCGACGAATTCAAACTCGTCCTCCGCGGCGAGAATGCCCGTTTCTTCGAACAGCTCGCGGCGGATGGCCTGACGGCTGTTTTCACCCGCCTGTGCGGCACCGCCGGAGTTTTCCCATGTGCCGGGATAGCTTTTTTGCGGGGCACGCTGCGTCAGCAAAATGTTGCCGCGTCCGTCGTACACCCAGACGCAGACGGCAAGACCGTATTCGCCCGGCGCAAAAAGCTCGCCGCGGCGAAGCCGGCGGCCGGTGAGGCGGCGCTCGGCGTCGTAGATATCATTCCATTCCATACATTCGGCTCCTTTCCTATACGGTAGCATTTGCGATGAAAAAATGCAAGACGGAAAATTGCATAATTTTGCGCTACGCAAGAGGGGGATCACTGCAAATTTGTGACATATGCAAAAAAACCGAGGAAAATCCTCGGTAAAAAACACAAAAAATCATTGACAAACGGACAAACCTGTGCTACAATAAATCTCCATAGTGTGTTATTATGCCCAAATGTGGCCATTCTCATTTGCGAAAACATCATAACACAAAATGTTGCGGCTGTCAAGCACAAATGCACAAAATTGACAACTGCCCCGTGCGTATCATTTTTAGCAACTCACAATTCCGGCAGACGCCGAAAGAAAGGCTGTGAACTATCATATGGAAATGGTCAAGGACATGATGTTCGGCAAGACCATGCGTAAATCTTACGCAAAGCACAAAGAGATCCTTGAGATCCCCAATATGCTCAAGATCCAGAAGGACTCCTACCAATGGTTCTTGGACAAGGGACTGCGCGATGTTTTCAAGGATGTGGGCACCATTACGGATTTCTCCGGTAAGCTGGAGCTGAGCTTTCTGGATTACTCCATGGATGACAAGCCCAAGTACACCATCGAAGAGTGCAAAGAGCGTGACGCCACCTACGCCAAGCCCATGAAGGTACGCGTGCGTCTGCGCAACACGGAGACCGACGAGATCAAAGAACAAGAGATCTTTATGGGCGATTTCCCCGTTATGACCAACGGCGGCACCTTCGTTATCAACGGCGCCGAGCGCGTCATCGTCTCGCAGATCGTCCGTTCTCCCGGTATGTACTACGGCCATGAGGTCGACAAGGCCGATCAGCACACCTATACCGCGACCGTCATTCCGTACCGCGGCGCATGGCTGGAATACGAGACCGACAATACCGATGTTTTCTGGGTGCGTATCGACAAAAACCGCAAATTGCCCATCACCTCGCTCATCCGCGCGCTGGGCGTCGCTACCGACGAGCAGATCAAGCAGATGTTCGGCGAGGATGCACGCATCCTCTCGACCCTCGAAAAAGATCCCTGCAAAACGCGCGAGGAAGCGCTGCTGGAGATCTATCGCCGTCTGCGTCCGGGCGAACCTCCCACGGTGGAGACGGCCGTCGCGCATCTCGACGCGCTGTTGTTCGACGCGCATCGCTACGATGTCAGCAAGGTCGGTCGTTATAAGTTCAACAAGAAAATGGAGATCGCCGTGCGTCTGTCCGGCCGTGAGGCGGCCGAGCCGATCGCCGATCCCATGAGCGGCGAGATCCTCGTCATGCCCGGCGAGATCATCAGCCGCGATAAGGCGTGGGAGCTGTCCGCCAAGGGCGTCAATGCAGCGACGCTCAAAGTCGGCGACTCGCTCGTCAAAGTCTTTGCCAACGATATGGTCGATATGGCTGCGTTCGTATCCTTCGACCCGAAGCAGTACGGCGTCACCGAGAAGGTGCGCTTCTCCGTGCTGAAAGAAATGCTCGCAACGGAGAACATCGATTGGGAAGAGGCCATCGCCGAGCGCATCGACGATCTGATCCCGAAGCATATCATCATCGACGATATCATGGCTTCGATCAACTACCTCAACTGCGTCGCCATGGGCATCGGCACGACCGACGATATCGATCACCTCGGCAACCGCCGTCTGCGCTGCGTCGGCGAGCTGCTGCAGAACCAGTTCCGCATCGGCTTCTCGCGCCTTGACCGCGTCATCCGCGAGCGCATGACCGTGCAGGATCTCGATGCGGTCACGCCGCAGAGCCTGATCAACATTCGTCCCGTGACGGCCGTGATCAAGGAGTTCTTCGGCTCCTCGCCGCTGTCGCAGTTCATGGATCAGAATAACCCCTTGGCCGAGCTGACGCACAAGCGCCGTCTGTCCGCCCTCGGCCCCGGCGGCTTGAGCCGCGAGCGCGCATCGCTGGATGTGCGTGATATCCACTACACCCACTACGGCCGTATGTGCCCGATCGAGACGCCCGAAGGCCCGAACATCGGCCTGATCAACTATCTGGCGACCTTCGCGCGTATCAACGAATACGGCTTCGTCGAAGCGCCCTACCGCAAGGTGGACAAGGCTACGGGCTTCGTCACCGACGAGGTCGAGTATATGACTGCCGATGTCGAGGACGCCTACTACATCGGTCAGGGCAATGAGCCGCTCGACGAGAACGGCT
Source organism: uncultured Oscillospiraceae bacterium (assembly GCA_964408545.1). Lineage (GTDB taxonomy): Bacteria > Bacillota > Clostridia > Oscillospirales > Oscillospiraceae > Faecousia. The sequence goes on along the minus strand of CAYOZT010000051.1, from coordinate 2,101 downwards.
GCCTTGCCAATGCCCGTATCACCTGCCGTCACCGCAACGAGATCATCGAGGTCGACCGTGAGGTCATCGATTATATCGACGTTTCCCCGAGAATGATGATCTCCATCGCGACTTCCTTCATTCCTTTCCTGCAAAACGACGACGCGAACCGTGCCTTGATGGGCGCGAATATGCAGCGTCAGGCCGTGCCGCTGTTGACGACCGAGCCGCCCATCGTGGCGACGGGTATCGAGCATAAGGCCGCCGTCGACTCCGAGGTCTGCATCAAGGCCGAACGCGAAGGTCAGGTCCACGCCGTCAGCGCCGACTCCATCACGGTCGCTTACGATGACGGCGAGCTGAAGACCTACCATTTGACCAAATTCGCCCGTTCCAACGCGGGTACCTGCGTCAACCAGCGCCCCATCGTGGTCGTGGGCGAGCGCGTGCACGCCGAGCAGATCATTGCCGACGGCCCGTCCTGCTCCGGCGGTGAGGTCGCACTGGGCAAAAACGTGCTCATCGGCTTCGTCAACTGGGAAGGCTACAACTACGAGGACGCCATTTTGCTCAACGAGCGTCTGGTGCGCGAGGACGTGTTCACCTCCATCCACATCGAAGAGCACGAGACCGAAGCGCGTGACACCAAGCTCGGACCGGAAGAGATCACCCGCGACATTCCCAATGTCGGCGAAGATACGCTCAAAGATCTCGACGAGAACGGCATCATCCGCGTCGGCGCGGAAGTGCGCTCCGGCGATTATCTCGTCGGCAAGGTCACGCCCAAGGGCGAGACCGAGCTGACGCCCGAGGAAAGACTGCTGCGCGCCATCTTCGGCGAAAAGGCCAGAGAAGTGCGCGACACCTCCTTGAAGGTGCCGCACGGCGAGAGCGGTATCGTCGTGGATGTGAAGGTATTCACCAGAGAAAACTCCGACGAGCTGGCTCCCGGTGTCACCAAATCCGTGCGCGTGTATATCGCACAGAAGAGAAAGATCTCCGTTGGCGATAAGATGGCCGGCCGCCATGGTAACAAGGGCGTCGTTTCCCGCGTCCTGCCGGAAGAGGATATGCCCTTCCTGCCCGACGGCACGCCGCTCGACGTTGTGCTGAACCCGCTGGGCGTTCCTTCTCGTATGAACATCGGACAGGTTCTCGAAGTGCACCTCGGCTACGCCGCCAAGGCGTTGGGCTGGCACGTGGCTACGCCCGTGTTCGACGGTGCGAACGAAAAAGACATCCGCGATACGCTCAAGCTTGCGGGTCTGCGTGAGGACGGCAAGACCATCCTCTACGACGGCCGTACCGGCGAGGCTTTCGATAACCCCGTTACCGTCGGTTACCCCTACTATCTGAAACTGCACCATCTGGTCGACGATAAGATCCACGCCCGTTCCACCGGCCCCTACGCACTCGTTACGCAGCAGCCTTTGGGCGGCAAGGCGCAGTTCGGCGGTCAGCGCTTCGGCGAAATGGAAGTCTGGGCGCTGGAGGCTTACGGCGCGGCATATACCCTGCAGGAGATCCTGACCGTCAAGTCCGACGACGTGACCGGCCGTGTCAAGACCTACGAGGCCATCGTCAAGGGTCATAATGTGCCCAAGCCCGGCGTTCCGGAGTCGTTCAAGGTTCTGGTCAAGGAATTGCAGTCTCTGTGTCTGGATATCCGCGTGCTCGACGAGCATGGCGAGGAGATCGAGCTGCGCGAGGAGGACGACGACGATACCGTCTTCACCTCCGGCGAGCAGACCGTCACCAACGAAAACGAAGTGCTCGCTTCCGGCTTTGCCATCGACCCGGACAGCCTTGAGGGCGATATTTCCACGCTCTCGCACGTTATCGGCCTCGATGAGGACGACAACGAGGACGAGGGCGCAGACGACGACTTCGCCTTTGAGGACTACGGCCTCGACGACGAGGGCAATGAGCAAGACGAGTAAGGAGGAGTAATACGATGAGCACCAAAACTTTCAGCTCCATTAAGATCGGTATTGCTTCGCCGGAAATGATCCGCGACTGGTCCTACGGCGAGGTCAAAAAGCCCGAAACCATCAACTACCGCACGCTCAAGCCCGAGCGCGACGGCCTGTTCTGCGAGCGCATCTTCGGCCCGACGAAGGAC
>CAYOZT010000050.1:0-11813 GCA_964408545.1 uncultured Oscillospiraceae bacterium | reverse complement strand
CGTTGAAATTGCCGCTTCTCGCTAGGGTCGGGGGGCGGTTATTTCTTTAGCATATAGCCAAATTCCATAGCCGCAATCACAAGCATAAGTAGTGCAATGACCGCTTCTGTACTCATGGGCGTTACCTCCTTTCGGAGTTGGCCGCCGCTGTCATTGCCTCTTGCTTGGCTTTAAGATAGCATACAGGCTTGTATTTGTCAACCCCCAATTTTATATTTTTCAAAATTTCTTTTTCCTCCCCTACTCCGTCCCGGTCTGCTCCCGGCTTTCCTCCCGGCCTTCTTTTCTGTTTTTCAAATGCCGTGTGTATATTATATTATTATATATATTATATATTATATTTAATTATATATAATAGGCACCACGTTTTGAAAATTTGACGCCGTTTTTTGTGGCCAACTGGTTTACAGGGTTGCCGGGCTATGGTAGAATATTAGCAAACACAGGTTAGGAGGTGGATTTTGTGGCCGAAATGGAAGGAAATGGCAAGGTTTACGGGTTTAATTACACGTACAAAGAGTTAACCGCCAAAATTGTAGAGTACAAAGAGCAAACCAGATCCGGCGAAATCGTGCTTCCCTCTTGGCCGGATTTCTGCGCCTTTGTGGATTGTGATTCGGAAGTTCTGGAGGATGTCATGGCCCAGGGATTGGCAAGAGGCAAGATTGAACGATCTGCATATTACGACCGGGCGCAGGCTTTAAAAAGTATGCGGCGGTGGTGTGAAGCCCAGCTAGTTTCAAATCCCAATTGGGGCGGCAAGATGGGCGTAAAGTCCATGATGCTGCTGAAACAGGGCTTTGGCGGTGGCCGAAAGTACATGGACGAGCGGAGCAACACCAAACAAGGCCCGGCAACCGTGGTTGTGAAGTTTGGAGACGGTGACCCGAGGGGCAAAAAGGCTGGAAAATAGCCGAGGTACACAAAATCGTATTTTTGTTGCGTTAATATTTCCTAAAATGTTAGGAGTTTACATATAAACCTATAGGTTATTCCAACTATTTGCATAAGTTTATTTTGATGTACACCATACAAGGACAAACAAGCAGCAACTACCGCCCGCCGGGGCTGGTGCACAGGCCTGGGCAATTGATACCCACGGGCCTCAGCATTGGTGTTTAGTGCGTGCCCCATACCTCTCGAGCGACCCCGGGGGAGGGGTAGCGGAAAAGGGGGCGGGGGCGAGCGCAAGGGTAGCCATATATACGCCACATCCACGCCGACCGACTTTTGACCTCCGAAACCCGCTGGCCCTCAGGGGGGTAGGAGAAAAAGGGGTGGGGTACTTCCGAATAGGAGGAGCTATGAAAATAACAGAAACGAAAAATGGTTATCTGATTTGCCCTGTGTGTGGGAGAATGACAAAGACCAGGGTTGTCCCTGGGAAAACGAGACTGCATAGCTTCCCACTGTTCTGCAAGTGGTGCAAGAAAGAATCGAATATCGACTACGAATGAGCCAGAGCGAATGAGCCAGAGCGAACACGAATTGACGTGTTTGTTCTGGCTCATTTTTTATTTTCCGGGAGGTGGTGGATTTGGCGGCTGAGAGCAAAGCGGTGTTAGAAGCCAATTTTGGCCGACCGAATTCGGAACCACAGTGGAATTTCTTTCTGAGTACGGTGCGATACACCTGTTACGGTGGAGCCCGTGGCGGAGGCAAGAGCTGGGCTATCGTGCGAAAGGCGGCTTTGGGAGCCCTGAATTATCCGGGTATCCGAATCCTGATTCTCCGGCGGGAATACGGGGACATGGAGGGTACACTGATCGCCCCCATGCTTCAGATCCTCCCGGCAGATCTGTACCAGTACAACAAGTCAGAGCACATGGTTACATTTACCAATGGCTCTAAGATCAAGTTTGGCAATATGCCGGGCTATTCGGCGGCGGTACAGGGCAAATACCAGGGTCAGGAATACGAATGGCTGTTCATCGACGAAGCAACTCAGTTCCTGGAAACAGAATTCCGTGGACTGGATGCCATTGTCCGTGGTGCTAACAAAATCCCGAAGCGCATCTACCTGACCTGTAACCCCGGTGGCCCCGGTCATAGCTGGGTGAAGCGGATATTTGTTGACCGGAAATTCAAGGGCAAGGAAAACCCGAAGGATTACGTGTTCATACAGGCCACAGTTGATGACAACAAGGACCTGATGGAGAACGACCCGGACTACGTGAATTCTCTGGAAAATCTGCCAGAGGACATCCGGGCGGCCCACAGACACGGTGACTGGAACATTTTGGCTGGAATCTTCTTTACGGAGTTTCAGGATGGCTTGCACACCTGCACCCCCTTCCGAATCCCCGACCACTGGAAACGCTACCGGGCGTTTGACTATGGTCTGGATATGTTCTTCTGCATTTGGGTGGCAGTAGACGAGAGTGGGCGGTGCTACGTTTACCGGGAATTTGCTCAGGGCGGCATGGTGGTGTCGGAAGCGGCCCAGAAACAGTTGGAGTTGACCGGGCCGGAAGAAATCGTCACCGCTACCATCGCCCCGCCGGATATGTGGGCACGAAACCGGGAAACCGGGCGTACTCAGGCCGCCGCCTTTGCGGAGAATGGCGTGGGGCTCATTAAGGCCAGCAACGCCAGAATCCAGGGCTGGTCAGCCTTGAAGGAATTCTTCAAACTGCGGCCTGACGGACGGCCCGGGCTTATTCTCTTTGACACCTGCAAAGAATTGGCAGACTGCATCAAGGGATTACAGCACAGCTCCAATGACCCCAACGATGTGAGCAAAGAGCCCCACGGAATCACCCATGGGCCGGATGCCCTGCGATATTTCGCCCAGACCTACGTTCTTCCTGCCGAAACCCCGGTAGTAGAAGAATGGGAGGACGAGGATGACAACCGGGCCATTGACTATCGCACAGAAATGTGCGGCGGGAAAGTATCCTACGGATACATCCATTTTTGACCAGAAATCTGCGGCCTACCATAGCCGAGATATACCGCCTACCATAGCGGAACACAAATTTAGGAGGAAACACAAATGCCGAACGAGAACGAAGTTCTGGACCCTCTGGACGAGGTTTTTGACCTTGAGGACGACGGCTACCATACCGACGAACCCGAGGAAGAATCCAAGGAATCAGGGACAGAAACCGAGGAACCGGGCGCAGAACCTCACAGCGAACCCGATAGCGGAGAAACTACCGACGAAGTAACGAACGATGAAGCGGAGGAAACCCCTGCTGAGGGCGAGCAAGAGGCCGAGAAGCCTGATTCCGAAAGCGGTCAGCAATTCATTACTGTCAAATACGACAGCGAGACCCGACAAATCAGCATGGAGGATGCTCCCAGCCTGATTCAGAAGGGCCTGAATTATGACCGGATGCAGGAACGAATGGAGGCCGCCGAACGGGAGACCGAGACCCTGCGAGCGGCAAAGGAGCAGATCGACCAGCAGGTCGAAATCCTTTCCACCCTGGAGATGATCGCCCAGGTGGTAGGCACTTCCATACCGGAGATGCTGGAACAGCTCCATGTCAACGCCTACAAGGGAACCGGCAAGACGGAAGCGGAAGCCAGAGCTATCATCAAGGCTGACAAGCTGGAACGGCAACTGAAAAGTCAGGGAAAGGCACCGAGCCAGGAAGCATCCACCGAGGATGCCAGGACCCAGCAGGTGGCCCGTGAGTTGGAAGAATTCAGAAAGCAGTATCCGAACGTCAATCTTAATGATACGGCTCTGGTGGAGCGGCTGCGGCCTTACATCCAAAGCGGTATGAGCCTGACCACCGCTTACCTGAAACAGGAGAATGAGCGGCAGGCAGCAGAAATCGTTCGGCTTCAGCAGGAACAGCAGCAAAAAGAAGCTGCCAGAGAACAGAACAAGAAAAACCGTGCCAATGCCCCGGGGAGCATGAAAGATTCCGGTGGAAGCCGGGACAAAGACCTGGCTGACCTGTTTGAGGAAGAGCTTTTCCGGTAAGGGCGCACAACAACAAAGGAGGAAAATAAACCATGGCAGAAACCATCCATCATGACGAGAAATTCCGAACCAAGCTGGCGAAATACTTCGCTATCAAGAGCGTGACCGACCACGCTTTCAACCACGATATCGATGCTGAGTTCACTGGCGCTGATACCGTCCACATCCACGAGATTGCCACTACCCCCATCAACGACTACGACAAGACCGTTGACCCCTCCAAGGGCAGCCGTTTTGGCCCTGTCACCGATGTGGGTGACTATCTGTACACCTTCAAGATGACCCAGGATGTTTCCCTTGACCGCATCGTGGACAAGAGCAACAACAATATGCAGAACCTTATCAAGACTGCGGCCCGGGTCATGAAGGCGTACACCGACAAGGAGATTCGTCCCACCAAGGACAAGTACCGAATCAAGAAGTGGGCCGAGGAAGCCGGTATCCACATGGAGCTTTCCAAGGCTCCCACCAAGGACAGCATTCTGGAAGCCATCATCGACCTGCACAGCGAGATGATCGATGCCGGTGTTCCCGAGGAAGACGGCACCCTGTTCATCCCCCGGCAGTATGTGAAGGCTCTGAAGCTGGCCCCTGAGTGGACTGGGCTGGATGCTCTGGGCGGCAAGACCCTGCCCAAGGGTGCGCTGAAGGGTACCTATGACGGTCTGGTGGTGCAGCCCATCCCCAACCGCTACGCCCCCACCGGCTTCTACTTCGCCATCTTCACCAAGGATGCCATCACCTCCCCCGAGAAGATCAACACTTTCCGTACTATCACCGATTCCGAGAACTTCGACGGTGACCGGATACAGTACCACAGCAAGTACGATGCATTCGTCATGCCTTCTCAGGCCGCTGGTGCCGCCGTGGCTTGCGCCAAGGGCACGGTCGTTGCCACTCCCACCGTGACTATCGCTTCCGGCAATGCAACCGTAACCTCCACCGAAGGTACCGTTTACTACACTCTGGACGGCTCTGATCCCCGGTACGCCTCTGCGGATGCCAAGGTCTACAGTGCCAAGGTTGCCGTGAAGAAGGGTGACATCTTCCGGTGCTGTGCCAAATCTGACGGCAAGTACACCAGCGCCGCCACTTACGACTATATCGCTGAGTAACCCCCGGAGGGGCCGGGACATCCGGCCCCTCCACTGCATAGAAAGGAGCTTACCGGAATGGTGATTCTGTTTATCCTGTGCGGCCTTGCGCTTTTGGCTGTGCTGTTAGAATTTATCCTGTTTTCTCAGGAGAAAAAGCGCAACGAAAAGCGGAGAGCCGCAATGATTAAGATGTTGGATAATCTGGAGAACCGGGTAGACGGTCTACGCAATCATCTGGGAACATACGAAGAAAAGCTGAGCAATTACGAAAATAGAATGGCTACCCTGGAAAAAGGCATTGTGCCAGACTATGAAAAAGCCAGACAAGCCGTAGATGAAGTGAACAAATTCAACGAGGGGTTAAGCAATATGCTTGGATTTGACCCCATGGCATCGCTGAAACAGGCCCGGAACGGCACCGGAGGTGACCGGTAATGGCCAGAAAGCAGAAAATCCCCACCTGTGAGGAGATCGTAAAGCGATTCGAGAAGGGTTATGGGTTTAACCAGCGTATCGACCTTTACGACCAGGTGAAGGTAAACGAGGATTTCTATATTGGAAATCAGTGGGTAGGCGTTCAGAGCAATGGCCTCCCTACCCCCACCTACAACATTTTCAAGCAGGTCATCAATTTCCACGTAGCTACCATCACGTCGGACAACATGGCCATCCAGGCCACTCCCCTGCCCTCTACTTCCCCCTACTCTACCAGGGAACTGGAGCGAATCTGCGAGATCATAAATCACCAGATTGCTTCCATCATGGAAAACAACAATATCGTCACAAAGAACCGGGAATTCCTGCGAAATGCCGCCGTTACCGGTGATGGGTGTATCCACTACTACTTTGACCCCAGCGTGGACAATGGCCAGCCCGTCAAAGGCGAAGTCAGAGCGGAAGTGTTGGACAATCTGCGAGTCATTTTCGGCAACCCCAACTGCCGGGACGTGCAACGACAGCCCTATATCCTCATTACCCGGCGGGAGCTGGTGGAGGACGTGCAGTGGCGGGTGGAAGAGCTGAAAAGCATGGGGGCAGAGGATGGAGAAACCTACTGCAAGGTAGAAGACCCAGAGGACATCACTCCGGATTCCGAGAAATTCCAAAACGACTATGACGGCTACACGGACGATAAGGTCACGCTTATCACCTACTATTTCCGTAACCGGGAAACCAAAACCATTTGGTGCATCGAGGCAACGGAAAAGCAGATCATCCGGGAAGCCTATGACACAGGGCTGAGCCTGTACCCCCTGGTATGGATCAACTGGGATTATATCCGGGACTGCTATCACGGCCAGGCAATGGTCACGGGGCTTCTGAGCAACCAGAAATTCATCAACAAGATGTTCGCCATGGTGGGCGTGTCCCTGCTGACTTCTGCTTTCCCCAAAGTCGTATACGACAAGACCAAGGTAACACGGTGGTCTGGTGAAGTGGGCACAGCAATCGGTGTCAACGGCAACGTAAACGACGTGGCAAAGGTCATCGAGGGTGCCTCTGTAAGCCCCCAGATCGCCCAGTTCATCGAAATGGCCTTCGACAAGACCCGGTCTCTGCTGGGAGCTTCTGACGTGGCTATGGGAGACAGCCGCCCGGACAACACTTCCGCTATCATCGCCTTGCAGAGAGCCGCCAACACCCCCATGGAACTGACGAAACAGCAGGACTATCAGGCTATGGAAGATTCTGCCAGAATCTGGATCGATATGATGGGCGTGTACTACGGTACCCGTCTTGTAGATGTGAAGATGGATATGGACAACCCCGGAGAGCAGCCTTTGGGGATGAACCTGGAACCCCAGATATTCCGCCAGCCCTTTGATTTCTCTATCCTGAAAACCATCCGGGTCAATGTGCGGTTGGATGCAGGTGCATCCTCCTACTGGTCGGAAATGGCCAACGTGCAAACCCTGGAAAACCTGAAAATGAACGGAGACATATCCACCGTGCAATTCCTGGAACGTCTGCCCAGCGGATATCTTTCCAAGAAGCAGGAACTGATCGACGAGCTGAAATCTTCTGCCGGGATGATGCCTCCTGTAGAGCCTTCTACCGGGACCGGAATGAGCATGAGCACCACGTCCCGGGATATGCCTGTTAATGGAGGCGGTGGAAATGGGGCTCTGCAAAGGGCGATAAACCGAGAGGGGGCATAAACTTTGGAACTGACAAAGCTGACCGAAAATGTTTCACAAATATCCGAGCTTGGCACTTATCCCAGAGCGGATAACAACCTGACAATTGAGCAGTTAAAGTCCTGGTTCGACAAAGCACCAGAAATAATTAAAACATATCTGAATGAAGAACTTGTTCCAGAGCTGGAAAGAAAACTCACTTCTTTTGACAACCGAGTTTCCATAGCAGAAGAGAGAATCGATGATTTCGAACAAGGGACTGGGTTCCTTTCTATTGTCGGCGGCACGATGGAGGGCCCGCTGAATGTCTTGACACCGACTGATGGGAGCAATGCGGCGAACAAAGACTATGTTGACAGCTACGTTAATGGTAAGGATGCTCTGTACAGCGGGGTACTGGCATCGGGGAGCTGGAACGAGAACCAGCAGACCATTGCGGTGGCGGCAAGCACAGCGGACAAGGTGAAGACGGCAATATGGGTCTCCCCTGACCCGGAAGACATGGACGGATACAATGCCTATCTGGAATGCTCTGTGCGGGCCGTGGCCCAGCAGGACGGCGCTGTTGTTTTTCGGGCTGAGGATATCCCGGAAGCAGATATCCCGGTGCACATCTTCGTAAGAAAGCTGGTGGCGGGATGATTCGAGGGACAACTCCGACCCATACATTTACCCTGCCAATCGACACGGTGGACATCGCGAAACTCCGGCTTACCTACTGCCAGAACAAGCAGACAGTCGTTGAAAAGACGGAAGCGGATGTGAACTTATCCGGGAAGCGGCTGGAATACACCTTAAGTCAGGCGGAAAGCCTTGCTTTTGACGTGAAAACCCCCGTGGAAATCCAGATCAAAATGAAAACCTACCAGGAAACGGTTGTTGCATCCAAAATCATGCGGTTTAATGTGACGGAGGTCCTGAACGAGGAGGTTTTGTGATGAACGTCCAGGTTACGTTTGAAGAAATTTCGGCAACATTTGAAGCAAAGTTTCTGGAAGAAGATGAAAACTTCTCTGGGGACTTCGGCACGCTTCAGAAAATCAGCCCGGACGAAATCCCACCATATAAGGGGCCATATGAAGTGCTCCCGGCATTGGAGTCGCAGGTAATGGAAACGGCCAGCAAGCGGATGGTGCAGGATGCGACGATCCTGCCAATCCCCATATACCGAGTATCAAACAATTCCGGTGGCACCACTGTGACCATCGGGTAAAACCAAGGAGGAAAACAATATGGCAAACAGTAAAATCGTACTTTCCAGCGGCGAGGTGCTTATTGACCTGACCGGTGATACCGTCGAAGCCAGCAAGCTGCTGAAAGGCATTACCGCCCACGGTAAAGACGGCGAACCGGTAACCGGTACCTGTACCTATGATGCCAATACGCAGGATGCAACCGCAACCGCTGCGGAAATTCTGAAAGGCAAGACTGCCTACAACAAGGGCGCAAAGGTCACCGGCACCATGCCCAACAATGGCAGTGCCACGCTGGATATCACAAGCAAGACCGCCGTGGCTATCCCCGCCGGTTACCATGACGGCGGTGGCAAGGCCAAGATTGCAGACACCGAGGCGGCCAAGCTGATTCCCGGCAATATCCGTGACGGTGTGACCATTCTGGGCGTGGCGGGTACCATGTCCAGCACGGAAGGTGCAAAGCCCCAGTCCAAGAGTGTCACCCCCACCTTTGAAGCGCAGGAAGTGCTTCCGGATGAAGGTTACAACTATCTGTCCTCCGTCACCGTGGCGGCTATCAAAGTCACAAAAGCCGAAAACTCTGCCGGTGGTGTAACGGTAACCATCGGTTAAGGTGGTGGTTTCCGTGGCTGTCAACAGTGTCGTAGTCAACGGTGAAACAATTTTGGATCTGCGCAATGCTACGGCCACGGCGGCGCAGATTCTGGAGGGGGCAACGGCCTACGGTGCTTCCGGGGTACTGCTGGTAGGAACAGCCAAATCAGGGGGGCGGACAGAGGTTACTGTCTCCCTCCCTGCGGACGGCTGGATAGCGCTAACGCAGACCGTTTCCGTTCCCGGTGTAACTGCCAGCAATGATGTGGCCATTGCGGCGGCAAGCGATGCAGATACGTGGCTTACCTGCGGTGTGCAGTGTACGGCGCAGGGGACCGGAACGCTGACATTTTCCGCAGAATGGTTGCCTTTGGCAGACCTGACCGCAACAATTACAATTTTTGGCATCGGTTAAGGAGTGAGACGATGATTTTTAATGCAACAAGTGGCGCAAATCCACTGAATTTCAATGTCGTAGGACAGGCGGAGACCCCGGAAAGTACCAGCCGGAACCTGATCGTATATCCCTTTTATCAGACGACTTTGACGAACAATGGCATTACCTTCACGGACAACGGAGACGGCACGGTAACGGCAAACGGCACGGCTACAGCGCTGGCAAGATTCCGCCCGGCCCACACCAAGGCCCCCGGGTTACTCTGGCTGGAACCCGGAACCTACACCGCCAGTGGCTGCCCTTCCGGTGGCGATGATGACGGATACCGGTTCGAGGTGTGGGACAATGATGCCAATGCCCGTCTTGTTAATGATACCGGCAATGGTGCAGTCTTTACACTTACAGCGGGTACCCATGTAAGATTCAGCCTTCTGGTTGCCTCCGGGCTGACCGTGTCTAAGTTGACATTCAAACCCCAACTGGAAAAAGGCTCTGTGGGTACTGCTTTCGTAAAGTACGCCCAGAAAGAAAATCTGATCTGGGTGAAAAGCGGTACGGCGCTGCTGGAATGGTATATGCGTGGCAGTTCCGATGTCCCCACGTGGGCGGACGAGGTTGGCTCTGTGGTATTCGGCTATGAAGCGAGCGGGTCGGCCCAAATCACAGGCACTTCGACGGTGCTGAATCTGGTAAGGCCCAGCAGCAAGCGGCGAATTGCGGCAAAGCTTACAGACTGCTTCCAGAATCTGGACGGCACAAAAACCGGATGGACAAGGCTGCCCGCCTATATCTACAAGTCTGGCGGATGGATACAGTTCAGTGACAGTTTTTCGGCAACCATCAAGGTAACCTACCCCAGCGGTTCTACCCTGACCTGCACGGACGGAACCACCACCCTGAAAGCCACTACCACCACCGGAAGCTACACCTTTACCGTGCCCAACACCGGCACGTGGACGGTGACCAGCACCAAGGGGAGCCAGACCAAGAGCACCACGGTCAGCATTACAGCAGATGGCCAGTCTGCCAGCGTGACCCTGTCCTACACCACCTACTACTACAACAAGGGTGACCAGTGTACCTCCGTCACCGGCGGATGGACTGCGGGTACCACATCCGATAACTATGTTGCCGGTACACCAAGTTTCGCAGACAACAAAATTCTCTGCAATTCCTATGGCGCAACGGAAGTCACCACGGCGGTAACCAACAACAAGGTGGATTTGACCAATGTCTCCACCCTGCATATCACATCCCCCAGCGGCTCCACCTGCTGGTATGGATATTACGGCTACTTCTGTGTGCGAAACTCGAGAAACGGCGTGGGAACCAGCGTGGCTCAGGTAAAGATACCCGATGGCGGCGGAAGCACCGTCACGCTGGATGTATCTTCCCTGACCGGCAGCTATTATCTCATGCTCCGTATGCAGGCAGGTGCAAACGGCGCTGACCAGGTCGATATGAGCGTATGCTACGGCACATAAGGAGGTATCGAACATGAAAACAATCTATCTGGATTCTGATTTCCGGTGCCACCTGACAGACGATGGCACCAGACAAGCCGTTGAAACGGACTGCTTTGACGGCAAGTGCGATACCTACATTGCGGGATACCGTTTCATCCCCGCCGGACAGAGTTGGACCCGGGCAGACGGGGAAACTTTCACCGGGGAAATGGTTGTCCCGGCTACCGACTGGAAAACCCTGGACGAAGCCCAGCGGGAGTACGAGCGGGAGCAGTATCAGACCATCACTACCGAAAATGCCGCCCTGCTGGAAGCTATGGCGGCCATGGTGGAGGATGTGTACAACGCCGATATGGGCGAAATGGAGGAATAACAGATGTTTTCTGTTTCCATAAATCTTTTTAATTGGAGGGAATTTGTTATGTACAAGAGCATGAAAATCCTGATCGGCAAGAAGTTCTACAAAGATGCCGAAACTGCTCAGAACAAGCTGGATGTGTTCTTTGCCGTGAACCGGCTGAGTGACGAAGAATACACCGAGCTGACCGCCCTGGTCGTAGACATCTACGGCGAGGAGTAAGCACACTGTGGGCGGTTGGGCGGGAGAAATGAGAGGTTTCAAATGAGTATCTATCAGATTCAGCTTTTACTTCTGTACTTAGGCTACAGCCCCGGAAACCCGGATGGGGTAGACGGGCCTACCACCCGGGCGGCGGTGAAGCAATTTCAGGAAGATTTCGGCGGCATTCAGGTGGACGGCATTGCCGGGGCAGAGACCCAAAAGGCACTGAAATGCGCCATTATGTACGGTTCATTGCGGCGGGAAACTACCGAGGAATCCTCAGGTGTTTCCAAAGCGGAAACAACCACCGGCACATTCTGGGACGAAATCCAGTATTTCACCCGGGCGGAATTTGCCTGTAAGTGTGGCGGGACCTACTGCAACGGCTATCCCGCCGAACCCGCAGAAGCCACGGTGAGAGCCGTG
>CAYOZT010000049.1:0-11824 GCA_964408545.1 uncultured Oscillospiraceae bacterium | reverse complement strand
TATATATATATATATGAAGTCAAGCTTTTTACCTCTTGTCAAAATGCACAAATTTTCGCCGACTTTTTCGGTGCCCGGCGCCTCCGAGCAGCAAAAAGCAGGATTTGTGCCGAATCTTCGCACATTTGTCCTTAATGGTTCTGAAATATGTAGAATTGAGCCGACGCTCTCGCTCCGGCTCAATCGGAAGATTTTCTTGTTTTGCCTCTAATCCAACTCTTGGCATAGAGCCTGTATAAAGGTCCGGTGGGCTGTGCCCACCGGACCTTTTTATTCAAGAAAGGGAATTATTTTTTCTTTCTCTTCAGGATGAAGTAGGAGGCGACGCCGGCGCCGGCCAGAACAACAACCACCACGATCACAACAATGATGATGGTATTGCTGGTCTTGGGCTCGAGCTTGGCAACGGGCTCGGTCTTGGTCGCCGCGCAGATGGTACAAGTGAAGGTCTTAACGCCTTCGTTCTCGACAGTCGCAGCGGTCGTGATCTTGCCCTCATCCCAAGTATGCTCGCCACTGGCGGGAACATTCTCGTCGCGAGTGGTCTCGCCGCAGACGGAGCACTTCAGCTCATTGACGCCCATGGCGCCGCAGGTAGGTGCGGTGATGGTCTTGTCAACGACCCAAGTGTGCTGCTTCTCGGTATCGGTGTATTCCACTTCCGTGATCGCATCGCAGTACTTACACTTTGCTTGCGCCTTACCGACGGAAGCGCAGGTAGCCTTCTCGATGATGGTGAAGGCAGTGGGCTCTTCCTCGTAGCTCGGGAAGGTGTGCTCACCGGTAGCGGGGATGACCTCGGTCTTGGTCTCGTCACACAGCGTGCACCGGAATGTCTTCACACCTTCGGTAACACAGCCGGGCTCGGTGGTGACTTCACCCTCGTTCCACACGTGCGGTGCCTTATAGGTGACCTCGATCCAAGCTTCACCGCAGTAAATGCAGTATGCCTTCGCGATACCGTTGCAGGGATTGTTATGACCTTCAACGGGAGTGAACAGTTCGGGATGCTCCTCATAGCTGGGATAGCTATGATTGGTCTCATCCGTGTAGGTGACCTCGATCCAAGCTTCACCGCAGTAAATGCAGTATGCCTTCGCGATACCGTTGCAGGGATTGTTATGACCTTCAACGGGAGTGAACAGTTCGGGATGCTCCTCATAGCTGGGATAGCTATGATTGGTCTCATCCGTGTAGGTGACCTCGATCCAAGCTTCACCGCAGTAAATGCAGTATGCCTTGGCGATACCGCTCTTGCAGCAGGTAGCCTCCACAACAACGGTGAACAGTTCGGGGTTATCCTTGTAGCTGGGGTAGACATGATCGGTCTCATCCACACAACGCGTGTCGGTCGCTTCGCAGCCTTCGTTGGTGCATTGTGCGGTTTCCGTGGTCAAACAGCCGCGGTATTCGTCTTCGACATATTCGCCCCAAGCATGGTTCTCGGGATCGATCGCAAGGATCTCGGCTTCGACGGTGGTCTCTTCCTCGCCGGCCTCGTCCTTGAAGACCTTGCCACAGACCTCACAGGTGTAGTACTCGTTGTTGCCGGTGGCGACACAGGTGGGAACGGTAGCCTCGGTCTTCTTCATGGTGTGGCTAAGCGTGGGAATTGTCTCAGCCTCGACGGTTGTCTCGGTCTCACCCTTTTCGTCCTTGAAGTACTTATCACAGGTCTCGCAGTGATAGTACTCGTTGTTACCGGCGACAGTGCAGGTGTGCTCGGCAGCCTTTATCTTCTTTATGCTGTGGCCAAAGGCAGGGATCTCATCGGAAGTAGTATAATCACAATTCTTGCACTTCCAATCGCCGTAGCCGTCGGTAGTACAGGTCTCGTCGACATATCTGTGGTAAACCTCGAGCTCGTGCGGCAGCTTCTCGATCACTTCCTGCTCTTCCAAGATCAAGCCGCAGACGGCGCACTTCTTGCCGGCGGTCAGACCGGTGGCGGCGCAGGTAGCTTCCACTTTCTTGATCTCTACCGGGGTATGTTCGGCAGCGGGGATGGTTTCGTGCTCGGTATAGTGACAGATCCGGCACTCTCTGCTGATCAGGCCTTCTCCGGTGCAGGTAGCGGGAACAGTGCGCGCGACAAAATCATGCTCTGCCTTGCTGTTCTCGATCTCGCGGGTGTCTTTAGCGTCGCAGCGCTCGCACTTCGCGGTCTCGGTGCAGTTGGTGGTGCAGGTGGCGTCATTGTTGGAAACATAGTTCTTGAACTCATGTCCCAGCTTGCTGTTCTCGATCACGCGGGTGTCGGTAGCGTCGCAACGCTCGCACTTCGCGGTCTCGGTGCCGTCTTCGGTGCAGGTGGCGTTCTCGTCGGAAACATAGGTTTCATACTTATGTCCCAGAGCGGGAACGACTTCCTGAGCGACCAGAACTT
Source organism: uncultured Oscillospiraceae bacterium (assembly GCA_964408545.1). Taxonomy (GTDB): domain Bacteria; phylum Bacillota; class Clostridia; order Oscillospirales; family Oscillospiraceae; genus Faecousia. The sequence continues at coordinate 9,438 of CAYOZT010000049.1, read as the reverse complement.
CGTTACAAACGGAGCAGTGCTTGCCTTCGGTCAGGCCGGTGGCAGTGCAGGTAGCGGCGACCGCTTCGTCGATCACTTCGGTGTGACCGGTGGCGGGAACGACTTCCTGCTTGACCAAAATCTTTTCACAGACGGAGCACTTCGTGCCCTCTTTCAAGCCGGTGGCGGTGCAGGTGGGAGCAACGGCCTCAAGCTTTTCTTCGGTGTGGCCGGTGGCGGGGATGGTCTCGTACTCGATCGCAGTGCAGTTTTTGTTTTTGCACTGTCTGGTGATCAGGCCTTCTCCGGTGCAGGTAGCGGGAACAGTGCGCGCGACAAAATCATGCTCTGCCTTGCTGTTCTCGATCTCGCGGGTGTCTTTAGCGTCGCAGCGCTCGCACTTCGCGGTCTCGGTGCAGTTGGTGGTGCAGGTGGCGTCATTGTTGGAAACATAGTTCTTGAACTCATGTCCCAGCTTGCTGTTCTCGATCACGCGGGTGTCGGTAGCGTCGCAACGCTCGCACTTCGCGGTCTCGGTGCCGTCTTCGGTGCAGGTGGCGTTCTCGTCGGAAACATAGGTTTCATACTTATGTCCCAGAGCGGGAACGACTTCCTGAGCGACCAGAACTTCGTTACAAACGGAGCAGTGCTTGCCTTCGGTCAGGCCGGTGGCAGTGCAGGTAGCGGCGACCGCTTCGTCGATCACTTCGGTGTGACCGGTGGCGGGAACGACTTCCTGCTTGACCAAAATCTTTTCACAGACGGAGCACTTCGTGCCCTCTTTCAAGCCGGTGGCGGTGCAGGTGGGAGCAACGGCCTCAAGCTTTTCTTCGGTGTGGCCGGTGGCGGGGATGGTCTCGTACTCGATCGCAGTGCAGTTTTTGTTTTTGCACTGTCTGGTGATCAGGCCGTCTTCGGTGCAGGTCGCCGCGATGATGTACTCGTTATAGTCGTGCGGCAGCATCTCGGTCTCTTCCTGAGCGACAAGAACTTCGTTACAAACGGAGCAGTGCTCGCCTTCGGTCAGGCCGGTTTTGGTGCAAGTTGCAGCAACAGCAGCATCGATCACAGCCGTGTGTCCCTTGGCGGGAACAACATCCTGCTCGACAAGAACTTCGTTACAAACGGAGCAGTGCTTGCCTTCGGTCAGGCCGGTCTCGGTGCAGGTGGCGTCGACAGCAGCATCGATCGCTTCGGTGTGGCCGGTGGCGGCGATCGTCTCGGCCTCAACGGTCGTCTCGGTCTCACCGTTCTCGTCCTTGAAGGCCATACCACAGGTCTTACAGGTGTAGTACTCGTTGTTACCGGCGGTGGTGCAGGTAGGAGCAACGGCCTCTGTCTTCACGATATCGTGGCCGGTAGCGGGGATACTCTGCTTCTCGACCTCGTAAACGCCGCAGGCGCACTGCGTATAAGCGGTGTAGCCTTCCTCGGTGCAGGTAGCGGCCTTGCCCTCGTACTCGACAAAGTCGTGCACGTGCTCGCCGCTCAGAATGGAAACATTCAGCGTGATGTCATTAACGGGATGGTCTTTGCCTCCAAGGTCAACACAAGTGATTTTGCTGATTTTGATTTCGGATTTGCAGGCATCTTCTGCGATTGCCTTAAAGGTGAGGGTCGCAATTTCGCCCGTGGTATCAATTACCTTGCAGTTCGTAGGTTTCGACAGGGCATTCGAGCCGTCACCGATTTTGATCATCTGATTGGTTTTCTCATACTTATATATGTAATCGGCAGCCAATTTCCGCTCGACACTCTTGAGCTCAAGCTTTGTTTCATCGTACCCGAATTTGAATTCTGCATACAGGAAACCGGGATTTTCGGAAATGGAGAGTGTGACGGTGAACTCCTGTCCGGCCGTCACGGATGCTCCATTTTCCACCTTCACATCGGAGCCGGGCTCCAATGTGAAGGTGGGATGATCCTCAGTCGTCGCAAATGCAGAAACAGCGATGGTCAAACAAACAAGCAGAGCCAGAATGACGCTTAAAACCTTGCTGTTCTTCATTATTGTCTCCTCTCTCAGATACCCTTGTTAAACAGATCGTCAATAGTCAGGTTGCCGAGAACATAGTCACGGAGGGCAATGATGTCGGTAATATCGATCTCGCCGTCCTTATTCACGTCGTAAACAACATTGTACTCTGCATCGATCTCTTCGTCGAAGTACAGATCCATCGCTTTGAAGAGGTCAGCGGTGTCGACGACGCCGTCGCCGTTGACATCCAAGAACAGAGCGGTGGTGAAGGAAGCAGCGAAGGTGTTGCAGGCCATATCGACCGTGCCGAGTTCGGCGTCCTTGCGGCTGAACTTAACGTTACCGAAGGCGAAGTCGTAGGTTTCGGCAGTATTTTCCACAACGCGGAAATACAGCTTCAGGATCTCCTGCTCGCCGGTCACATTGACATTCTTGAGGTTCCAGCCGATGACCTCGATCACGCCCTTTTCGTTCGCATTCTCGGCGTCGGTGGTTTTAACCATGCTGAAGTTCAGGGTGTTTGCCTTTGCCTCGACAAAGCTCAGTCCCTTGGGGATCTGGACATTGAAGGCAAAGCTGCTGACATTGGCGTCGTTGCCGTTGAGCTTAATGGTCAGTTCGACCAAGGAGCCGTAGGTGTAGCCCTCGCGACCGTTCGCGTTGGCAAGGGTCATGTTCATCTCGAGGCCGTCGAGCTTCGGGATAACGTTGGTGAAGGTTTCACCGCAGATGACGCACCTGTAGCTCTCGTAGCCTTCGTTCTCGTAGGTGGGCTCGACGCGGACATAGTCCTCGATGAGCTCTTCGATGTAGGCGTGCTCGGGGTTCTTGGCGGGCTCGTTCAGGAACCACTTAAAATCGCCTTCTTCTCCACATCTGCTGCAACGGGAGAAGTCGTAACCGGGCTCCAGACAGGTGGCGTCACGGTGACCTTCGAACACCATATCATGCTCAAGGATCGGCCGACCGCACATAGTGCAGGTATGTTTCGCTATATCATAGCCCTCTTTGCAGATCGGATCAATGACCTCGCCGTCCTTGTTGGTGTGATCGATCTTGTCGGTGTAGGTGTAAACGGTTTCGCCGCAGATCTTGCACTCGTACTCGGTGTAGCCTTCCTTCAGGCAGGTCGGATCGACGGTTTCGATGAGCTCAAGCTGATCCTCGGGATGCTCGCAAACGAGCTTCGCGATCTCATTCTCTTCCGTGTGGTCGCAGAAGCGGCACTTCCAGAGCTCATAGCCGGCATCGGTGTAGGTAGGCGCGACCTCGTCGATCTTGACCATGTCATGACCGAACTTGCCGTAGAAGTACAGAGCGTGCATCTTGCCGCACTCGCCGCAGCTGTAGATGAGGTAGGTGTAGTCGGTGCAGAGGTTCTCGGCATCCTGCTGGAACTCGATCACGCACTTGTTGTACTTAGCGGCTCCGCAGTTCTTGCAGGCGGCGTAAGCCTTCTCTTCCTCGCCGAAGGAGGGAGTAGCGCAGGGATCGCTGATGGTCTCGTACTCGTGATCCTTCATGGGGATGGTCTCGACTGTACCGGCCTTCTCGTTGTAGTACCGGCAGCCCTTCACGGTGCAGCCGCTGTAGTAGTGATAGCCGATTTCGGTGCAGGTGGACTCCTTGATATAGTCCTTGGGCAGGCCGTTCTCGTCGAGCAGCTCGGTACCTTCTTTGAGGCAGCCGCTGCCGTCGATGACAGTAGCGAACTTGTGGCCAATGCCCTCATTGTTCTTCACGAGGACATCATATTTGCAGTCTTTGCAGTAATATCTGTCGACGCCGTTTGCCTCACAGGTAACGGCAGAATCGCTGGTGATAAACTCGAGTTTTTCGATGTGCTTATCCTTCGCATCGGCGAGCGTCTCGAAAATGTAGCTGTGCTCTTGGCAGCTGTTGCAGTACTCCCAGTGGGTGATCGGGGCGCCGTTCTCGTCGACATAGGCAGGATCGGCAACGATCTCGCCGTCCACGGTGGTGTATACGCCGTCCAGCTTGCCATCGGTCTGGCACAGTGTGCACTTCAGCGCGGTGTAGTAGTTGTGCTCGGTATGCATGGCGTAATGCGTTTCAACGATTTCCCAGTTGTGCAGATCGTAATCGTCGTAGAAGCCCAGTACTTCCTTCACGGCGAGGCACTCGTCCCCGTCGCAGTTCTTCTCATGGCAGACATAGATCTGCTTCTGGCAGGTGGACTGCGCCTCGTCCAGCACATAGTTATGTGTATTGGCAGGAATGACCTCATAATAGCTGACCTTACAGTCCTTGTTGGCGCACGCAATGTGCTTCAGGCCTTCAACGCCGCAAGCGTTCGGTTCTACGATCGTCTCGTTTGTAAAGGCGTGACCCGTCATCTTGTATTTGGGATAGTCTGCGGCCTTATACTCCTTACGATAGGTACAGGCGGTGCAGCATTCGATCTTGTAGCCGTCCGTCTTGCAGGTCGGAAGGACTTCCGTAATCACGAATTCCGCATGGTTGTGCTCGTTCTTGCCGGCAGTGACATCGATGGTCAGATTGCTCAGCAGATGAACGGCAGCCTTGTTGCCCTCGGCGTCCTGCAGGTAGTAGGTGTAGCCGTCAACGACGACGGTCTTCTTCGCCTCGACCGGGCAGTTCTCGTTGGTGCAGATCGTGTAGCTGAAGCCGTAGGTCACGCAGGTGGCCTTGACAGTGATCTCCAGTTCCTCATGGCCGGTAGCTTCGATAACTTCAAAATCAGTCGGGTCTTCGCAATTGGCGCGACCGCAAACGCGAGTCTTCAAGCCATCAGCGGTACAGGTAGGCTTCTTGACGGTCGTCCACTCACCATAATCGTGGCCGAGCTCGTCGATATCCTCTTCCTTGGTCGCACCGCAGTTCTCGCGGTTACAGGTGAACCGCTTGGTGCCCTTCTCGGTGCAGGTAGGATCCTTCGTGACGACGCCATCGTCCCAATCGTGATCGAGCGGTTTAACATCAGTCGCGGTACAGTTGCGGCACTTGTAGAACGCAGCGCCGTCCTCTACGCAGTTGGTTTCCACTTGGGTCTTGACTTCGTACCAATCGTGCTCGCCGGGAGTAACAGGCTCCGTAGCGCCGCACACGGTGCAGGTACGCTCAGTGTCCTTGCAGGAAGGCTCGGTGATGTTCCATGTGTGGCCCAGAGCGTCGATGTCTTCGGTTCTGGTCGCGCCGCACACGGTGCAGGTATAGGTCTTGACGCCCTTGTCGGTGCAGTTGGGCTCTGTCGTGACGACACCTTCATCCTCGGTGTGACCCAGAGCGTCGATGTCTTCGGTTCTGGTCGCGCCGCACACGGTGCAGGTATAGGTCTTGACGCCCTTGTCGGTGCAGTTGGGCGCCGTCGTGACGACACCGTCGTCCTCAACGTGGCCGGCGGGGATGACCAGATCCTCGTCGGACTTGATCTCGTCCTCTTCCTTGGCCTCTTTGTTGAGATATCTCTTTCCGCAGATGCGGCATTCGACATAGCCCTCGACGCCGTCGGTGGTGCAGGTAGCGGGGATCTCTTCAAAGGTGAAGAAAACGTGGTCGTGATAGTAGACGTTCACGGTCTGCTTCGCGCCGCAAGCTTCACACTCGCGATAGGCTTCGCCCTCTTCCTCGGCGGTAGCCTTCTTCGAAAGGATCCATTCGCCCCACATATGCTTGCCGGGATCAATGTCTATCTCTTCGGTGTGGTCGCAGCGAGTGCACTTGTATGTAAGCTTGCCGCCCTTCTCGCAGTCGACAACGCCGACCGGCTGCATATCGTGGCCGAGCGCCTCTGTATCTTCTCTCGTCTCGGTGTACTCGCAACGGGTGCATCCCCACTTGGAGCCGTAGCCGGGCTCGGTGCAGGTGGGAGCCTTCTCGCCCTCGATCTGCTCCAGCTCATGCTTCAGCGGTTCGGTGGGGTCGGTTGCAAAGCCCTTACCGCAGTCGAAGCAGTAACGCAGGGTATAACCCCATTTCTCACAGGTCGGAGCAACGATCACGCGCTTCGACTCGTCTTCGGTGCAATTTTCCTTGGTGTGCTCGTATTCCTTGCCGGGGCAAAGACCGGTAGTTCCGTCTGCGAACACGGAGGTAGGCAGCATGGAAACGACCATCAGCACGGCCAAGAACATTGCAAAAATTTTCTTAGTCATAAAATTCTTCCCTTTCTTATGATTTGTTTTGTGGCATTTACTACCAATGCCTTGGGTTTGGATCCCGTCTGCCTCCTGCAGGCAGGCGAGAAAACGGACGGGCGCACGGAAAGGGGTAGCCTTTCAGCCGTCCTTACCATACGCTAATATTTTACCAAAGCGCGCGCAGAAAATCAAGAGGATTACATAAAATGTAGCATTTCTTGGTCACATTTTACAATTCTTCCAAAATTTTTACGCCCACATTTGGAAAAATAACACAATAATATTCGCTTATTCGTTATCGGTATCCGTAAAAAGTTACAGTTTGTAACCATCTTTGCACCGATCCGACCAAATTTGTCAGCCGATGCGCACTTTCAGGAAAAGGCTTTCGACGAAGCGGGTGACGCTCGGGTCGAGGTAGGAGAAGGACGTGCCCTTGCCGAGGATGTCGGCGGCGGGGTAAGCCGTCTCGTTATCCGCCACATCCGGATCGAGGTATTCCTTCGCCGCGGACAGCGGCGTTCCGTAGCACACCCAATCCATGTTCGCGCCCGCGATCTGCGGCTCGCACAGGAAATTGATGAACAGCTCCGCCGCTTCTTTCTGCTTGGCGCACTTCGGGATGCACGCGGCGTCCGTGAAGAGGTTGAAACCCTCCTCCGGGAAGCAGAAGGCCAGATTTTCATTGACCTGTGTCATCTGCACGTAGTCGCCGGCGTAATACGGAGCGATCCACGCCTCCTCGTTTTCCATCAGGTCGTAGACCTGATCCATCACGTACTGCTGCACCAGCGGCTTTTGCCGCTCGAGCGCTTCGGCGCAGGCGCGCAGTGCCTGCTCGTCGGTGGTGTTGACGTCGTAGCCGAGCAAATACTGCGCGATGGCCATCGCGTCGCGCGAATTGTCGAACATGAGGATCTTATCGGCATATTTTTCGTTCCACAGCAGCTCCCAGCCGGTGACGTCGGCCTCGTCGACATATTTTGTATTGTAAATGATGCCGACGGTGCCCCACGTGTAGGGCACGGAGTAGCGGTTCTCGGGATCGTATGCCAGATTTTTGAAACTCTCGTCGATGTACTTGTAATTGGGGATATTGTCGAAATTCAGCTCCAGCAGCATTCCCTCCTGCCGCAGGCGGTCGACCATGTAATCCGACGGGAAGATCAGATCCACCGTGATACCGCCGTTGGCCAGCTTCGTGTACATGACTTCGTTGGACTCGAAGGTGGTGTAATTGACGCGGATGTTGGGATACTTTTCCTCAAACGCGGCGATCACATCCAGCGAACCGTCCGAGCCGTCGGCGATGTACTGTCCCCAGTTGTATACGTTCAGGGTGATCCTCTCGTCCGACGCGCCGCTTTCGTTCGGATCTTTGGGCGTGCAGCCGAGCAAAAACAGGCAGGCCAACAACAAAACAGCAAGTTTTTTCATTTCGCCACCTGCACTTTCTTCCGATCGGCGCGGTACTGCAGCAGATTCATCGCGATCATCAATCCGAGGATCAGCAAAAACAGCAGCGTGAACATCGCGTAGATCTTGGGCGGGATGGGTTTTTTCGTGTAGCTGTAGATCTCCACGGGCAGCGTCACGAAATCCATGCCGGAAACGAAATAACTGATGACGAAATCGTCCAGACTCATCGTGAAGGCCATGATCGCACCCGCCACGACGCCGGGCATGATCTCGTGCAGTGTCACCTTGAAGAACGACTGCAGCGGCGTGCAGCCGAGATCCATCGCCGCCTCGACGAGGGAATTGTCCATCTGCTTGAGCTTGGGCATTACGTTCAGGATCACGTACGGCAGGTTGAAGGTGATGTGCGCGATCAGCAGCGTCCAGAAAGTCAGGCTGTTCTGCAGCCCCAGCATTTTACTGCCGACGAACACGAACAGCAGCGACAGTGAAATGCCCGTGACGATATCGGGGTTGGTCATGGGGATATTCGTCACCTGCATGGTCAGGCGGCGCAATTTCGGGTTCAGGTTGCAGATGCCCACCGCCGCCACCGTGCCGAACACGGTCGCGATGCCGCTGGCGAGCACCGAGATCAGCAGCGAATTCCCCAGCAGTTTCAAAAGATCCGTATCGCGAAACAGCTCCGCGTACTGCGCAAAGGTAAAGCCGTCGAAACGCGACAGGCTCGTCCCCTTGTTGAAAGAGCCGGCGATCAGCACCAGCATCGGCGCATACAAAAACACGAAAATGAGGATCGTGATGATGCGGTTCGCTTTTTTCATATCGCCACCACATCCTCTCCGTCCGCGCCGGTCACCTTGTTCATGATGCCCGTGCAGACAAATACCAAGATCATCAGGATCAGGCTCAGCGCCGCGCCGAGATTGGCATTGTCGCCCTGCTTGAAGAGGCGCTCGATGACGTCGCCGATGAGCATTTCCGTGCCGCCGAGTTTCTGCGAAATGTAGAAAGTGGACACCGCGGGCACGAACACCGTCGTGATGCCCGTGACGATGCCGGGCACGGACAGCGGCAGCACCACCTTCGTGAAGGTCTGCAGCGGGGTGCAGCCGAGATCCTCCGCCGCTTCGATGAGGCGATCGTCGATCTTGACGATGATCGCGTACAACGGCAGGATCATATACGGCAGATAGTTATACACCATGCCCAGCACCACGGCGCCGGGATGGCGGATGAGCGAGAGCTGCCCGAGCCCGAGCTTTTGCAGGAAAGTGTTGATGATGCCCGTATCCTGCAACAGACCCACCCACGCGAGCGTGCGCAGCAAAAAGCTCATGCACATCGGCAGCATCACGAGCATATACAGCAGTTTCTGCGCCAGTTCGCTGCGATGCGCGATATAGTACGCCACGGGATAGCCCAGCAGCAGGCACAGAAACGCCGATACCACCGAATAGGCGATCGAACGGCCGAACACGGGAAGATAGGTACCGAGCTCGAGGAGATTATCCCACGTGAAGGCGCCCGTGTCGGGATCGGTCAGAGCGTAGTAGCCCACCACGCCCAGCGGGATGAGCGTGAACACGATCATCCATATGATATAAGGTATACTCAAAAGTACCGATTTATTCTTCCGCATCGTCCGCATCCTCCGCCAGCTCGTCGTACTCGGCAGAGTAGGAGCTGTAGTCACCGAACAAGCCGGAGTATTCACTCTTGTGCATGATGTGGATATCCTCGGGATTGAGGCGAATGCCGATGGTCGAGCCGACGGCGCAGTAGTCCGTCGTCTGGATGAGCCACTTGAAGCCCTTGAACTCGACGATGATGTCGTAATTGAGTCCCTTGAAGGTGATGTTCGTCACCGTGCCGACGAGGTGTCCTTCCTCCTTGGCCACGATGTCGATATCCTCGGGGCGGATGACCACGTCCACGGGC
>CAYOZT010000048.1:0-11939 GCA_964408545.1 uncultured Oscillospiraceae bacterium | reverse complement strand
CGGCGTGCTGTACATAGGAAATCATCTGATCGAAGCAAATAGAAACTTTTCCGGTTCCTATACGATCAAGGCGGGAACAAGGTGCATTGCGGATGAGGCGTTCAGGGGCTGCGGTAGCCTGACGAGCATCACGATCCCGGACAGCGTGACAAGCATAGGCTATCATGCGTTCTACGAGTGCAGCAGCCTGACGAGCATCACGATCCCGGACAGCGTGACGAGCATCGGCGAAGAGGCGTTCTCCGGTACGGCATATTATAACGACAAATCAAACTGGACAAATGGTATGCTGTACATAGGCAATTACTTGATTGCAGCAAAAGATAGCCTTTCCGGTGCCTATACGATCAAGGAAGGGACAAAGTGCATTGCGGATAAGACGTTCTTCGACTGTCGTAGACTGACGAACATCACGATCCCGGACAGCGTGACGAGCATCGGCGAGGTTGCGTTCTCTGGCAAGAGCCTGACGGATATTTATTTCACAGGCACACAGGCTCAGTGGGAGGCGATCAGCAAAGAAGATTATTGGGACTCAGGAATCGGCGATTATACCATCCACTGCAGTGATGGCGACATCTAAATAAACCAGCGCGGCCGACGAGGGCTCTCGTCGGCCGCGCCAGCCTGTCAAAGGACCCCTGTTTTTGCTATGCGAGAACAGGGGTTCTTTGACAGACTGAGATATATCTATTACAAACAGATCGTCATATAGGACGGAATACATACGATATCGCCCTTGACGGATAGATTTTTGGTGTGGATAACATAGGCCTTGCCAATACGCTTGCGATAAACCTCTACAAATTTTTCAAGAGACGTCGTTGTATACCGCTTGCTTGATTTGACCTCGATTGGGAATATCTTCGGCTTTGTGACGCTGCCGTTGGATATCAAGAAATCGATCTCCATATCATTGCGGTGTTTCTCTTCGTTGTACCGTGTATAGAAAAACAATTTGTATCCGTTTGCGACCAAGCATTGTGCGATCGCATTTTCAAAAAGCATTCCTTCATTGATCGACAGATTGTCGTGCAATATCTGCTTGTAAAGCCCGCCCTCAGCGATCTCGCTTTCGGTAAATGCGTGGCTGACGAGCAAACCGGTATCACCCATATAGCATTTGATATATGTGCGATCCTCGTTCAGGGACAAGCCGACATTCGGATCGTTGCAGTTGAAGCACTCGTTGGTCATCATGGAGTTGCCGAGCCAGAAGAAGGTGTCCTGATACAGCGGAAAATTGGCGTTCTTTTCGATGTTGGATAGGCGAACGCGCTTTTCATGCAGGGAAAGAAAGGCGGGAATCTGCTCGAATATGGATTGAATGCGCGAGCGATATTTGGTGTCGGCTTTTCCAATGTCGTTTCGGTACAGCGTCAAAATGTCGCGCTTTTCGGTGTCCGCCATATTGAAATTGCGGTCGTTTCCAAGATATGCCGAGACGCTTTTCGGCATACCGCCGACCAAGATATATTGCTTGAACAGAAGCATGGCTTTGTGATGCAGGGTGTCCTCAAGCGGCGTCAGAGAATCAAAGCAACTGCGGATATACTTGACGAGCATATCTTCACCGAATGCCCAACAAAATTCCTCGAAATCCATCGGATACATTTTAATGGTGCGTTCCTCCGACGGGATAGTGATATCCTTCACGTTTTCCTGTATGGAGATCAGCGAACCGGTCTCAATGTAATCAAATCTGCCGTCCTTGACCAGTCGCTTGATGGATTGCCGCGCTTTGGGAAATTTTTGCACCTCATCGAATATGATCAGTGATTGCCCGCGGTAAAGCTGCTTGCCGTACTCGGTACTGAGTATCATAAAAAAGGTATCAAGATCGTTGAGATACTTATTGAACGCATCCTCGACAACATCCGAGGCATCGTTGAAGTCGATCAAAAGATAGCTTTTGTACTCGGCCTTCGCAAATTCCTCTACGATGGTGGACTTTCCGATTCGGCGCGCACCCTCGATCATCAGAGCCTTTTCTCCTGCGGCGTTTTCTTTCCAATCAAGTAGTTTGCTATATACTTTTCGTTCGAAGATCATAGCATCATCCTCCTTGTTCGCTTATAGTATACCATAATAATAGAAAAAACGCAAGATAGAAAACGCTCAAAACGGTAAAAAACGCAAGATAATTTTCGCCGAATTCGGTAAAAAACGCAGGATAAATTCTTCAAGCCCAAAACGATTCTATAGAATTTAGATTTATCAAATCACGATTATACAGACTTGCACTGCTTACATAGCCGTACTTGCGGCGAACACATACAGAAAGTAAAAATACAATGAGAAGACTTCTAAACTGCCACGATCAACAAACCTTCGTTGAAGATCGGCAGCTCTTTTTGAACTTTTCCGCACGCAAAGTGCGCAGCACCGCCAAAGGCATCCCCGTCACAGATCGAATTGACATACAAGGTGTTCTCGCAGCACAGCTTTGCCTGCTCGGCATATTCGATTTTGCCGCCATTTTCCCATTCTTCTTTTGTCCAGCAGACGTAAACAGGCCAGAAAAGAATATCCTCTCCGAGCGCAAACCGTTCGGGATACTCCCAAAGATCGCCGCAAAGACCGATCACGCATTTTTTGCTCTTGTAGTCAAAGACCTCGACAGAGGAACCTTCCTTGTAATGCTCGTCTGTTTGGGTGTATTCCTTCCAACCTTTTGAGATGCGGCGGTAATTGTGGAGGATCTCGCCGTCGGAGATCAAAGCGCAAGAAGAATAGATGGACTCCCGCGCCAACTCGTTATATCCGAACAGAACGTCGATACCGATTTCTTTCGTCAAATTCCGTATTTGCGCAAACTCCCGTGATGCAGTCGTCAACGCGATTTTCCGATCTTCTTCATACTGCCACGAAAGCGCATTGAAGCCTTGCACGAAAGCCTCTCCGAAGCAGACAAGCTCTGCTCCCTCCGCTTTCGTTTTTTTCATATAGCGCTCCATCTGCGACAGATTATAGGCTGTATCTCGGTCAATGATTCGTGCCGAAGCAAGTGCAATTTTCATGTTCTCTCCAATCTGAAGGTCAACCCATCGTATTTCTTACCGTCAACCTCTCGTGTGCCGACGTTGCGGTTACACTCTGTAAAGCCGAGTTTTTCGGCACAGCGGAGCATACGGACGTTGCCCGACCAAGTCTGTGTGTAAAGCGCGTCCACACCGCTGTCAAAACAGTAGTTCATAAAAGCGCGCAGCGCGTTTGTGCCGATACCGTTTCCCCATACATCGGGCTCGCAAATATCAATACCGATGGCACGGTGAACGCTCTGCCCGTCCTTGACCTCTCCGATCCATTCATAGTTCTCGTCAATGGGATAGGAACTGACCCAACCGATGTGTCTGCCGTTCCATTCGATTTCAAATTTCCGGCGGCGAACATCGTCGGGAAGATCTTTCACGGACGCATAGTATTCACGCCAAAACGTGCGCTCGCTTTCTTCGTCGGTGTCCTCTTTCTCCCATGGAGCATCCCAGTTTTCCCATTCTCGCTCCAAGGTAAACCATCGCACATAATCCTCAATGTCGGACTCGATCATATCCCGAAGGATAATGTTTTCAAATTCCATCTGCCACACCTCCGTTTGTATGGTATACACAGCATATCACAGCTTCGATGTACTTTTCAATAGGGTGGGGGATTTTTTGCAAAATGTTTCTTATCAAAAGTTGAGGTTGACGCTGCCGACATCATACGCTCGATTTTTCCGCAAAGCGTAGAAAACTTCGCCGCGGGAGCGGATGCAAACGGCGCGTACGGATCGCACGAGGACGAAAAGGAAGCAACGCTTTCGTTCTTCCTTTTGGGAGAAAGTGTACGCCACGCGCGGACACTTCCAACAAAAAATAAAAAAATCCGTCTTTTTTTCGCTTTTCGTTATTTTGCGCATTGACTTTCCGTCGGTTTCGTAATATCATAACAATAATAGCGTTATTACACAATGAAAAGGAAATATCCGCTTTCATTTTGGACAGAATGAACAACACGGAAGGAGCTGCGTTATGATTCGATCCTTGGAGCAACTGCGTATTTCGGGGGAAAACACTTCTTCGAGCCGACTGGCTGTCGCCGTCGCGCAGGATGAGGAAGTATTGCTGGCCGTAGACAAAGCACACCGTCTCGGCATCGCGACCGCGACCTTGGTCGGCGATGAGCGGGAGATCCGCGCCATTGCCGAAAAGCTGCACATCGACCTTTCCGACTATGCCATCGTCGACGAGGGCGACAAGGTGCTCGCCTGCCGTACGGCGGTCAAGCTCGTGCGCGACGGTAAGGCCGACGTCGTCATGAAGGGCATCGTCGATACGGCGATCATTTTGAAGGCCGTTCTCGACAAGGAGATCGGCCTGCGGGATGCGCCCGTGCTGTCGCACGTGGCCGTGTTCGAGGTCCCCGGATACGATCGGCTGTTCTATTTGGCCGACGCCGCCATGAACATCGCCCCCGATCTGGAGGCGAAAAAGCATATTTTGAAAAACACCGTTCGCGTTGCGCACGCGCTGGGTAACGAAAACCCGATCGCCGCGTGTCTGTGCGCCGTGGAGAAGGTCAATCCCAAAATGCAGGCGACGCTCGATGCCGCCGCGTTGGTCGAGGCCAATCGGGCAGGGGAGATCGACGGCTGCACCGTCATCGGCCCGCTGGCACTGGACAATGCTATCTCCGTCGAGGCCGCGCACCACAAGGGCATCACCGATCCGAACGCGGGGCACGCCGATATCCTGCTCGTGCCCGCCATCGAGGTCGGCAACGTGTTCTATAAGTCCATGGTCTTCATGGCCAAGGCGAAGAATGCGGGCGTCATCGTGGGCGCGAAAGCCCCCATCGTGCTGACCAGCCGCGCCGACTCGGACGAGACCAAGCTCAATTCCATCGCGCTGGCGCTCAAGATCGCCGCCGCGAAAGCATAAGGAGTTTTCCATGAAGCAATACAAAGTTTTGGCCATGAATTTCGGCTCGACCTCCACAAAGGTCGCCATCTACGAGGGGGACAGGGAGATCATGCTCCATGTGTTCCGCCACACGCCGGAGGAAATGGCACACATCTCCACCATGGACGAGAATGCCGTCTTCCGCAAAGGCGTCATTTTGGCCTATCTGAACGAGCAGGGTGTCGACCTGCGCGAGCTGGACGCCATCGTCGGCCGCGGCGGCCTCGTCAAGCGCATCGAGGGCGGCACTTACCTCGTCAACGAGGATATGTTGACCGACCTCCGCAGCTGCAACTACGGCTTCCACGTTTGTAACCTCGGCGGCATCCTCGCCTCCGAGATCGGCGCGGAGTTCGGCAAGCCCGCCTATGTGGTCGATCCGCCCGTCGTGTACGAGATCGACGAGGTCGCGAGCCTGTCGGGACATCCCGATTTCCCGCGCCGCCCGCTCTTCCACGCGCTCAACCAGAAAGCCATCGCCAAGCGTTACGCCGACCGGATCGGCAAGCGCTATGAAGAGCTCAACCTGATCGTTGCCCACATGGGCGGCGGCACGACCGTCGGCGCCCACCGCGGCGGCCGCGTCATCGACGTCAACAACGGACTCGAGGGCGAGGGCGCGTATACCGGCGAACGCCCGGGCACGCTGCCCGTACTGGACGTGGTGCGTGCCACGCTCAGCGGAAAATACGGCAAGGATTACGCCGAACTGCGGCATTTCTTCTGCATGAAGTGCGGCCTTGTCGGCTACACCGGAACGAACGACGGCCGCGAGATCTCCCGCCGCATCGCCGCAGGCGATCAGCAGGCGGAGCTTGCTTACCGCGGCATGGCCTATCAGGTCGCCAAGGAGATCGGCGCCATGGGCGCCGCGCTGCAGGGAAAGGTCGATGCGATCTTGCTCACGGGCGGCTTTGCCTACGATCAGACACTGATGGGCTGGATCGAGGAGTATGTCCGCTATCTTGCGCCCGTGCACGTTTTCCCCGGTGAGGACGAGATGCTCGCGCTCGCGCAGGGCGCGCAGAGAGTGCTCTCCGGCCGCGAAGAGGCGAAGGTGTACCGCGCATGAAAAGAATGCAGATCGTCACCGGGCACTACGGCTCGGGAAAGACGGAATACGCCGTCAATCTGGCGCTGAAGCTCGCGCGTGAGCGCGAAAACGTGGCACTGGCGGATCTGGACATCGTCAACCCCTATTTTCGCAGCTATGAGCAGACCAAACGGCTCGAGCAGGCAGGCATCCGCGTGATTGTTACCTCGTGCGGCGGCGTGGCGGATATCCCCGCGATCAATCCAGAGGTCATGTCCGTTTTCCAGCAGGAAAAATGGACGGGCGTGCTGGATATCGGCGGCGATCCGATCGGCGCACGCGTGCTGGCACGCTTTGCCCCGCAGCTGCACGCGGAGGAATTTGACCTGCTGTTCGTCTTGAACGCCAACCGCCCCGAGACGAAGACGGTCGACACGGCGCTCGAGTATATGCGCGGCATCGAGTTCGAATGCCGTCAGAAAATGACGGGCATCGTCAACAACACCCACCTGTGCGCCGAGACGACGCCACAGGAGATCTTAAAGGGCGCCGCCTTGGCGCAGGCGCTGTCGGAAAAGACGGGGCTGCCCGTCGTCCATCACGCGGTGGAGAAAAAATTCGTCGATCAAGTTCGGGATAAACTCGTCGGTGAAATTTTGCCGATGGATATCTATATGAAAAAACCTTGGGAAATTGTATTCTGTGAGGAGGAACTTTAACATGGCCGGAAAAGTAACTTTCGACCGGGACAGATGTAAGGGCTGCGAGCTTTGCACTCTGGTCTGCCCCAAGCACATCATCGTCATGGACCTTGATGCGACCAACCGCAAGGGCTATCACCCCGCCGCCGTGCCTGCCGAGAACGCCGATAAGTGTACCGGCTGCGCCAGCTGCGCGAAGATGTGCCCCGATTCCATCATTACCGTAGAACGGGACTAAGGAGGAAAGCATGGAAAAAGAACTGTGGAAAGGCAACGAGGCCGTTGCCGAAGCCGCCATTCGTGCCGGCTGTAAGTATTTCTTCGGTTATCCCATTACCCCCCAGAATGAGATTCCGGAGTATCTGTCCTACCACCTGCCGAAGGTGGGCGGCTGCTTCCTGCAGGCTGAGTCCGAGGTCGCTGCCATCAACATGATCTACGGCGCTGCCGGCTGCGGCGTGCGCTGCATGACCTCTTCTTCCTCTCCCGGAATTTCCCTGAAGCAGGAAGGCATCACCTATATGTGCGGCGCGGAGCTGCCCGCCGTTATCATCAACATGATGCGCGGCGGCCCGGGACTGGGCACCATCCAGCCTGCGCAGGGCGACTATTTCCAAGCCACGCGCGGCGGCGGCAACGGTGACTACCGTCATCTGGTCTACGCGCCCGCGACCATTCAGGAGGCCGCCGACTATGTGCAGATGGCCTTCGATGTCGCCGATCAGTATCGTAACCCCGTCATGGTCTTGGCCGACGGCATGATCGGTCAGATGATGGAAGCGATCGAGTGGCGCGAGCTGCCGAAGCGTGAGCTGCCCGAGAAGACTTGGGCGACCACCGGCACCAAGGGCGAAAGAAAGCCCAACATCATCAACTCGCTGTACATCGATCCGAACCTGTGCGCCGTACATAACGAGCATCTGGCCGCGAAGTACAAGGCCATGGAAGAGAACGAGACGCGTTGGGAAGAGGTCAACACCGAAGGCTGCGAAGTGCTCTTCGTTGCTTACGGCACGCCCTCGAGAATCACCAAGGCCGCGATCAAAATGCTCGAAAAAGAGGGCATTAAGGCAGGCCTGTTCCGCCCCATCACGCTGTGGCCGTTCCCCGGCAAGCAGCTCAAGGCGGCTGCCATGCAGGACAGCGTCAAGGCCGTCGTGGACTTTGAGCTGAGCATGGGACAGATGATCGACGATGTCAAGATCGCGCTGGAGGGCTGCCGCCCTGTATCCTTCGTCGGTAAGGCCGGCGGCGTCGTGCCCACTCCCGCCGAGGTGGCGGCCGTGGCGAAAGCAGCTATCGGGAGGTAAGAAATCATGGCTATTGTATATCAGAAAACCAAAGGCTTGACCGATGCCGAGCTGCACTATTGCCCCGGCTGTACCCACGGTATCGTCCACAAGCTCGTGGCCGAGGTCATGGAAGAATTGGGCATTCTCGGCACCACGATCGGCGTTGCGCCCGTCGGCTGCTCCGTCTTTGCGTATAACTACTTCAACTGCGATATGCACGAGGCCGCGCACGGCCGCGCGCCCGCAGTCGCGACGGCCATCAAGCGCGTTTCCGCGCCCGGAACGACCGTCTTTACCTATCAGGGCGACGGCGACTTGGCCGCCATCGGCACCGCCGAGGTCGTCCACGCCGCCATGCGCGGTGAGAAGATCACCACCATCTTTATCAACAACGCCATTTACGGCATGACCGGCGGCCAGATGGCGCCGACCACCCTCGTCGGCCAGAAGGCGACCACCGCGCCTTTGGGACGTGACGCCGATCACTACGGCAAGCCCATCCGCATGAGCGAGATCATCTCCACGCTCGAGGGCGCCGCCTATGTCACCCGTGTTTCCGTGCACGATCTGGCGAACCTCAACAAGGCCAAGAAGGCCATCAAGAAGGCTTTCCGGATGCAGATGGAAGGCAAGGGCTTCACCTTCGTGGAAGTACTGGCCTGCTGCCCGACCAACTGGGGCAAGACGCCCGCCGCCGCCATCGATTGGCTCAAGGACAATATGATCCCCTACTTCCCGCTGGGTGTGTACAAAGACGTTGACGAGGAGGTAAAGTAAGATGACCAATGAAATCATGATCGCCGGATTCGGCGGACAGGGCGTTATGGCCATCGGCAAGACCTTGGCCGAGGCCGGCATGAAAGAAGGCAAGGACGTTTCTTGGTTGCCTTCCTACGGCCCGGAAATGCGCGGCGGTACGGCAAACTGCTGCGTCGTCATCTCCGAAGAAGAGATCATCTGCCCGATCGTCCTCGAGCCGACCGAGCTGATCGCCATGAACCTGCCGTCCCTTCGTAAATTCGAGCCGACCGTTGTCAAAGGCGGCACCGTCTTCGTCAACAGCTCCATCATCACCGAGAAGGTCGAGCGCGACGACGTGCGCGCCATCTACGTTCCGTGTCTGGACATCGCCAACGAGCTGGGCAATGCCAAGGTGGCCAACATGGTCATGCTGGGCGCCTACATCGAGGCCATGGGCAACCTCGGCACCGAGACCATCAAGGAAATGCTGGTGCATATGTTCACCGGCCCCAAGGCCAAGCTGGTCGACCTGAACATCGAGGCACTGCGCCGCGGTGCCGCCTGCGTTAAGTAAAATTGTAAGGAGAAAGTCGAAATGCTCGATCTGGAAATCAAGATCATTAAAAACGAAAATCCCAAACAGAAGCCTGCGGACGAGTCCAAGCTCGGCTTCGGTAAATTCTTCACGGACAATATGTTCATCGTCGAGTACGACGAAGGCCAAGGTTGGCACGATGCGCGCATTCAGCCCTACGGCCCGCTGATGATCGATCCCGCCTCTCCCGTGCTGCACTACAGCCAGGAGATCTTCGAGGGTCTGAAGGCTTATCGCCGCGCTGACGGTCACATCCAGATGTTCCGCCCCATGGAAAACGCCATGCGTCTGAACCGCAGTGCGGAGCGTATGGTCATGCCGCAGCTCGACGCCGACTTCCAAGTCAAGGCAATGAAAATGCTCGTCGAGCTCGAGCAGGATTGGGTACCGCATCGCGACGGTACGTCGCTGTACCTGCGTCCGACCATGATCTCCGACGGCGCGGAGCTGGGCGTCCATCCCGCGAAGCACTATCTGTACTATATCATCTGCTCGCCCGCCGGTTCGTACTATAAGAACGGCATGGCGCCCGTCAGCATCCACATCGAGGACAGCTATGTCCGCGCCGTCAAGGGCGGCACGGGCGCGGCCAAGACGGGCGGTAACTACTCCGCTTCTCTGCGCGCCGCCTACGAGGCTTCCAAAAACGGCTTCGATCAGGTTCTGTGGCTGGACGGCAAGCAGAACAAGTACGTCGAGGAAGTCGGCGCGATGAACATGATGTTCGTCATCGACCACAAGATCTGCACCGCCCCGACCGGCGGCTCCATCCTGCCCGGCATCACGCGCAAGAGCGTGCTGCGTCTGGCCGCGGACATGGGACTCGAGGTCGAGGAGCGCCCGATCTCCGTCGCCGAGCTGTACGAGGCCTACACCAAGGGTCTGCTGACCGAAGCCTTCGGCACCGGCACCGCGGCCGTCATCTCTCCGGTCGGCCTGCTGGAGTACCGCGGCGATGTCATCCGCCTGTCTAACGGTGAGATCGGCCCCGTCGCACAGGCCATCTACGACAAGCTGACCGGCATCCAGTGGGGCAAGGAGCCCGATCTGTACGGCTGGATCGAGCCCGTCCTGTAAAAATCTGACGAGCGTGCTGCATTATGCGGCACGCTCGATTTTTCGCAAGCATATTCTTCCGCCCTTCGGGCATACTGGAGCAGGGGGGAGAAGAATGAACGAAAAGGAATACGATCGATTGGTGCGCGAGCTGGCGCCGCGCTCGCCGATGGGGAAGGACTGTTTTCACGCGTTTTGGATCGGCGGGACGATCTGCCTGCTCGGGCAGCTCATCATGAACGGTTTTCTGAAGCTGGGACTGGCGCAGGACGACGCCTCGACCGCCACGTCGATGACACTCGTTGCGCTCTCGGCGCTCCTGACAGGCTTGAGCCTTTATGATAACATCGCGCGTTATGCGGGGGCGGGCACGCTCGTTCCCATCACGGGCTTTGCCAATGCCATTGCCGCACCCGCGGTGGAATTCAAGACGGAGGGCTTTGTGCTCGGCGTGGGCGCGAAGCTGTTCACCATCGCAGGCCCCGTCATCGTCTACGGTCTGGCCGCGGGCGTTGTATACGGCCTCATCTACTGGTTGACCACGGTTTTTTGACGGATTTCCGACGAACGAAAACCGAGGGATGTATTTTTGCGGGTCTTATAATAAATGTTTTGGGGCAGGCGAGGAGCCTGCCCCAAAATTTTACAAAAAATGAAAAATAATACTTGCAATTTCTTTGTATGTGTGCTATAACTATAACGCGTTATAAAATGAATTATGAAACAGAAAGCATCCTTTGCGGACAGGAGGAAACAATGGCGAACAACAAACTCGGGAAAAACCACGAAAAGATGAAAAATCACGTACTTTTCGTTTCGGCGAAGCTTTTTTTGGAAAACGGCTATACGAACACCACGCTGCGCGAGATCACGGCGGCGGCGGATATCAACCTCGGCTCGCTGATCAATCTTTTCCGCAACAAGGAGGATATCCTTGCGGCGCTGGTGGAATATGTTTTGGAAGGGCAGTTCAGCGCGACGGCGAAAATGCTCGAAGGAAAGACGGACGACAAGATCCTCTTCTACGCGGCGGAGACGACGTTGCAGCTGTATTTGGCGGAGTCGGGCGAGCACATTCGCGACCTGTACAATTGCGCATACTCGCTGCCGAAGTCCATGGACATCATCCAGCAGACCATCACCGTGAAATTGGCGGATATTTTCAAGGAGCATCTGCCGGATCTCGATATTTCGGATTTTTACAAGCTGGAGATCGCCTCGGGCGGCATCATGCGCGCCTTCGTTACCGTGCCGTGCACGATGCTGTTCCCGATGGAGCAGAAGGTGGAGGCTTTCCTGCGCTCGACTTTTAAGATCTACGACGTTTCGAACGAAAAGATCGAACAGGCCGTCGCCTTCGTTTCGCAGATCGACTATCGCAGCTTCGCGCAGGCGACCATCGACAGCATGGTCAAGACCCTCGAAGAATACGTGCGCAAAAGCGAGGAATAAAAAATTTCCGCGTAACGGAAAAAATTTACAAAAAGGGGTTGCAATTTTATGAGCAAGGCGTATAATGCGTTGGCAAGCAAGCAAGCAAGCAAGCAAGCAAGCAAGCAAGCAAGCAAGCAAGCAAGC
>CAYOZT010000047.1:0-12729 GCA_964408545.1 uncultured Oscillospiraceae bacterium | reverse complement strand
CCGAGCTGAGCTGGAACCGCATCAAGAATCCCGCCGAGGTCGTCAAGGTCGGCGACGAGATCGATGTTTTCGTCCTCGCCTTCGACGCCGAGAAGCATAAGATCTCCCTCGGCTACAAGACCGCCGAGATGAATCCGTGGAATCAGTTCATGACCCGCTACAACATCGGCGACGTCGTCGATGCGAAGGTCGTTAAGCTGATGACCTTCGGTGCCTTCGCCGAGATCCTGCCCGGCGTGGACGGTCTGATCCACATCTCCCAGATCGCCGATCGCCGCATCGGAAAGCCCGAGGATGTGCTCTCCGAAGGACAGGACGTTCAGGTCAAGATCACCGACATCGACGCGGAGAACAAGCGCATCAGTCTGTCCATCCGTGCCCTGCTCGTACCCGAGACCGAGGCTGCTCCCGCCGAAGAGACCGAGGCCGAATAAGCCGAGAAAACAAATACCGGGACTCGCCAGTCCCGGTATTTTTAGGAGGAAAACATGGTCAAGCATATCGTTCTTTACACTCTGAAGGCGGACGTTGACAAGGCCGAGGCCGTCGCGATCGTCCGCTCCGTTTTGGAGCCGCTGGTCGGGAAGATCCCGGGCTTGCTGCATCTGGAAATTCGGCAGGCTTTCAACGGCATGGATTACGCGCTGTACTCCGAGTTCGAAAACAGGGAGGCTCTGCAAAACTACGCACAGCATCCGCTGCATCTGGAAGCCAAGACGCATTTTCACCACTTTATCGCCACGCGCGTGGCAGCCGATTACGAAAAATAAGCATTCCGCACAAAAAAGGGAGGAGCGCGACACGGCAAACGCCGTGCTGCGCTCCTTTTTGTTCGATCGCGAGATCTGCGCTCATGTTGCTGACAGCTCGACATTGCGCCGCAGCACGGAGAAAGCGGGCACGGGCGCGGGAAGCTGCAGGTAAAATTTCATTTGCGGCGTTTTCGGCTCCGTCAGGCGGCCGCCGTCGAGATCCGTCATGTGTTCGGCCACGATCGGGAAGGGGCGAAGATCCGGACCGACGACTTCCAGCGCGTCGCCCTGCGCGAATTTGTTGTTGAGGCTGCAAAGGGCAAGACCGTTTTCGTCGCAGGACTCAACTTTCGCGCAAATTTGCCATTCGCGCAGATAACGAGAATGGGCGGTATACTGCCCGGGCTCGCCGAAATAAAAGCCCGTGGAATACACGCGATGCGAAACGTGCTCGACCTCGTCCCGCCAGACGGGGTCGATCGCGCGTCCGGCGGCAATATCGTCGATGCAGTGGCGGTATGCGCCCGTGACGATGGCGGCGTAGTAGGCGGATTTTGCACGCCCTTCGATCTTGATGCAGTCGATTCCCGCGTCCGTCAGCGCTTGCAGGTGATCGATGGTGCACATATCGCGCGAGTTCATGATGTATGTACCCTTTTCGTCCTCGAAAACGGGGAAGTATTCTCCGGGGCGTTTTTCCTCCATCAGCGCGTATTGGTAGCGGCAGGGCTGCGCACAGGCGCCGCGATTGGAGTCGCGTCCGGTCATGTAGTTGCTCAGAAGACAGCGCCCCGAGTAGCTGACGCACATCGCGCCGTGCCCGAAGGTCTCGATCTGCAGATCTTTCGGTGTTTTTTGCCGAATCTCGGCGATCTCCCCAAGGCTCAGTTCCCGCGCCAGCACGACGCGCTTTGCGCCCAGATCGTACCACGCGCTCGCGCATTCGTAATTGGCGATGGATTGCTGCGTGGAAATGTGCAGCTCGCAGTGGGGGGCATATTTTTTTGCCAAGGTGAAGGCACCGAGGTCGGCCACGATCAGCGCGTCAACCTTTGCCGCGTCGAGCTGCTCGAGATACGCGGGCAAGGCGCTGACCTCGTCGTTTCGGGGCATGGTGTTGATCGTCACGTGCGCTTTGACACCGTGCGCGTGAGCAAAGTCCACGGCGAGCGGCAGCTCCTCGGCGGAGAAATTGCCCGCAAAGGAGCGCATCCCGAACGCCGTTCCCGCAAGGTAGACAGCATCCGCGCCGTAGAGCACGGACATTTTCAGCCGTTCCATATCGCCCGCGGGGCTGAGAAGCTCTAATTTTTTTGTCATTTTTATCTTCCTCCGTTATGTGCGCGAAACTTTGCGCGCGGACAACGTTTTTACGATCGCATGATAATCGTAGCGGCCGTGCAGGGTATAGCTGCCCGACCGAATTTTCACATCGGCGTGCGTGAGCTTGGCATAGAGCCGAAAAAGCCACGCGTAGCGCACGAGCCCTTCGCTTTTGAGCCGCAGAGAAATATCTCGCAGCGTTTCCGACTCCGAAACGGTGAAGGAAACCGTCACGTCGGCACGGCCGAAGGCCAGAACATCCGCGGCAAGAAACCATAGGATATATCCGAGGGCGATCCCGACGAGGAGGATCGCCGTCAGTTTGATAAGACGAGATGCGAAAATGCCTTTCTTTTTTCTATCGGGCAATTCGGACGGATAGAAGCCTTGATCGGCATTTTCGGCCATGAAAAGTCCTCCTGTCAGCGAATGACGATTTGTGCAGCCACGGCATCGGCCGCATCCTCGCCCTTGAGCGCGCGAATGAGCTCCAGCGCAAAGGGGACGGCGCAGCCGGCGGAAGTTCCCGTGATGACATTTCCGTCGCGCACGTAGGCGCTTTGCACGATCTCGGCATTTCCCATCTCGTCCTCGCAGCCGGGGTAGCAGACGGCCCGAAGGCCGTCGGTGATGTGCAAGCTTGCAAGAACGGTCGGTGCGGCGCAGATGGCGGCGATGAATTTGCCGCCGGTGTATGCGCGGCAAATGGCGTCGATCGCCTTTGGACAGGCGCGGATGGATGCGACGCCGCGCAGACCGCCCGGCAGGACGATCATATCGGCATCGCGTATGTCGAGTTCATCGACGGTGATATCCGCCGTGACGGGAATGTTGTGGCTCCCGCGGATAGTTTGCCCGTTTAGTCCCACGCTTATAACACCGATCCCCGCACGACGCAGCAGATCGATGGGGACGATCGCCTCGGTCTCTTCAAAGCCCGTGCCCAAAAACAGGTAGACCATGTTCAATCCTCCAGACAGTCGACGATCAAGCGGTAGATCTCTTCGTGGATATCCTCGATCGTGCGCATTTTTCCGTCCCGCACGCAGCTGACGACTGCCCAGTGATAGTAGGCGGCGGCGGCGCGTCCCGTTTCGCGGCAGGTGGCGAGATATCGGCTGCTTTGCTCGTGAATGTCGGCCTTGGTGTGCGTCTGCGCCTCACGCGAACGCATGAGCTGCTCGGTCAGATCGGTCGGCACGTCGAGATAGATGACGAGGTCGGGCGTCGGCAGCCCCAACTTCTCGTATTCGAATTCATACAGCCACTTCCAGAATGTTTCCCGCTTCTCGGCGGGCTCTTTGGCCGCCTGATGGACGGCGTTGGAAGTGGTGTAGCGGTCGGAAAAGATCAGCCCGCCGCCTTCATACCAGCTCGCCCAGTCCTGCTTGTAGGATGCGTAACGATCGACCGCGTAAAATGCCGACGCGGCGTATGCGTTGACATCGTCGGGGTCGGAGCCGAAGGCACCGTTCAAATACATACGGATCAAAGCGGAGCTTTCCTCGCTGTAGCGAGGGAAGACCAGCTTGCGAAAATCAATGTGCTCACGCTGAAGGCGCTCGGCCATCAGGCGAAATTGCGTGGATTTGCCGGAACCGTCGGTCCCTTCGATTACGATCAGCTTACCCATTTTTCTGCCTCCCGAGAAAGTATCGCCTATATCATAGCACACTCGCCGCGATTTGTCCACTTTACCGACAAAGATTATTTTTCTTCTGTCGGAAAGCGCAGAAATACTGTTGCAAAATGCTTCAAAAACTGTTACAATGACTATAATATGAATTTCACAAGAAAAAGGACGAATGAGCATGAACGAACCATTGACTTTTGCACAGCTCGGGCTGAGCGATGCGATGCTGAAGGCGCTCGAGGCCAAGGGCTACGGTTGGCCGACTACGATTCAGGCCGAAGCGATCCCGTATTTTATGCAGTGGCGCGATGTGATCGCCAAGGCACCCACGGGCACCGGCAAGACCTTCGCCTTCGGCATCCCCATGATCGAGCACATCGACACCGCCTCCGACGCCGTGCAGGGACTGATCCTTGCGCCGACCAGAGAGCTGGCCATCCAGATCGCAGAGGAGCTGCGCAGCCTGCTGCAGTTTTTTGAGGGCATCCGCGTTGCCGTGCTGTACGGCGGTGCGGGCATCGGCAGCCAGATCAAGGCGCTTGAAAAAAAGCCGCAGATCGTCGTCGCAACGCCCGGCAGACTTATGGATCACTACAACCGCAAGACCATTCGCCTCGACAAGATCCAAACCGTTGTTCTCGACGAGGCGGATCGGATGCTCGATATGGGCTTTTTCAAGGATGTGACGCACATTCTCGATAAGATCAAAAATAAGCGCAATCTCGGACTGTTTTCCGCGACGATCTCGCAGGAAGTCATGACCGTGTCGTGGATGTATCAGCGCGACGAGGTGGAGATCACGGTCGAGCCCAAGCAGCACGATCGCCCCGATATCGACCAATTCTGCCTGACCTGCACACCCTTGGAGAAGTCGGAAAAAACCTTGCGCTTGATCCGTACACAGGGCTTTGAACGCGTGATGATCTTCTGCAACACCAAGCATATGTGTCAGCGCCTGTCGGACGAATTGCAGCGCGCGGGACTCGACTGCGACTGCCTGCACGGCGATATCAAGCAAAGTCAGCGCGAGAAAACGATGCAGCGTTATCGGCAGGGGAAACTCGCCATCTTGGTCGCGACGGATGTCGCCTCGCGCGGCATCGATGTCGACGATGTCGACTGCGTGATCAATTACGACATACCCGAAGAGAACGAATACTATGTGCATCGTATCGGCCGTACGGGACGCGCCAAGCGCAAGGGCGTGGCGTGGAGCATCATCGGCAATTTCCCCGAAAAGGCCAAACTCGACGAGATCGCGAAATTTTCCGAATACAGCATTTGCCCCATGGTCATGGCGGACGACGGCACGCTCACACAAGACATGCCGAAGACGCCGACCGCACCGCGCAGACGCTTTCGATGACGCGCGCGGAGGAAGGCTTCCTGCTGCTGACCTCCCACATGGGGGATCCGAACAGGCGGGTGCTCAGCGCTTCGCAGCTGCGCATCCTCAGCACGCGGGTTCAGACGGCGAAAAAATGCGACGATGAGCGCGATCTGAACATGCAAGATCTGCTCGCTATGGGCTACGGTCGCCTGACGGCAGAGCAGATCCTGCGGCTGCTCGATGAGCGGCAACTGCTGCAACTGTACTGTAAAAAAGGGCAGCGGCAGAACTGCTTACCGCTGCCGCGCATCGCTGCGGCGTATCCGAGGCGGCTTTGGCAGGCGTTGGGGGAGGAAACCGTAGGTTGCCTCTGGTATAAAGGAGATATCGAGCTGTTGACGCAACCTGCGGTTGCGCTTGTCGGCAGCCGAGATATCCGCGAGGAAAATCGACTTTTCGCGCAGGAGCTGGGGCGACAGGCCGCCCTGCAGGGCTATGTGCTCGTTTCCGGCAACGCCCGCGGCGCGGATAAAGCCGCGCAACAAGCCTGCCTTGCCGCAGGCGGTCGCGTCGTCAGCGTGATCGCGGACAGCTTGGCGGAAAAGGAAAAAAACGAAAACATCCTTTATCTCAGCGAGGACGAATACGACGCGCCGTTCAGCGCGCAGCGTGCCATCAGCCGCAATCGCATCATCCACTCGCTCGCACGCGTGACCTTTGTTGCGCAGTGCGCCGATCATACGGGCGGCACATGGGACGGCACGGTAAAAAATTTACGCCACGGGTGGAGCCTCGTGTGCTGCTTTGACGACGGCAGCAATGTCGTTTACCGGCTCGAGCAAATGGGGGCGCGATGCGTGACGATGCACGAATTGTCGGATATCGGCTCCATTCGCGGTGAAATAAGTTTATTTGAATAACGGGAGGAAAAACTATGTGTGGAATCGTAGGTTACACGGGAAAAAAGCAGGCTGTTCCCATCTTGCTGGACGGTCTGCAAAGACTCGAATACCGCGGCTATGACTCCGCGGGCATTTGCGTGCAGACGGCGCAGGGCTTGGCACTGTGCAAATCGCGCGGCAGGCTGCAGGCGCTGAAGGATCGACTCGACGCGTATCCTCCGGACGCGGCCACGATCGGCATCGGCCATACGCGCTGGGCGACACACGGTGCGCCGTCGGACGAAAATGCCCATCCGCATTTGTCCGAGTCGGGCAAGATCGCCATCGTGCACAACGGCATCATCGAAAACGATTCGCGTTTGCGTGCGTGGCTGCAAGACGAGGGCGTGCACTTCCGCTCGGAGACCGATTCGGAAGTCATGGCAAATCTCGTGGGCTACTACTATGACCGCGGCGCCGATTTCGTTACCGCCGTGCGTCGTGCGCTCGAGCGCTTGGAGGGAAGTTATGCCTTCGGCATCCTTTGCGCCGACTGCCCCGATACGATGATCTGCGTCAAAAAGGACTCGCCGCTCGTGTTCGGTTTCGGGGAAGGGGAGAACTTCATTGCCTCCGACGTTCCCGCCATTTTGAAATATACGGACACCGTCGCGTATCTCGACGACGGAGAAATGGCCGTTTTTACCGCCGATACGGTCACATTCTATGACTGCCAAGGCCGTGTCATCGAGAAAAAACGCGAAAAGATCCGCTGGGGCTTGGCCGACGCCGAACGCGGCGGTTTTGAGCACTTCATGCTCAAGGAGATCTACGACCAGCCGAACGCCCTGCGTGATACCGTTTCCGCGCGTATTCGCGAAGGAAAGATCGTGCTTGACGGCGTGGAACTCTCGCGCGAATTTTTGCGGAATTTGCGAAAAATCTACTTTATTGCCTGCGGTTCGTCGTCTTATGTCGCGACCTTGGGCAAATACACCATCGAAAGGGCCTGCGGCATCGCGACCGAGTCTTTGCTGGCGTCGGAGTTCCGCTACGGTGACCCCGTCGTGGGCGCGAACGATCTTGTGATCGCCATCAGCCAGTCGGGCGAAACGGCCGACACGCTGGCCGCGCTGCGCGAGGCAAAGCGCCTCGGCGCCAAGACATTGGCCATCGTCAATGTCGTCGGCTCCGCCATCGCCAAGGAGGCCGACCAAACCATCTACACGTGGGCAGGCCCCGAGATCGCCGTTGCGACCACCAAGGCCTTCACCGCACAGCTTTCGGTCGTGTACCTGCTGGCACTGTATTTTGCCGACGTGCTCGGCACGATGACGGCGGCGGAGTATGCCGCCGCGGTCGAGGCGCTGCAGCATTTGCCCGACGCGATCGTCGAAACGCTGCGCGAGGAAAACGTGCAGAAGATCCGTACGCTCGCGCGCCGCTACTGCCACCACAAGGATGCTTTTTATATCGGCCGCAATACCGATAGCGCCCTGTGCATGGAAGGCAGTCTGAAACTCAAGGAGATCGCATATCTGCACAGTGAGGCTTATCCCGCGGGCGAACTCAAGCACGGCCCCATTTCGCTCATCGAGCACGGGACGCTCGTTGTCGCCGTGGCGACGGTGCAGCGCCTGTTCGATAAGACCATGGCCAATGTCCAAAGCGTCATCGCAAGAGGCGCCGATGTCATCTGCCTGACACTCGATACCCTCGCGCAAGAGGCCGAAAAGCAGACCGGGCAGGTCATCGCCGTGCCGACGGTTCACCCCTTGCTGCAGCCGAGCGTTGCGCTTATCCCGATGCAACTGTTTGCCTATTATGTGGCCATCGAGCGCGGCTGCGATGTCGATAAGCCGCGAAATTTGGCAAAATCCGTCACCGTCGAATGACGCGCAGGAGGAAAACATGAGCATAGCCGACGAACTGTACAAGAAAACCTGCCTCGATATCCTGGAAAACGGCGTTTCCGATGAAAATATGCCCGTCCGTCCGCATTGGGCGGACGGGACACCGGCGCATACCGTCAAAAAATTCGGCGTGGTCAATCGCTATGACCTATCGCGCGAATTTCCGATCATGACGCTGCGCCGCACCTACTGGAAATCGGCGATCGACGAGATCTTGTGGATCTGGCAAAAAAAATCCAACCGCATCTGCGACCTCGGCAGCCATATCTGGGATGCGTGGGCAGAGGAGGACGGCACCATCGGCAAGGCCTACGGCTATCAGCTGGGTGTCAAGCATCATTACCCCGAGGGCGATTTCGATCAGGTCGATCGCGTGCTGTACGATCTGAAGCACAATCCGAACTCACGCCGCATTTTGACGAATATCTACAATTTTGAAGACCTGCACGAGATGAACCTGTATCCGTGCGCCTATTCCATGACCTTCCATGTCAGCGGCGATCGCCTCAACGGCATTTTGAACCAACGCTCGCAGGATATGCTCACGGCGAACAACTGGAATGTGGTGCAGTATGCGGTGCTGCTGCATATGTTTGCGCAGGTCTCGGGACTGAAAGCGGGCGAGCTCGTCCATGTCATCGCCGACTGCCACATCTACGATCGGCACATTCCCGCCGTTCGCACGATGATAGAAAAAGACGGCTTTGACGCACCGCAATTTACCATAGACGAAACCGTGACGGACTTTTACCGCTTTACGAAGGACTCATTCCGCGTGGAGAATTACCGCTATCATCCCTTTGATTTTGACATTCCTTTGGCGATCTGAGGTGACGGTATGGATCTGATCGTAGCGGTTTATTCCGATTGGGGCATCGGCAGGGACGGAACGCAGCCGCTGACCCTGCGTGCGGACAGAAACTTTTTCCGCAAAACGACCGAGGGCGCGACCGTCATCGTCGGACGACGCACCGCGGCGGATTTTCCGCAGGGAAAGCCGCTGCCGAAGCGAAAAAACCTCGTGCTGACGCACGCGGATACGCCCATGGCGGGATTTATCCTCTGTCACAGTCCGCGCGAAGCGCTCGAGCGCACGCGTGACGACGAAAACGTGTTCGTCATCGGCGGCGGAAGCGTTTACCGCGCGATGCTGCCGTACTGCGAACGCGCTTATGTGACGAAGATCTGCGCGTCTGCCGTGTCCGATACCTTTTTCCCGAATTTGGACGAAAGCCCCGATTGGGTAACGGAGCAGCTGCTCGCGTCGGGCACGGAAAACGGTGTTCCTTATGAAATATGCCTTTATCGGCGAAGATAAGATGGAGAAAGAATATGCTTGAATTCATTCGTGTAGCGACTGCCGTTCCCGCCGTTCAGGTCGGGGACGTGATCCGAAATACCGAGGATATCTGCCGCATGATCGCGCAGGCCGACGCGCAGTCATGTGACCTTGTGACTTTTCCCGAGCTTGCCATGACCGGCTATACCTGCGCCGATCTCTTTTTCCAGAATAGCCTTTTGCTGCAATGCATGAAGGGCTTGGAAAAGATCATTGCCTGCTCGGCGCAGTATCCGCGTGTGACCGCCGTGGTCGGCACGCCCGCCGTGCTGGACGGGCAGATGTATAACTGCGGCGCGGTCATTTCGCAAGGGAAACTCTGGGGACTCGTTCCGAAGACCTATCTTCCCAATTACAGTGAATTTTCCGAGCGCCGCTGGTTCTCGTCGGCGATGGATCTGCAGGTCGGCGAGGTCGGTGCGAAGGAGCTCGGCCTTGCGGGCGACGATGTGATCCCCGTCGGTCGCGATCTCATTTTCCGCCTCGGCGACGGCTGTATGCTCGGCGTCGAGATCTGCGAAGATCTGTGGACACCGCTCCCGCCGTCGACACTGCTGTCGATCAACGGTGCGGAGGTCATCGTCAACCTTTCCGCTTCGAACGAAGTCGCGGGAAAGCGCGCCGTCAGAAACGCATTGGTCGCCCACCAGTCGGATATCTGCAACTGCATCTACGCCTACTGCTCATCGGGCTTTACCGAGTCGACGCAGGACATCGTTTTCAGCGGCCACAGCATCCTCTCCGAATGCGGCAGCAAGCTCGGCGAAAACGAAAAGCGCATGGACAGCGACTATTTGCTCGTGCGCGACGCCGATATCGGAAAGGTTCGTTCGGCACGCCGCAAAAATAAGAGCGTGCGCGATGCGGCCAGCTTCTACGGTAAGGTCGAGCCGATGCGTACCGTCGATTGCCGCGGCGAAAGCCTGCGCGGCGACGGCTCGATGTATCCGGTCGAGCGGATGCCGTACCTGCCTACGGGCGGAGCGGATGCGGTCGAAGATTGTATGTCCGTTTTCGACATTCAGGTCGCCGGACTCATGCGCCGCCTTGCCCTGCGCGATGCCGATGCGGTCGTCGGCGTGACGGGCGGCATGGATTCGACATTGGCGCTGCTCGTCGCGGTCGAGGCCATGCGCCGCCTCGGGCGCGGCGTGCGCGAAGTCCATGCGCTGCTGTTGCCCTGCGGCACGCAGGCACATCGCTCGGGCGAAAAAGCGCGCGCACTGCTGGATGCGCTCGGCGTGCGCTATCAGTGCATCGACATCGAACAGCACGTTGCGCTGCATCTGCATGATTTGAAAACTCCCGCATCCGAAGGCGACGAGCTGTATGAAAACGTGCTCGCGCGCGAACGGACACAGATCTTGATGAATTACGCGGGTGCGCACGACGCCATCGTGGTCGGAACAGGCGATCTGAGCGAGCTTGCGCTCGGCTGGTGCACATATAACGGCGACCAGATGAGTATGTACGGTGTCAATGCCTCCGTCCCGAAAACGCTCGTGGCGTGGATGGTCGCGCGCTTGGCGGAAAGTGCGCTGTTTGCTCCGCAGCGCGAAGCGCTATCCGCGCTTTTGCGGCAGCGCGCCGAGCAGCCCGCCGACAGCGGCCTTCCCGCGCCGCGTGAGCAGGTCGGACCCTACGAACTGCACGACTTTTTCCTATATTATATGGCACGTTACGCCTATTCGCCGACGAAGATCTTTGCGCTTGCTTGCCGCGCCTTCGCGCCCGACTACGATGCCGCGACGATCAAAAAGTGGATGCGCGTTTTCTATCAACGCTTTTTTGCCGAGCAGTATAAGCGCAACTGTATGCCCGAAGGCGTCAAGATCGGCGCCATCAGCCTCAGCCCGCGCGCCG
Organism: uncultured Oscillospiraceae bacterium; assembly: GCA_964408545.1. Classification (GTDB taxonomy): domain Bacteria; phylum Bacillota; class Clostridia; order Oscillospirales; family Oscillospiraceae; genus Faecousia. Next base: position 1,695 of record CAYOZT010000047.1, on the reverse strand, counting down.
ACTGGCGTATGCCGAGCGACGCAAGCGTCCGCCTCTGGCTCGACGAGGTGCAGTCACTGTGCACCGAGGAAAAAATTCCCTCTTGCACTTTGCACGCAAACGGAGTATAATATGCGATCGTGAGCAAAATATTTCAGAAAGAAGGCGCATACATGAAACGCAATCGGCAAGATATGCTCAACGGAACGCTGTTCCCGAGCATCGTGTCGTATACGATCCCGATCATTTTGACGGGACTTTTGCAGCTGCTGTTTAATGCGGCCGACCTCGTGGTCGTGGGAAAAAAGGGCGATATTTATCTGTCCGCCGTCGGCGCGACGAATGCGATCACCAACCTGATCGTTAACCTCTTTATCGGCCTGTCCGCCGGCGCGGGCGTCACACTGGCGCACGCCATCGGCTCGAAGGACGATGAGGCTATCCACCGCACGGTACATACGGCACTGCCCACCGCGCTCATCGGCGGCGTGATCTTGACCGTGGTCGGCGTCACCTTCGCCGAGACCTTCCTCATCTGGATGGACACGCCGCAAGAAGTGCTGCAGTACTCGACGCTGTATATGCGCATTTATTTCGCGGGCATGATCTTCAACATGATCTATAACTTCTGCTCGGCGCTGCTGCGTGCGGCAGGGGATACCAAAGGCCCGCTGATCTATCTGACCATCGCGGGCGTATGCAATGTGATCCTCAATTGCATTTTCGTGTTCGTGTTCGGCATGACGGTCGACGGCGTCGCGCTCGCGACCATCATTTCGCAGGCTATCTCGGCGGTGCTTGTCGTGTGGGCACTGATGCGCCGCACGGATGCGGCGAAGCTGTGCCTGAAAAAGCTGCGCATCCACAAGGCGCAGATATTGAAGATCTGCCGACTCGGCCTGCCCGCGGGCATTCAGGGATCGCTCTTTTCCATTTCCAACGTCATCATCCAGTCGTCGGTCAATTCCTTCGGCCCCGTATTCATGTCGGGCAACACCGCGGCGGGCAGCATCGAAGGATTCTTATATGTCACGATGAACGCCTTCCACCAGACCGCCATCAATTTCACGGGGCAGAATATGGGCGCGGGGCAGTATAAGCGCGTGTGCAAAACGATGGAGATTTGCCTCGGCTGTGTGACGGTGCTTGGCATCGTGCTCGGCATCGGTGTGTATCTGCTGCGCGATCCGCTGCTGCGCATCTACATCATCGAGTCCGATACCGCCGCCGAAGCGCTCTCCGCCGGCGCGACGAGAATGCTGTATCTGTGCGTGCCGTACTTCACGCTCGGCATCATGGATGTCACGACGGGCGTTCTGCGCGGGCTCGGCAGCTCCGTGACGCCGATGATCATCTCGATCTTGGGCGTGTGCGGTATTCGGATCGGCTGGATCTATACCTTCTTCCGTGCGGAACATACGCCCGAGATGCTATATATTTCTTATCCGATCTCGTGGGTGGCGACCTTCCTCTTTGAATTTCTCGCGTTTGTTATCATTTATCGCAACCGCGTGAAACGGCAAACCCGATTGCAAAGTGCATAGATCCGCCGTTTTCGCCGAGAAACACGATCGTCAAAAAAGATTTGACAGCGGCAAAAAAATATGTTAAAATAATGAAAAATTTCGCTTGACGAAGGAGGCGAGGGTCGTGTATAATCGTTTGACAGACAGACAGACAGACAGACAGACAGACAGACAGACAGACAGACAGACA
>CAYOZT010000046.1:0-12783 GCA_964408545.1 uncultured Oscillospiraceae bacterium | reverse complement strand
CAGTAGTATATCACAATCAATGAAATAATGCAAATATAAGTTATTTCCATGGTAAAGCGGATACAACGACTATGGGAAATGAAACGCCCGGCGATCAATGCCCACATGACAGAATTGTATGAAAAAATCCAGCAGTTGGAACAAGAAATTGATGATCTTCTGCTGGAAAAGATTCGAATCGGCAGCTAAAGTCCTTTTGTAGCGGGCTACGATGATGCGGACGATTTATCTCACAAATCAAAATCTTTTGCAAATCACGAGCTTTGGTATGTCTTCTAATAGAAAAGGCAAAAACAGCCGATTTCTCAACTCTTCAGGTGTGAAATCGGCTGTTTTTGTGGTACGCCCGAGGGGACTTGAACCCCTATTCCGCAAAGAGGTAGAACCTAAATCTACTGCGTATACCATTTTCGCCACGGGCGCATATTCAGTTTTTGTGAGAGTGGCGAGTTAGAAAACCTTCACTGAGGTGACATCACCTAAATCCCTTGAGTCTACCAATTCCACCACGCCCGCGCATGGCCTCGGCGATCGCCGATTCGGATGTATTATAGCACAGCTTATCGGAATAATCCAGTTGTTTTTGAAAAAAATTCCGACTGCGCTTGTGATGCTGCAGAATTCGTTCGAAGAAAGCAAAAAAAGTATTGACAAATCGGGATTGCGCGTGCTATAATGTCTTGCGTGTCCGAGGCCGGATATGCCATATTGGGATGTCGCCAAGCGGTAAGGCACCAGACTTTGACTCTGGCATCCGTCGGTTCGAATCCGGCCATCCCAGCCAATTTTATACGGTTCGCTAGCTCAGTTGGTAGAGCAACGCCCTTTTAAGGCGTGGGTCCAGGGTTCGAGTCCCTGGCGAGCCACCATCAATGGGCGATAAAAAAGATATCGCCGGAAAAAGGGGCTGTTGCAAAATGCAGGTTTTGCAACAGCCCCAGAATTTTCCCTTCTGCGCGTCAGAACGGCGCGGTGACGGTGAGCTTGCTCAGGCGATAGAGTGCCTCGGCCACTTGTGCGCGCGTCAGTGTGCTGCCGCTCAGCTCGATGCCGTTTTCCGCCATGACGGCGATCAGGTCGACATTCTCGGTGTCCGCCGAAAGCGTAGGCAGCGCGAGCGCATTTTGCATCAGCAGCGCCGCTTCCTCGCCCGTGATGGGCGCCTCCGCGCCGAATACGCTGCCGCCGCTCCAATCGGCGCTCAAGCCCGCACGCAAGGCCGCAGCCAAATACGGCCGCAGCCACGAGGGGCATTCATCCGTGAAGCCCGTGTAGGCTGCATCTTCATCGATCGACAGATCGAGCGCACGCACCAGCATCGCCATGAACTGCCCTCTGCTGACCGTCTGCTCGGGGCCAAAACACAGTTTCCCGCCGACGATCTCGCCCGTGAAAATACCGTTGTTTCGCAGCCATTCGGCGGCAAAGCGGCTGTCCGAGCCGAGCGTATCGGAATAGGTCTGCTTATCGCAGGGCTTGAGGATTTGGATCGTCACGGTCGCCTGACGCGAAACATTCCCCGCTGGGTCTGTTGCGGTATAGGTGAAAGAGTCGGTGCCGACCTTATTTTTCTTGGGCGTATAGGTGAAAACGCCGTCGTCATCGATCGTGACCTCGCCGCGCCGCGGCGCGCGCGTGATGCTGAAGGTCAGCGCCTCGCCCTCGGGATCATGCGCTTTCAGGACGCCGGAATTGGGCAGATTTTTGTAAGTTTCCAGTGCGCTGTCCTCGGCCACGGGCGCGCGGTCGCGCTTGCCGCGGATGGAGATGGTCATCGTCACGGCCTTTTCGACGCGGTCTTTATAGACGGGAAGATAGCTGATGCTCGCCGTGGCGTCCTCCTGCGTGCGCAGCGGACGGAAAACGAGCTCGTCAAGCTGTGCGGCAGTCAGAATATCGCCGCAGCGGACGACGCGCTGCCCGAGCAGCACCGTACCCGTGTTTGCGTCCGGAAGCGCCGTGATGCACACGCCCTCAAGCGCCTCCTCGGAAAAATCGCTGCCGGAAAAGCAGTGCTCGCTGTCACAATCGATCTCCAGTGCCGCCGCGCCCACGCCCATAAAAAGGACGCCGAGCAGCGCAAAAAGGATCACGATCCGTTTTTTTCGTATCATGCGGATACCTCCTGAATTTGGAATTCGCAGCTATTGTTTGCAGTCTTGGGAAAAATATACAACGGAAAAATCACGAAGTGCTGGAAATTCCGCCGCAAGTATGCTACAATAGAAAAAACGGAGGAATGCAAATGCTCAACAGAGAACTTTTGGAGCGGCAGTTATCCGAGCTGCCCTTATATATCTACGGCTTCCTCGATCCGAAAAAGCTGGAATTTTCCGAGCGCGTGCGCTACATTTGCGAGCACGAGTGCGCGATGTTCGGCAAGAGCTGGGCCTGCCCCCCGGGCGTCGGCACAGTGGCGCAATGTCGGGAAAAATGTCTGCGCTACCGCGACTGCCTGATGATCTCCACCGTCACGGAGGTCGCCGACATTTCCGACCTGTCCGAAACGCTCGCCACACGCGCCGAGCACGAGCGCATCACCGATCTTGTGGGCGATGCGCTGCGCGAGCAGGGCGTGCAGCCGTACATCCTGTCGACCGAGGCCTGTGCCCTCTGTCCGCGCTGCGCGATCTTGGACGGGGAAAGCTGTCGCTTTCCCGAAAAAATGCACCCCTGCGTGGAAAGTCAGGGCATCAATGTGATCCCGACACTCGAACAAATGGGCTTGCCGTTCCAGTACGGCGAAAACGTGGTGACATGGGTGAGCCTGCTGCTGTTCGACGAGTCTGTTCTTTAGCTGAAAAGGAGGTGCTCACAATGCGCCGACTCTGGGAAAAAATACGATACACCCCCTATGTCTCGGAGGTACGAGCGTTCCTGAAAAAGGGCGATCTGGTGCTGCTGGGACTGTGTCTTCTGACATCACTGTACGGCTGTCTGATCGTCGCGAGCGTGACGAATCACTACGGCTCGCTGCGCTACCTCGCCATCCAGCTGATCGCGGTCGTGCTGGGCATCGTGATGTACGTGCTGATGTCGGCGGTGGACGCCGACATGATCGCCGAGCACCGCACGGCGCTGATCGTGTTCAACTGCTTTATCCTGCTGCTACTGAAAACGCCCTTCGGCGAAGACTACGGCTCGGGAAACCGAAGCTGGCTCGTCCTTCCGGGTATGCCGATGGCCATACAGCCCGCGGAGTTTTGTAAGATCACGTTCGTGCTGATCATGGCCTCCGTCATGGCGTCCTACCAAAATCACATCTCCTCCTTGCGCGCGGTCATGCAGATGGTGCTGCAATTGGCGCTGGTCGCGGGACTGAACTTCGTCGTCTCGGGCGACGCGGGCGTTTCGCTGATCTTCGTGTTCATCTTCATCATGATGGCCATGTGCGGCGGCGTGCATTGGGGCTGGTTCGCTGCCGCGGGCGGAGCACTTGCGGTCGGCGTACCGATCGTGTGGCAACTGCTGCCCGACAAATACAACTACATGAAAAACCGCATCCTCATCCTCTTCGACTCGAGCATCGACCCTGACGGTCTGAAAGAGCGCTTCCAGATCGTGCGCGGTCAGCTTTCGCTCAACGGCGGCGGCTTGACGGGACAGGGACTTTTTAACGGCAACCGCACGCAGGTCGGTGCTCTCCCGGCGCAGCACACGGACTTTATTTTCTCCGCCATCGGAGAGGAATTGGGTTTTCTCGGCTGTATGCTGACACTGCTGTTTTTGCTGCTGATCATCATCCGCTGCATCCGCGTCGGTATGCGCTCGCCCGACTATCTGCGCCGCATGATCTGCTTCGGCGTCGCCGCGACGCTCATTTTCCAGACGCTGATGAACGTCGGCATGAATGTGGGCGTGCTGCCCATCATCGGCCTGACACTTCCCTTTATCAGCTACGGCGGCAGCTCGATCATGTCGCTGTTCGCGCTGATGGGGCTCGTCTCGGGCGTCCATGCCCGTCCGGAGGCCAAACAGCACGAGCGCTATATCCAAGCGCCCGCCGCCCTCACCCGCTGGTACTGAGAAACGCTTCGTGCGATACGGCGGCAGGCCGACATCCCCCACCGCGCAAGCAAATATCCGATGCAAAAGATCCGGATCCTCCGCCGAACGGCTTTGGATCCGGATCTTCACTGTTTGTGCGCATGGTACCGATGGCGAAAAAACTACCGCCTTGCCGTTGCCGTCACGATACCGGATCTTTGGGGAAAAGTCGGATCGTTCCGCGTCATGGAAAGCAGGCGGCAAGCCGCACCCTCCGGGTGATTTCGTCCCGCTTCCCACGCTTCCACCGTCTTGACCGACACGCCCATATATTTGGCAAACAATATCTGCGTCAGTCCCGTTTCCATACGAATGGAGCGTATCTCCTCCGGCTTGAAGTTCTCGACCGGTTCGACCGTCAAGGTCGTTGTTTTGGCTTTCAAATTGCCCTTTTCGTATTCGATCGCCTGACCGAGTCCGGTCTTGATGTCGTCAAAAAGGTTCATACGCGTACCCTCCTTTACTTCGCGTTTTCTTTCAGCTGTTCCTCCAACGCGTGGATCATCTGCTTGATCTCGTTTCGTTCGCTGTCGGACAGATTATCCTTTTCATTCTTAGGATATGCAGTTATCAAAAATATTTTCTCGTAGACCTCAAAATCCACATAAATGACGCGAACGCTTCCGCTCTTGCCCCTTTGCTCAAAGGCAAATCGCATTTTTCGTACCCCGCCCGTACCGCGCATAACGGCACCAACCTTGGGGTCTGCCAGTAGTTCCTCCTGCAAGCGTTTCAGGTCATCGTCGTCAAGCCCCATATCCTTCCATCTGGAACGGAATATCGGAAGTTCTACAAAAGTTCTGGTCATACTGCCTCTCCTATCTCTCGTCTGTGCCTATATTATACCCTATTTAATAGGGCTTGTCAATTGCTTTTTGCAAAATTTGATCCACCCGCTCGCACTGTGTGGATCGGATATGCGGCCGGGCAAAAAAGCCTTGACTTTTGCCGAATATTTGCTATAATTGTCTCGGATCGCATAAGAAATTGTCTTCGGGGTGCCGAGCCCGCTCGGCTGAGATCGGATCCTTATCCGAAACCCGTGAACCTGATACGGTTAGTACCGTCGGAGGGAAAGATGCATAAATGAGATGCTTTTGTGTCGCATTGCACCCGGACGGTTTGCAATGCGATACTTTTTTCTTTACGGAGGTTTGCAAAAATGGCAAACAAGCAAACGCGCATCCACATTTTGGCGGAAAGCGCCATCATGGTCGCTCTGGCCACCGTGCTGAGCTACCTGAAGATTTGGAATTCCCCCTTCGGCGGCTCGGTCACGGTGCTGTCGATGACGCCGATCATCGTGCTGTCGCTGCGGCGGGGCGTGAAGGTGGGACTGCTGTCGGGCTTTGCCTACTCGCTGACACAGCTGCTGCAAAGTCTGTCCAACGTCAGCTATATGCCCACGGCAACGGCGGTCGTCATCTGCGTCGCGTTCGACTACATCCTGCCGTTTACACTGTTGGGCTTGGGCGGTATGTTCCGCCGTATTCGCTTTAGCGAAAAGCCGACGCGTAATTTGATGATCGCCGCCGCGCTGGGCGCCTTCACCGTTACCGTCATTCGCTACGTCTGCCACGTTTTCTCGGGCGCGGTCGTATGGTACGAACTCGATCTTGTCTGGTACGCCGACGATCCGTCGCACATCGTCAACCGCTACGGCCAGTGGGTGTTCTCCATGATCTACAGTGCCGTCTACATGGTTCCCGAGATCATCCTGACTACCGTCGCCACACCGCTCATCACCCGAGCCGTCGGCGATCGTGCGCTGAAGTAAACATTGGGGCGCGCTGCCGGATGCAGCGCGCCCGATTTCTATCTCCGTTAAGATACCGACGAAACGACCGGCGCATTGCACGTTACGGCCACGCGCACACGCTTGATGCCCGCGGAAGTGACATCGCTCGTGACCTTCTCCCAGCAGCAGCCGTCGTAGCTCTCCTTTTCGTTGCCGCGCGTGATGACGACGGTAAACGAATCCTCGACCGGCTCCTGCGGCGAGAGCGTAGTCTTGACCAGATCCTCGATGGTGACTCTCCAGCGCGTTTCTCCCGCGACCATGATGATATCGCCCGTTGACGCGTCCTTGCTCTTGACGCTGGTGGACGAGAAGCTCGTCGCCACATCGGTCACATTGCCGACGGTCTGTCCGTTGACCTGCACCTTCGGCTGCGCGACCGTGCCGGACTGGCTCGGCGCGCTCTGCTCGGCATAGCTCGTCTGCAGTGGGATGCAGAACAGCCCGCTCTTGCTGCTGAAGGTGCACGCGCCGATCGTGCACTGTGCGCCCGCATCGCGCAATGCCGCCGCAGCGACCAGCGCCGTATCCTCGCAGGCCGTCGCGCCCTGCTCTACGGGCATATAGATCTGCACCAGCACCGTCATGCTCTGCTCTTCCGACTTTTGAATGGACACCGCCGCGAGTTTTTCCGTCAGGCTCGGCAGCAGTCCGTTCGGAAATCCGCGCTGCGCGGGGATCTGCGCCGTTTGCAGCGCCTCAATCGTTGCTTCCAACCATGCTTGTTCCATTGATTATCCTTCCTTTCTCCACACACAGGCACCATTGGCCCGCAATTTCGGAAAACACCGCGATCGGCTCGATGCGGCGCAGCAAATACTGCTTTCCCATGAGCGTGAGCGTTGCTTCCCGTTCCGTCTCCGCAGTTGCGGGGAGCAGACAAATATAGCGTCCCGTCGGGACTTCTCCGAGCGGGGTGAATTCGCGCCGTGCATTTTGCCATGCATCGGATCTTACGGCACGAAAAAGCACCCGGATCTCCTGTTCGCCGTTTTTCGTTTGCAGCTGCGCCGGGATACCGTAGCGCGAAAGCAGCGTATCGAGCAGATGTCGCATCCTATACCCCCCGAAATACGAACGCATCCACGCAGTACGGGGAAATGATAAAATCCGCCTGATGGCGCAGACATCTGGCGGCCGCATTCGCGCCGCCGCGAACCATCGTGATATCGCCGAATTGCAGCCGCTCGATATTCGCCGTCTCGTCCGTCTCCGCGAGCGCGGCAAGCGCATACAGCGCGCCTGCCGCCACGAAATCGGCCTTGCAATCGTCGCTCGTCAGGCCCTCGCGCAGTCGCCGCGTGATCCCGACGACCGCGCTTTGGCACAGCAGCTGCAGCAGCGGCTCGCGCTCGGGCTCGACCGTGCCCGCGAGCAATACGGTCTGGGCATAGACCTGCTGCGTCAGCGTCATACGCTCAGCACCGCCGCCGCGTCGGTGCAGATCTTGCCGAAGCCCGCGATGGAGCTGATGGCGGCACGCTCGAGCTGGCGGTCGATCAGCTTATCAAACTCGACGAGCACATCCCCCGCACGCACCTGCTCGAGTGCGAAGCGATTGTCCAGTCCGATGATCACGCCGTCCTCCACGGCACTCGTGCGCAGCAAATTCGCGCCCAAGGGCGTGGTCAGCTTGCCCGTGCCTTGGAAATTCAGGCCGGTCTGCGGATCCTGCAGCTCGGGGATCTTCAGTAGATCGATCATGGTCGAACCGCTGCAGAGCATCGTGTTCATGGTGTACGGATCGAACTGTCCCCAGAACTCGACGAGCTGATCGTAACCGAGCTTGCCCGCGGTGCCGGAAATGGGGCTCGTGCCCACGACATAGCGCACGGCGGCATTGTCGTTGCCGTCGCCGTCGAGCAGCACCTTCACGGCATCGGCCAACTGCTGCTTACGAATGTGTGCGCCGATCTGACGCAGCATCACGCCGAACAGATCGAGCTTTTGAAAGCGCAGTGCCTCGTACGACGCCACGAGCATTCTGCCGCGCTTTTTCAGGCTGATTAAATGCTCCTTGGACTTGATCTCGGTCTCGGGAATGGTCGTTCCCTCCTCGACCTCGGACAGCTCCAGATCGCTGTCGCTCGCGGTGGAGTAGATGGAGCGATAATCGAGCGAATCGATCATCGTCGTCGTGGCGGTGATGGCGGGCAGGATGTCGTTTTCCTCCATGCCCTGACGGACGGTGCGCGCGATGTACTCGGGGAAAAGCACCGCAGAGTCCATGCTGCGGAAGAACTTCTCCACCGTCGAGGAGCCCGCGCCCTTGACGCGGATACCGAAGCGCTTGAGCTGGCGGCGGAAAGCGTCGGTGCCCTCGAGTGCCGTACCGCGGTAGTTTTCGCTCGGGTCGAGCGATTCGAGCACCTGCGTGAAGCTCTTGCCCTCCTGTCGGTACATCCCTTTTTCGAGTTTCAGATTGTCGTAACTCATGTTTTACCTCCTAAAAAATATATGGTCGACCGAACGGCTCGGTAAACCTCAAATAAGATCGTCGCCGTCTGCGTCGGCGTGCATTTTCACGCCGCGCAACTGCGTCGTTGCGGGAAACAGCGCGTCGAATTTTTCGCTCAGCGCTTTTTTCATCTGCTGCAGCTGCGAAGCCGCAAGTCGCTCGGTCAGATCGCGCAGCAGCGGCTCGTCCATGCCGAGATCGAGGCTCAGCAGCAATCGCACGACCTCGTCCTGCAGCTGCTTTTCGTATGCCCGCCCGAGCTGTGCCTGCGCGCTCAGAATGCGAAACTCCGTTTGCGCGCCGAATTCCTCGGCCAGTTGCTTGAGCGTGGGCGCGGCGGCGTGCGCGGCCTTCAGGACGCCCGCCTCACGCTGCGCGGGCACGGCCACGAAGGAAAACTCGTACGCATCGAGCGGCTCACGCAAAATGACGTGGCATTCGCTCCCGTCGTACACTTCGCCCTTTTGGTGTCCGCAACTGCCGTAGTCCGCGCCGCAGACCGAGCAGACGGCTCGCCCCATCGCGCAGCCGACGCTGACCTCCTTTTTGATCCCCGCTTCGATATCGTCGATGAGCTCCTGCGACTGTGCGCCGCGGCGGATATATGCCCACGCCTTGATAAAATGCACGTCCTGCTCGCACACGACCTGCGTGTCAAAAATACGCGCGACCTGATTTCCCGCGCTCCAGCGGTGATCGACGATGCCCGTCTTTCCGACAAACAGCTGCGCCAAGCGCGGCAATGCCGCCGTATCGAAGCGCTCCATGTCGCGATCGATCCGATCGTCGCACAGTCGCAGGGAGAAAACATACACCTGCTCCTGCGTCAGCTGCGCCTTGGCCAGCGCGTTGATCGCCTCGAGTTGCTGCGCCGTGGCCACGCCCGTGGGCGTAGCCTGTGTTTCCTTTTGAATATCCATACTTATCCTCCTTGTTGCTTTTGCGCGCGATATTTTTCCGCCTGCGCCCAATAGAGCGCGGCTTTTGCCTCCTCCGTGGCATCCTGCAAATTGACGTCCGTCCACTCGATGTGCACGCGATCATCCAAGCCCTCGAGTGCCAGATAGGTCTTGCAGATCTTCTGAACCACCGGCTCGATGCTGCGCCGCAGCGCCCACAGCTCGGAGGTCAAAATATCCGCCTGCTGCGTGCTCATACGCTCCGTGGTGCTCCAGTTGAAGCCCAGCAGGAACGGCGGCAATCCCGTCTTCGCGATCAACTGCTCCAAGATCTGCCGCACGGGGATCTCGGAATCGAGGATAGGCGTTTCGCCGCCGATGACCTTGATCTGCACATCCCCGACCGCCACGAAATCGCGCACCGTGCCGTTTTGCGCGTCCTCCATGGCCTTGCCCCACTCCTGCGCGATTTGTCGGCTGCGCTCTTGGAGCGTCGCCGGATCGGTATGGCCGTCGTCCTTGCAGACGATGCTGTAGCGCACATTGCCCGCGCGCTCCCAATTGACGCCGATGGTGCTGTAGATCTTCATCAGGATGTCCGCGAGGAAGGGCATACCGCGGAACAGGCTCACGCCGTACGGATGCGCCGCCTCGGGATTGAGCGTGGAGAACAGCAGCAGATGCGGATACGGAAGCGGCGCCATGCGCCCTGCCGCATTCGGCCCCCAGATCTCGACATCCAAGGGACTGTCCCCCTCGACGATCTGCAGCTGCGTCACATCTGCCCAGCACACCGCCCGCAATCGTCCGCGCTCGACCACCATCTCCGCGATGCTGCGCCCGTACACCAGCAGGTTGTCCAGATAGCCGCTCAAAAAGCTGTCGATCCCCATCTGACCGCGCCCGCAGGGCACGGTTTTGAGAAAGTTTTCCAGCTTTTCCTGCGCAAGCTGCGACGGGCACGACACCGTAAAGCCGCCGCTCAATCGCACGAGCTTGACGACCGCCGCATCGAGCGCGGGGATGGCCTCGCGCAGCTGCCGATACATCGCATCCTCCGCGCAGCCGAGCGGGACAAAGCTCCGCAGCGCGCCGAAGGGATGCCCGACATTGCCCCGCAGCTGGCAGCTCGTCGCCGACGCGGGGCTTTCCTTTCGTTTTCGCTTCATAGGTTTGCTCCTTTTCCTTTATTTTCGCCGCGCGACGGCGCAGGCGGCGAAAGCGCTCTCGCGCTTACCGAGCACCGTTGCGGCAAAATAGCGCATTTCATCCATGGCGTGATCGTGCTCCTTCTTCACGCGATCGCGCGCGGGACCGGTCAAGTCCCATACATATTCGTCCATTTCGCGGATGAGGTCGTTGCAGCCCTCGCAGATGACCAGTTTTCCGCTTTTGAGCAGATCCGCTGTCAGGCGAATGCCCGAAAGCACATCGTTTTCCGCCTTGCGCACGGGAAGCCCGCGCCGCCGCAGCACCTCGATGAAGCTGGCCGCCGACGGATCGACGATCACCGCCGTCAATCTTTTCCCCTCCGCGAGGCGCTCGAGCGCCGTGGCGTATTCCTCGTCGGTCATCTGCCGCTGCTTGGCGCGCGAGTCGAAATAAAACTCCCTGACGCGGTACCAAACGCCGCCCTGCAGTCCCCACAGCCCCATGGAAGTCGGATTGACCGTGCCGTAATCGCAGGAAATATACCATTTTTCGAAGCTCCCCTTCGGCACGGGACGCACCATCTCGGGCTCGAAAAAGTCGTACACGCGTCCCTCCGCCTGCGCCCACTCGCCCTTGATAAAGCGGCGATAGAACACGCCGCTGTAGAGCGTTTCGTAGCGTGCGCGGATGGCGTCGGTCAAGGACGGATTGTCCTGCATGGTAAAATGCAGACGCAAACATTTTCGCTTTTCCGCCTCGCAGATCCATTCGCGGTAAAACCAGTGGCTCGGCCCTGCGGGATTGCAGTTGAACCAGAGGCGGCTCCCGCCGACCGAGCAGCGCGCGCAGGCCTGTTCGACGAAGGAGCGCGGCATCAGTGCCACCTCGTCCAAAAGCACGCCCGCGAAGGTAATGCCTTGGATCAGACTCGCGGAGCTTTCGTCACGTCCGCCGAAAATGTAAAATTGGTTGCGGTGCCCGCGAAAGCTGACCGTCACGAGATTTTCCGATCTTTTTTCCTTCCAGAACGCGCCCATGCCCTTTAATTTCGGCAAAATTTCCGCCAATACGTTGCGCCGCAACGACGCGATCGTCTTGCCGCAGACGCCGAAGCGCTGCGCGTCGAAATTGACCATTGCCCAGAGGAAAAAGGAAAGCCCCATCGCCAATGTCTTTCCCGAGCGCACCGCGCCGTCGCAGACGATGGCCTCCATTTCATAGGCGGGACTTCCGGGCATCCACCATGTCAGCACGGTCTTTTGCTTGGCGGAAAAGCTTTGGTAGCTCATGTGCCGTCCCCGCTTTCCCGCAGTGCCTGCAGGAACGACTCCAGATCGCTGCCGCGCTCCTGCGCGAGCGAGGCGAGCATCTCCAGCGCCTTGAGCCTGTCGACGAGTTTTACCTCCACCGTTCCCTTTTCGTTACGCTTGACCTCACTTAAAAGCGACAGCTCCAGCTTGTCGAGCCGCGGCTCGTCCTCCAGCACGAGCCGCACGCAATCGTTGGCTTTGCCGAAAGCCAGCTCCGCCAAGCGCCGCGCCACATCTTCGCGCTCGAGCTGTCCGCAACGGATGCGCTCTTTGAGCGTTTTTTCTCCGGTTTTTTGTTCCATAGCGTTCCTCCCTTTCACCCATACCCGAAAAAACACGGGGCGGTTGCATCGGAATGTGCAACCGCCCGATATTTTTGTTGACAAATTCATGTTTTTCGGCTATACTATGGAAAATATCTTGCAAAAGCGTTGAAAAGAAGAGTACGCAGCCATCCCCCGGACAGAGAGCCCTCTTTGCTGGAAACGGGCACGGTCGGAGCTGCCGAACATGGCCTTGGAGCTGCGGCGTCGATACTTAGGCGTCGTCGGGTGCGCCCGTTATCGCGTTTTGAGGCAGTTTTTCTGCAAATCAAGGTGGTACCGCGTCAATTTTGTCGTCCTTGGATCTTCCGAGGGCGGTTTTTATTTCGGGAGGAAACATTCATGTGTGAAAAATGCAAGGAAAAATTCTATATCACCACGCCCATCTACTATCCGTCCGCCAAACTGCACATCGGCCACGCCTACTGCACCGTCGCGACCGACACCATGGCGCGTTACAAGCGTCTGTGCGGCTATGATGTGCTGTTTTTGACGGGCACCGATGAGCACGGTCAGAAGATCGAGACCAAGGCCAAAGAAGCCGGCATCACGCCGCAGCAGTATGTCGACAACATCGTCACGGGCGAAAAGGGCGTTCTCGACCTGTGGAAGCTGATGAACATCTCCTACGACCGCTTCATCCGCACCACCGACGACTATCACGTCGCCGCCATCCAACGCATTTTCAAGAAAATGTACGACAACGGCGACATCTACAAAGGCTCCTACAAGGGCAAATACTGCACCCCCTGCGAGTCGTTCTGGACGGAAAGTCAGCTCGTCGACGGCAAATGCC
>CAYOZT010000045.1:0-12956 GCA_964408545.1 uncultured Oscillospiraceae bacterium | reverse complement strand
CAACTTCCATCAAGATCGCGGGCGTGCAGCACGAATTCTCCACCATCCCCGGTGTCACCGAGGATGTGACCGAGATCGTTCTGAATGTCAAGCGTCTGATCATGAAGCTGTTCTGTCAGGAAGAGAAGACGATCTACATTGACGCCGTCGGCCCGTGCGAAGTCACGGCTGCCGATTTCCAAGCGGATGCGGATGTTGAGATCTTGAATCCCGAGCTGCATATCTGCACCTTGGGTGAAAATGCCACCTTTAATATGGAGGTCACACTGTCTCAGGGACGCGGCTACGATTCCGCGGATCGGAACAAGACCCCGCAGACCGCCATCGGCGTGATCCCCATCGACTCCATCTATTCTCCCGTTACCAAGGTGAATTATTCGGTGGAGCCTACGCGTGTCGGCGATAAGACCGATTTCGACAAGCTGACACTCGAAGTCTGGACCGATTCGACCATCTCGGCCGTCGATGCCGTTTCTCTGGGCGCAAAGATCCTGTCTGACCATCTGACCGTGTTCACGAGCCTGTCCGATAAGGTCAGCACCTCGTCCACCGTCGTGGAGAAGGTGCAGGATCGTCCCGATGCGAAACTGGCAATGACCATCGATGAGTTGGACCTGTCCGTCCGTAGCTTCAACTGCCTGAAGCGCGCCAATATCAACACCGTCGCAGACCTCATCTGCAAGACGAGCGAGGATATGATGAAGGTGCGTAACATGGGCAAGAAGTCCTTGGACGAGGTCCAGAAGAAGCTGGAAATGATGGGCTTGTCCCTCGCCAGCGAAGATTCCGGCAGCAACAACTAATTCGCTAACCTTTCAGAAGGAGGAAAAGTTCATGTTTGGCACTCGTAAGCTGGGCAAGACCAGCACACAGAGAAAGGCACTGCTGCGCCAGCTCGTCACCGACCTGCTCGAAAACGGCAAGATCGAGACGACGTTCTGCCGCGCCAAGGAAGTGCAGCCCGTGGTCGAGAAGATGATCACGCTGGGCAAAAAGGGTGGCTTGGCCAACTACCGCAGAGCCCTGTCTTTCATCACCAAGGAAGACGTGGCCAAGAAGCTGTTCGACGAGATCGCTCCGAAGTATGCCGAGCGCAACGGTGGTTACACCCGCGTGACTCGCATCGGCGCGCGCCGCGGCGACTCTGCTGAGATGGCAGTCATCGAGCTGGTTTGATAACCTGCGATCATAGAAATTTCGCTCCCCGTATCCGCGGGGAGCGTTTTTTTGTGGGATTTGGCCGCAAAAGCGGCATTGCAATTGCCTCGTGACCATGCTATAATGAAAGAAAAGAGAGAAAGAGGGCAAAAACAGCTATGCAAACGCAGAAGGAAAGTGCCGAGCGACAATATGTGAAAATGACGCAGACGCCGGTCACGAAACTGATTTTGACACTGGGCATCCCGACGACCATCAGTATGCTCATCACGAATGTGTACAATATGGCCGACTCCTATTTCGTCAGCAAGATCTCGCTCAGCGCCGGCGGCGCGACGAGCGTCGTGTTCGGCGTGATGGCGATCTTGCAGGCCTTCGGATTTATGTTCGGCCACGGCGCGGGCAGCAACATCAGCCGTATGCTCGGCAGCAAGCACACGGAAAAAGCCAGCCGTTACGCATCCACGGGATTTTTCGGCGCGTTGATCTGCGGCTTTGTCGTGATGTTGGCAGGGCTGATCTTTTTGGAGCCGCTCATGCTGCTCCTCGGAAGCACCGACACCATTTTGCCCTACGCGAAGGATTATGCGCTGTGGATATTGATCGCCGCGCCCGCGATGACGACCAGCTGTGTCCTTAACAACATCCTGCGCTACGAAGGAAAGGCGACACTGGCCATGATCGGCCTGTCCACGGGCGGTATTTTGAACATGGCGCTCGATCCGCTGTTTATTTTCACCTTTGATATGGGCATCACGGGCGCGGGACTGGCGACGGCGCTGTCGCAGTACATTTCCTTCGGCATTCTGTTTTCCATGTTTTTGAGAAAAAAGACGCAGAGCGTCATTTCCCCGCGCTTTTTGTCGCGCGATATCCACGTGCTGTGGGATGTGGTCCGCAACGGCCTGCCGAGCCTTGCACGGCAGGGGCTCAACAGCATCTCCACCATGGTGCTGAACGTAGCGGCCAAGCCCTTTGAGGACGCCGCGATCGCCGCCATGGGCTATGTGAGCCGGACTGCGAACCTGATCTTCAGCGTGGGCGTCGGCATCGGGCAGGGCTTCCAGCCGGTCGCGGCGTTTAACTACGGCGCGAAAAAGTATTCGCGCGTCCAAAAAGGCGCGTACATGACGCTTGCGGTGGGCGTGGCATTCATCGGGCTGCTCTCGGCGTGCTGCTTCGCCTTTGCGCCGCAGGTGATCTCCCTGTTCCGCAAGGACGAGCAGGTCGTGCGTATCGGCAGCGAGGCGCTGCGCATCATGTGTGTATTTTTGATTTTCCTGCCCGTGTCGGTGGTGGGCAATATGCTTTTCCAAAGCATCGGCAAGAGCTCGACGGCGCTGATCTTGGCCTGCCTGCAGAGCGGATTGATCTTCATCCCCTTGTGCGTTACGTTCGCGCACTTTTTCGGCATCCGCGGCATCGAATTTGCGCAGCCCGTGGCGTACTTCTGCTCGGCGACCGTTTCTTTCCCCGTGACGGCAAGCTTCCTGCGTAAGCTGCCGAAGGATGTACGATCGCCCGAAGAATAAACAAAAAAACAGCCGCAGATGGTTTGCATCTGCGGCCGTTTTGCCGACTCAGGGCGCGAGGAAAGGACTATCGGGCTTGTTGACAGGTTCGTTGCGATAGGATTCGATATCCGTGAAGGCGGTCATGGTGGAAAGGATCTGCGCGGCGTCGGCGTCCGAGGGCAGCAGCAAATAGTACAGATAATTTCCGTCCGACCAATACAGTTGGCGCGTGAGAGCGGTTTCACCGTCAAATTTTTCTTCAAAAACCACTTCCAAGACGGAAAGGCCAAGGTAGTCTTTCGTTTCCGAGCGGACGGCGGCACCTTGGATGCTGCGGATCGGAGCGCGGAAGGATGTTTCGCTGTTTTGCGGGAGCACATACTGCTCAAAGCGGTATTCGCCGCGCCAATACAGGAACATATCGTCGTAACGGAAGCAGTAGGCCGCTCCTTCGCCCAAAATCGCGCCGGGGATGTAAGCCTGCTCCAAGACGGCGGGCGCGTCTTTCTTTGCATCGACCTGCAGGAATAATTCGTAACCGCCGAGCTGATCCGCAGTGAGCGTATCATCGGGCGTGTCGAGAAGGTGGTCGTTTTTGTGCAGTTCGACGCGCGTGATCGCGTTGTAAATGGCGGGCGCGGCCAAAGCACTGACGGACAGTGCCGCGATCACGGCGGCGACCAAGAGGATTTTGCCAAGCGGACGCAAGCGGCGACGGGAAGCGGGCGTTTCGCACGCGGCAAGCTGCCGATCGTCCATGGCACCGATGGCGTTGAAAAGATCGTGTTCGTTCATACAGAAAATCCCTCCTGAAGTAAGTAAAGTTTGAGTTTTTTGCGTGTTCTGGAAAGAACGGTGCGCACGCCCGCCGCGGACAGACCGTAGCGCTGCGCGATCTGCTCGATCGGCTCGACGTAAAAGTAGCGCCGCAGGAAGACGGCTTTGTCGCGCTCGGACAAGGCGTCTAAAAAGCGCGTGATCGCGCGCAGCAATTCCTTGCGGACATAAGCATCCTCGGCCTGATCGGGAGATGCCAAGCATTCGCTCAATTCATCCAAAACCAGAGCCGTTTCGTTGCCGCCGCGTTTTTGCCGATTGTCACTGCGGTAACGGTCGTAGGCGAGATTACGGACGATGCGGGCAAGATACAGCTTCAGATGCGCGGGCTTTTGCGGCGGGATGCTCTCCCAAGCGCGAAGCAGGCCGTCGGAAAGTACTTCTTCGGCGTCTTGCGCATCGCCCAAAATATGCAATGCGATGGCGATGCAATACGAACCGTATTTTTCTTTTGCGGCGCGGATGGCATCTTCGTTGCGCTGCTCGAACAGGGCGATGATTTGACTGTCTTCCACTGTTTTTTCCTACTTTCGTGAAATTGAAAAGGCCTTTCTACTCCATAAGACGACGAAAACGCGCGCTTGTGTCAAAAAAAGGAACCGCAGCGCGGTTCCTTTTCGAATCTGTTATTGCAGGTGGCTCTCGTTGATGAGGATGTGCACATCGTCGAGCTGCTTTTGCGAGACGGTGGTGGGCGCGTCCATCATCAGATCCTGCGCATTCTTGTTCATGGGGAAGGTGATGATCTCGCGGATGGACTCCTCGCCGCTGAGGATCATAACGATGCGGTCAATGCCTGGCGCGGCACCCGCGTGCGGGGGCGCACCGTAGGTGAAGGCATTGTACATGGCGGGGAATTTGGCCTTGACGTCGTCCTCGCCCAGACCGACCATTTGGAAGGCTTTGACCATGATCTCGGGATCGTGGTTACGCACGGCGCCGGAAGCGGTCTCGTAGCCGTTGCAGACCATGTCGTACTGATCGGCATTGATCTTCAAAAGCGCATCCATATCGCCTTCGGCCTTTTCCAGCGCTTCCAGACCGCCCTGCGGCATGGAGAAGGGATTGTGGCAGAACTCCAGCTCGCCGGACTCCTCGCCGACTTCGTACATCGGGAAGTCAACGATCCAGCAGAAGGCGTACTGTTCCTCGTCAAAGTGGCCGGGCACGCGTTTGCCGAGCATGGTGCGGATGACGCCCGCGGTCTTTTGCGCGGCGGCCTTTTTGCCTGCGGCCATGCACACGAAGCTGCCGCTCTTCAGGCCGAGTTTTTCGACAAAGGCATCCTTGCATTCGCCGAGGAATTTGGAAATGCCGCCGGTCAGCTCGCCGTTTTCGTCGACTTTCACCCAGCAGGCCTTGTTGCCCGTCTGGACTTCGACGTCGACGAGCAGCTTGTCGATCCACTTGCGTGCCTGCGTGAAATCATGCACGACGACGGCCTTGACCGTCGCGCCCTCGAAAGGCGCGAAGCCGCAGCCCTGCACGACATCGGAAATGTCCTGCACTTCCAAGTCGATACGAAGATCGGGCTTGTCGGAGCCGTAGCGCTCCATGGCCTCGTTGAAGGAAATGCGGCGGAAGGGGGCAGGGGAGACGCGGTCGTATTTGCCGAGCTTGGTGAACAGCGGCACCATCACTTCCTCCAGCGTGGTCAGCACGTCTTCCTGCGTGGCGAAGGCCATCTCCATATCGAGCTGGTAGAATTCGCCCGGGGTACGGTCGGCACGCGCGTCCTCGTCGCGGAAGCAGGGCGCGATCTGGAAATAACGGTCAAAGCCCGAGGTCATCAGCAGCTGCTTGAACTGCTGCGGCGCCTGCGGCAGAGCATAGAACTTGCCGGGGTGGTTGCGCGCGGGCACGAGGTAGTCGCGCGCGCCCTCGGGGGAGGAGGCGGTCAGAATGGGCGTCGTGATCTCGAGGAAGCCCTTTTCCGTCATCAGGCGGCGGATCTCGGCGACGGTCTGACAGCGCAGGATGATATTGGATTTGACCGCGGGATTGCGCAGATCGAGGTAGCGGTATTTCAGGCGCGTGTTCTCGTCCGCCTCGCGGCTCTTGTTGATCTCGAAGGGCAGCTGGTTGTGGCGGCATTTGCCGAGCAGCTTGATACTGCTCGGGACGACTTCGATCTCGCCCGTGGGAAGCTTGGGATTTTTGCTCTCGCGCTCGCGCACGACACCGCTGACGGAAATGGTGGACTCTTTGTTGATGGGCTTGATCAGGCGCATCATTTCTTCGTTTTCGATGACCACCTGCGTCGTGCCGTAGTAGTCGCGCAGGACGCAGAAGGCAAAATTTGCGCCGACCTCGCGCACGTTTTCGAGCCAGCCGACGATGGTGACTTCCTTGCCCGCGTCGCAAAGACGCAGCTCACCGCAGGTATGTGTTCTCGATTGCATCATAATAAAAACCTCTCTTTCGACGGTTTGTCTTTGAATTAACTAACTCATTATCCCACAATTCTCGAAAAAAGTCAATCACCGTCTTGCGGAAAATAGCGACAAAAGGGCAAAAAATATCGTCCGCGGCCGCAGCCGTGGACGATACGTACATCTTTACTTGAATTTCAGACCGAAAAAAGATATCAGCCGATCGCTGTCATCACCGACGGCGGAGGCAAGGTAATAGACCGACGGACCTTCGTCTTCGCGATAGGCAATGTACCAGCGGTCCCGCTTCGCGCTGAATCCGACGGAAAGAGAATAAGACTCGACAGAAAAGCCGCCGTTTTCCGCTGCGTCGAACAGGTCGCCGTTACTGCGATAATCAACCACGCCGATGGTCGTCGAGTAGATCTCGCAGAGGCGGTCATATTGGAAATCGGAGGCTTTCAGCTTCTGCGGCGAGGAGAAACTGTCCGGGCAGGAAACGACGACCGTGCGAAGTTCTGTGCCAAACAGGAGTGAAATGCTCTCACGGCCACGGATCGTAAGCTCGGCGGTTCCGAGTTCGACCCCGTGTTCGTCCAGCTTGACGGCGGTGAATGTTTGGCTGTAATGCTTCGGCCACGGTATCAGAAGCACGGCCAACAGCAATGCGAAACAGACGAGCAAAAAGATGACTTTTTTCTTCATATCCGACCCTCCCGAGAACTTGATATCCCGTCGTTTCGGCGACGGTATGGGCATACACGTTATGTTTCCTGCGACTCTTCGGCGATGGCCTGCAGGCATTTTTCCAAGTAGACCTTTTGCACGACGGCGACGATGCAGGTGTACAAAAGTCGCTTTTCGTCGGAAAGGATATCGTCGGTGGAGTCGATAGTGTCCTTCAGCTCAAAGCTGAAAAAGAGCAAATTCTCGAATTCATCGCAAAAATAATCATACGCCTTTTCGAGCGAATAAGTCTGCTTTTGCAGGCGGACAAAACGCGCCAGCGCGTCGAGCGAAAGCACATTTTTTGCCAGTGCGATGAACAGAAGATACGCGATCTGGTCGCGGCTGTATTGCTTTTTCACGGGATTGGAGATCAGACCCTTTTTCACGTAATTGCTGATCATGGACACAGTCAGGGCGTTTTCGCCCAGCGGAGAAAGAAATTCGCAGATATATTTGCTCACCTGCTCCAAATACAATCCCACATTCGGGATCTGCTGATAGCGCGGCAGACGGAAATCCTGCACGGAAAGAGAGATCTGCTGCTTGGTTTCGAGCTTCATTTTCATCACCGTGCCTAAGTATAGCAAAAAAACGCACAAATGTCAATCGAAAAACTTCATATAAGTTTCACTTGACTTTCAAGCGGAATACTGGTACAATGTTATCGGTTTTTGAAAAACCGATAAATATGCACAGAAAACGAGGCATCGTTATGGAGATAAAGATCATTGCCGACTCGTCGGCGAACCTGCAGCGCCTGCAGGACAATACCGTCACGACCGTTCCGCTGAAGATCGTGACCGACGGGCGCGAATTTCGTGACGATGCGCGGCTCGACCTGCCGCAGATGCTCGAATATATGCGATCGTACGGCGGCCGCTCAAGTACATCCTGTCCCAGCGTCGGCGACTGGCTGACGGCCTTCGGCGATGCACAGTATATTTTTACCGTGTCCATCACGAGCGCCCTTTCCGGTGCGCACAATGCCGCACAGCAGGCCGCGCACATTTATACGGAGGAACATCCCGACCGGCGCGTTTGCTGCATCGACTCGCTTTCGACGGGTCCGGAAATGGCGCTGATCGTCGAGCAGCTGCAGCATTTGAGCAAGCAGCAGCTGCCTTTTGAGAAGATCGAAAAACGAATCCGTGCCTACATGAAGGGGACACACTTGCTGTTCATGCTCGAGCGGATGGAAAACCTTGCCAACAACGGCCGCGTTTCCCCGATCGTCGCGAAAGCGGCGGGACTTTTGGGAATCCGCATCGTCGGCTCGGCAAGCGAGAAGGGGACACTGCATCAGGAACACAAATGCCGCGGCGAGCAAAAGGCGCTTTCGACCATGCTCAAATGTATGATCGAGCGAGGCTACGAGGGCGGAA
Organism: uncultured Oscillospiraceae bacterium; assembly: GCA_964408545.1. GTDB lineage: Bacteria > Bacillota > Clostridia > Oscillospirales > Oscillospiraceae > Faecousia. Next base: position 4,964 of record CAYOZT010000045.1, on the reverse strand, counting down.
AGGCGCGCATCGCGCACTGCGGAAATGTCAAGGCGGCCTTGGCACTGTCTGCGATGATCCGCGGACTTTATGCCGACGCGGATGTCGATATCTGCGAATGCGGCGCGCTTTGCGGTTACTACGCCGAACAGGGCGGACTTCTGCTCGGATACGAGGCGTGAACATCCATATGTTTTTCGGCAAAGCCGTGGGGTAGGTTCCCGCGGCTTTTTTCATAAACACTGGACTTGTGTGTGATTTTCTGTTATACTGAACAAAAACATCGGTGGGAGGAAACTATGCTGCCCGAAGCTTTTTTGAACAGAATACACGCCCAGCTCGGCGAGGAATACGAGGATTTTCTGAAAAGCTTGGAGCGACCGCGCGCGGTCGCACTGCGCTTCAATCCGCTCAAGGGCGAACGCGCGCAGCTGCCGTTCGTGGGCGAACGGGTCGCGTGGGAAGAGGAGGGCTTTTACTACGAGCCGACTGCGCGCCCGGGTCTGCACCCTTATCACGAGGCCGGCGTATACTACTTGCAGGAGGCCAGCGCGATGGCGCCCGTGACGATGCTTGCGCCGCAGCCGGGCGAGCGCGTATGCGACCTTTGTGCCGCGCCGGGCGGCAAATCGACGCAGATCGCCGCACATATGCGCGGCGAGGGGCTGCTTGTTTGCAACGAGATCCACCCGTCCAGAGCGAAGATCCTTTCGCGCAACATAGAGCGGCTCGGCATCGCCAACGCCGTCGTGACGAACGAGAGCCCCGAAACACTGGCAAAAAAACTGCCGTCCTTTTTTGACCGCGTGCTGGTCGATGCGCCCTGCTCGGGGGAGGGAATGTTTCGCAAGGAAGAGGCGGCGGTCACGGATTGGAGCGTCGAGACCGTGCAGATGTGCGCGCGCCGTCAACGCCTGATCTTGCACGAAGCGGCGTCCTTGCTGCGTCCGGGCGGACGGCTGGTATACTCGACCTGCACATTTTCGCCCGAGGAAAACGAGCAGACTGTCGAGGCTTTTTTGCACGATCATCCCGAATTCTCGCCCGAAGAAGTCGATGCGCCGTGGTTCACGCCCGCGGGGACGGGCGCATTTCGGCTTTGGCCGCATAAGCTGCCGGGCGAGGGACATTTTCTGGCCGTGCTGCGCAAGGCAGGGCAGGAGAGTCCCCAAATCGCGTGTTCGGACGGCGAAACGCTGCCGCCGCAGTGGCTCGATTTTGCGAAGGATATGGCGATTTCGCTGCCCGAGGGAAAGGCGCTTTTCTTCGGAAGCAGCCTCTATTGGTGTGCACCGCAGACACCGTCGCTGCGCGGGCTGAAAGTGCTGCGCGCGGGGCTCGAGCTCGGCGAAGTGAAGAAAGACCGCCTCGAGCCTGCCCACGCGCTCGCGCTGTGGCTGAAGGACGCTGCGCGGACGGTCGAGCTGAGCGCGCAGGGCGAGCAGATCCGCGCCTATTTGCGCGGGGAAACGCTGCCGTGTACGCAAAAGGGTCGGTGTCTCGTGCGCGTGGACGGCTACGGCATCGGCTGGGGCAAGAGCGACGGCGTCACGCTGAAAAACCACTACCCGAAGGGTTTGCGCCGCGTATAAAGTCGCACGATTTTTGGAAATAATGCTTTACATAACGCCGCAAGTGTGATATAGTGTAATTGTGAAATAATCCTGAAAAGTTTGTGAACAGGGAGTGATCTGTCCTTGGCAAGATATGAAATCGTCGGTGGCACGCCCCTGCGGGGCGAAGTGACCATCAGCGGCGCGAAAAACGCCGCCGTCGCGATCATTCCGGCATCGCTGCTGGTGCGCGGCGTATCCCGCATCGAAAACGTTCCCGATATTTCCGACGTGCGCATCCTTTTGGCCATTTTGGAGAAAATGGGCGCAAAGATCAGCTACCCCGAGCACGGCGTTGTGCAGATCGACAGCAGCGTCATCGACGAGGTCGAGCCGGAGCCGGAGTTGGTCAAAAAGTTGCGCGCGAGCTATTATCTGATGGGCGCGCTGTTGGGACGGCGCGGGCATTGCCATGTCGTGCTGCCGGGCGGCTGCAATTTTGCCACGCGCCCGATCGATCAGCACATCAAGGGCTTCCGCGCACTGGGCGCGCAGGTCGAGCAGACCGAAAAATACGTGCAGATGGAGCCGGGCAAGGACGGCTTACAAGGCGGCCGCGTCAGTTTGGACATGGCCTCCGTCGGCGCGACGGCGAACATCATGATGGCGGCGGTGCTGCTCCCGGGACTGACCGTCATCGAAAATGCAGCGAAAGAGCCGCATATCGTCGACCTTGCCAACTACCTTAACACCATGGGCGCCAATGTTTCCGGCGCCGGTACGGATACCGTGAAGATCCGCGGTGTCGAGCATCTGCAGGGCGGCAGCTACGCCATCATTCCCGATCAAATCGAGGCGGGCACCTATATGGCTGCGGCCGTGTTGACGGGCGGCGATGTGCTGGTGAAAAACGTCATTCCGAAGCACATGGAGTGCATCACCATCAAGCTCGAGGAAATGGGCGCGGAGATCGAGGAGTTTGACGACGCCATCCGCATCCGCAACTCCCAGCGCTTGTACGCCACCACGGTCAAAACGCGTCCGTATCCCGGCTTCCCGACGGATATGCAGGCGCAGATCTGTGTATGCATGACGCTGTCGGACGGTGTCAGCCGCCTGACCGAGAGCGTGTACGAAACGCGCTTCTTCGGCTATTGCACGGAGCTGGAGACTATGGGCGCGAAAATCGAGATCAACGGCAAGACCGCGACCATCACCGGCCGAGAAAAGCTCAAGGGCAACACCGTCATCGCGCGCGACCTGCGTGCGGGCGCGGCGCTCGTGATCGCAGGACTGGTCGCCGACGGTACGACGCGCGTAGAAAACATCCACTACATCGAGCGCGGCTACGAAAATCTGGTGGAAAAGCTCAGCGCACTGGGCGCGAACATCCGCCGCGTGGAAGACTGAAAAACCAAAAAACCGCGTAAAATGAGCGATGCTGAGTTTTAGAACTTAGCATCGCTTTTTCTAAATTACATGAGATGATTTGTATAGAAGACAAAGGCGGGGTACATTGGCTATGCACTCCACCTATTTTACTTTTTTTCATTGGTATTTACTTGCGATGTCAGCAGAATGATCTCCTCCGGTTTTTCCGGCATACCCTGCCGCATCCATTCGTCGATCCAACCGAACAACATTCCTGCGAACATGGATTTTCCGTACCGTTCCAAGTTGGACGGTGCTTCCGTAATTTTTAACGCCGAGCGGATCGTTTCATAGATCATGTCTGAAAGTCCGTGGCGGTAAAGCAAGAGGTAAAAATCCTTGTATTTGTAATAATGCTTCAGCAGACTTTCGGAAAAATAGGACGGTTCGCCACGCTCTTCAAATTCTTTTCCCCATTCATGGATGAGCGTGTCCATGTGCTTTTCCAAAATATCCTTCTTGCTTTCGTAATTGCGGTAAAAGGACGCTCTGCCCACCTGTGCCTCCTGACAGATCTGGCTGACGGATATTTCTTCAAATGGGTATTTCTCCATCAGGTCGATGAGGGCGGCGGTAATATGTTCGATGACATAACGATTTCGCCCCTCGTTGCTTTTCGGTGATACAGTTTCGCCTGTTTGTCTCATTTTCGTTCCACCTCTTGACTGAGCGATACTTTTTGCGTACAATATTGCTGCTGATACAAATGCTGCAACGAATGCATTATAGTAAAATACGGATGATTTGTCAAGATTGGAAAGGGATTCGATGAAAAAAGTTTTGAAAATTACAGGAATTATTATTCTGATATTGGCCATTGGCGTGTTTTTGCTTGTAAAATGCCTTGGCAGTTTGCCCTCGGCACCGAAAGACTATCAGAAAACCGCGGAAACCGGCGGCGATATCGAAGCAAAGTACATGGCAAACGGAAAATACGAAGTCAAAAGCTACGAAGAAGCCGCCTTGCAGGGCTTTGGCAAGTACCTGATCTACTATCCGAGCGACTTAGATAGCAGTGACCGTACATATCCCGTCATCGTCCTGAGCAACGGAACCGGCGTGCCCATGTCCAAATACACCGCCGTAGCCGAGCATTTTGCCTCGTGGGGCTTTCTGGTCATCGGCACAGAGGAGGAATATGACTGGAACGGCTTTGCCGCCGAAATGTGCATTCGTCATCTGGAACTGCTGAACGAAAACAAAATCGTCAATGAAAAGGATAATCTTTTCTATCAGAAAATCGACTTTGAAAATGTGGGCATTGTGGGTCACTCTCAGGGCGGCGTTGGTGTTATCAACGCCATCACCGCACAACAGCACAGCAATATTTTCAAAGCGGCGGTTGCCATTTCTCCCACAAACAAGGAGCTGGCTGCCAATCTGCAATGGGATTACGATGCTATCCAAATTCAAATCCCCACCATGCTGCTTTCCGGTGCAGGCGGCGGTGATGATTGGGTGGTGACCGGGGAGCAACTGGAAGAAATTTATGATGATATTTCTTCCGATAAGGTCATGCTCCGCAGAAAAGATACGCCCCACGGCGAAATGCTCTACTCTGCCAACGGCTATGTGACGGCGTGGTTCCTGTGGCAGTTGCAGGGGGACGAATATGCGGCGAAGGCATTTACCGGAGATAACGCGGAAATTACAAAAAACGAACTGTATCAAGATCAGCACATCGCAGGTTGGGAGAACGAATAATGGAATTGACTTACCAGATCGAGGGCACGGGCAAGGATCGCACTCAGCGTGTGGTCATCCACTATCGCTTTGTCGGCTGCCTGCAGATCCCCGATTGGTACCGCAAACGCAAGGTCACGCTTGAGAGCCGCCGAGGCGTCGCGGTGAAATACCTGCCCACCACGGCATAACAAGCGCAACAAGAAGTAACAAAAAAGAGCGGCAAATCCGCTCCAAACAACAAAACTAAACTTGAAAAAAGGCAAAAAATGGGGCTGTTGCAAAATGCAGGTTTTGCAGCAGCCTTCTTTTATGAAT
>CAYOZT010000044.1:0-13287 GCA_964408545.1 uncultured Oscillospiraceae bacterium | reverse complement strand
CTGTGGACTATGTCTTTACACCCTTGTGGACTATGTTACTACACTATACACGCCTTCGACGCCCCGCATGATACGCGCCGGATCATCGATCACCCATCGTAGGGACCGGCGTCCTCGACGGTCCACGTTCTACCGTGTACGGGCGGACGCCTCTGTCCGCCCGCAAAAACGCCAATGCCACAGTAGGGCGGGGACACGTCCCCGCCGCCCCATTCCGACGCTTGAGTGGCCGAATGCACGCACCATGTCCCGATGTTTGTGCCGCTACTGTAGGGAAGAGGCCATGCCTCTTCCGAGCGGGCGGCTATCGGCCGCCCGCCGCGCCGTAGGCGCGAAAAAAACGGATCCTTTGACTCGCTATCGCTCGCTCAGGATGACATATTTTCACTTTTTGCCATTGTCCGACGGCGCAATTATCGTACGGGGCGGCGGGGATATATCCCCACCCTACCGCGCATCGCCGTGGGGTGGGCGAGCGGACCGTCGAGGACGCCGGTCCCTACCGTGCATCGCCGTGGGGGTGATTTCACGCCGTAGGCGCGAAAAAGAACGGATCCTTCGACTCGCTATCGCTCGCTCTTCGATGACATATTTTTATTTTTTGCCATTGTCCGACTGTGCAATCATCGAACGGGGCGGCGGGGACGTGTCCCCGCCCTACCGCGCATCGCCGTGGGAAATATGCGTCGAACGGGGCAAAGGGCGGACGGAAGGGAGGGAATTGCCGCATTTTTTCCTTGCATCGCGGACGAAAGTGGAGTATACTAAAGAAAAAACGCGGAGGGGATCGGATGGAACTGAAGGTGCTTTGTGTGGGCGATGTGGTCGGAGAGCCCGGCGTGGAGCGCATCGAGCGCTCACTGCGCTATCTGAAACGTCGCACGGGCGCGGATTTTATGATCGTCAACGGAGAAAATGCCGCTGTCGTCGGCATGACGCCGCAGCAGGCGGAGCGTATTTTTGACGCGGGTGCGGATGTCATCACCATGGGAAACCACACCTTCGGAAAGCGCGAGTTATGCGACTATCTGGACGAAAATACGCGCATCCTGCGCCCCGCGAACTATCCCGCGCAGTTGCCCGGGCGCGGCTGGGGCGTATACGAAAGCTGCGCGGGCAAGGTGGCCGTCGTCGACCTGATCGGCCGATGCAACATGGATTATCTGCCCGACAATCCTTTTTTGCTCATCGATAAGATCTTGCCGCAGCTCGACGCGAAGATCATTCTCGTGGAGCTGCACGCCGAGGCGACTTCCGAAAAGCTCGCCATGGGCTATATGCTCGACGGGCGCGTCAGCGCCGTCTGGGGCACGCACACGCACGTTCCGACGGCGGACGTGCAGATCTTGCCGCAGGGGAGCGGCTATGTGACAGATCTGGGCATGACGGGGCCGAAAAACTCCGTGATCGGCATTCGCCCGGAACTGTCGATCGCGAAATTCCGCGGCGATCTGACGAGCCGCTATCGCTGGGCGGACGGGGAAACGAAACTCGAAGCGGTACTCTTCACCGTCGACGCCGCAAGCGGAAAATGCCTGAAGGCGGAAAGGGCGGATCTGTATGATTAAGATTTTGCACGCCGCCGACCTGCATCTGGACAGTCCCTTCGGCGGCGCGGACGAAGCGCAGGAAGAATATCTTCGCGCCGAGCTTCGCGCGATCCCGAAAAAGCTCGCGCAGCTCTGCACGGCGGAAAAATGCGATGTTTTGTTCCTCGCGGGCGACGTTTTTGACGGCGCTTATACGCGCGAGAGCGTTACGGCGCTGAAAAATGCGCTGGAGCAGGTCGATATCCCGAGCTTTATTGCACCCGGGAACCACGATTTTTGCGGCACGGACAGCCCTTGGACAAAGGAAAGCTGGCCGAGCAAGGTGCATATTTTCCGAACGCCGTACATCGAAAGCGTCGCGCTGCCGCAGCTCGATTGCCGCGTTTACGGCGCGGGCTTTGCCGCGATGGATTGCCCGCCGCTGCTCGACGGTTTTCGCACACAAGGGCAGGAGCGTTACCACATCGCCCTGCTGCACGGCGATCCGACGCGCGCGAACAGTCCCTACAATCCCGTCACGCTCGCGCAGCTTCGCGCGAGCGGACTCGACTATCTCGCGCTCGGCCATATCCACAAGGCAGGCCAACTTCGCGCGGGGAAGACGCTTTGCGCGTGGCCGGGCTGCCCGATGGGGCGCGGATTCGACGAAACGGAGGAAAAGGGCGTTCTGCTCGTGACGCTCGGAGAGGATGCGCACGCTTCGTTTCGGCCGCTGGATACGCCGCGCTTTTACGAGCGCAGCGTCGAGGTGCACACGACGGCGCACGATGCGCTATCGGCCTGCTTGGGCGCGGTCGGTGACCGCGATTTTTACCGCATCACGCTGACGGGCGAATGCGAAAAGCCCGATCTACAGGCGCTGAAGGCGCAATTTCCGAATTTTGTCAACCTGCGGTTGATCGACGAAACGCAACCTCCGGTTGACATTTGGGGCAGCGTCGGGGAAGACAGCCTCGAAGGCGTCTTTTTCGGTCTGCTGCAAGAGAGCTTCACGCAGGGCGACGAGAGCGCGCTGCTCGCGGCGAAGATCTCGCGAAAGATCCTCGACGGAAGCGAGGTGCGTTTGCCGTGAAAATTTATTCCATGACCGCCACCTTCGGCAAACTCGAGAACGAAACGCTGCGTTTGGACGCGGGGCTGAACGTCATCCACGCGCCGAACGAATGGGGCAAGAGCACATGGTGTGCCTTCCTCACGGATATGCTCTACGGCGTCGAAACGCGCGTAAAAAGCACCAAGACCGCACTCGCGGACAAGGAAAAATACGCGCCGTGGTCGGGTAGCCCGATGTCCGGACGCATCGAGCTGCGCTGGAACGATCGGGATATCACCGTCGAGCGCCGCACATCGGGGCGCATCCCGCTGGGCAACTTTTCCGCGTACGAAACGCACAGCGGCGTCGCCGTCGAAGAGCTGACGGCGGAAAACTGCGGGCAAATGCTGCTCGGCGTGGAGCGCAGTGTGTTCCTGCGCAGCGCGCTTTTGCGCTCGAGCGACCTGCCCGTCACGGACGACGAGCAGCTGCGCCGCAGACTTAATGCCCTCGTGACCACGGGCGACGAAAGCGACGATGCGGATATTTTGGCGCAGCGCCTGAAGGATATGAAAAACAAGATCCGCGCCAATCGCAGCACAGGTCTGCTGCCGAACGCGGAAAAGGAAGCTGCCGCGCTGGAGGAAAAGATCGAGCGACTGGAAGACCTTCGCGCGCAGTTCGTGCAATGCGAAATGCGCTTGCTCGAGATGCAAACGCAGCACGAGCGGCTGCAAAATCACAAGATCGCGCTCGAATATGAACAGGCCATGCGCACCGAGCGCAGCATCGTGCAGGCGCAAAGCCGCTGCGACGCGTTGCGCGAAAAAATCGAAAAACTCGAAAAAGACTGTGCCGCGCTTCCCGATGCGCGTGCGTGCGCCGACTCTGCCGAGCGGCTGCAGCAGCTGCATCGGCAGTCGATGCAGCTCGATATGCAGCAGGGGATGCTGCAAAAGCCCGCGCAGCCGCTTGCGGCAACGCAAGCGTCGCCGCAAGATGCCGCGTCCGATCTCGCTCGCTTACAGCAATGGGAAGCACAGCGCGAAAAATGCAAAAAACGGACGATGTTCGCCGGCATATTCGCCGCGCTGCTGCTGATCCTCGCTACGGTCGGGCTCGTCGCGCACATTTTGTTTTCCTCCCTTGTGCTCATGGCCACCGGAGTAGCATTTGCGATCATGGCCGTGATGGCTTGGAAGACCATGCGTGAAATGAAATCGAAGATCGTGTATCTGACGCAAAAGTATGCCCCCGTTCCGCCGGAAAATTGGACACAGCAAGCGAAGGAAGCAGCGGCTGCCTACGAAGAAAGCCTGCTCGCGTGGGAGCGCTATTGCGCCGAAGCCGATGCCTTGCGGAAAAAAAGAGAGACGATCAACGCATCCGTCGCAGAACTGACGCAGGGAAAGCCGATCGCCGCGTGCCTGCAGCAATGGGAGAGCGCGGCGCAGCAGTGGCAGGCGCTTGCGGACGCGCGCCGAAGCTATGAAACGGCGTGCGAGCACGCACGCGAGCTTTCCGCGCTGCAAAAAGATGCCCCCAAGCCGCCCACGGACGATCCCCTGACCGACTCCGCGGAGCAGACCGAGCGGCTGCTTTCCGAAACCGAGGCCGAAATTCGGCGTCTGCGCGACCTGCAGGGCAATTTGTGCGGCCGCGTGGAGGCGCTGGGAGATGCGCGTGCGCTGCGGCAGCAGCTCGACGGCGTGCTCGGCCGCATCGAGCGGCTCGGCGCCTATTACGCCGCCTTGGAAACCGCGCTCGACAAGCTCCGACAGGCAAGCGACGCGCTGCAGCGCCGCTTCGCGCCGCAGATCACCAAGTCGGCACAGGAAGTTTTCCGCACACTGACCGACGGACGCTATGACCGCCTGAGCATCACGCAGGAGCTTGCGCTGCAAGCGGGCGCGCGCGACGAAAGCGTGCTGCACGGCGCGCTTTGGCGCAGCGAGGGCACGATCGACCAGATGTATTTTGCTCTGCGCATCGCCGTCAGCCGCGCATTGATACCCGACTGCCCTTTGATCTTGGACGATGCGCTGCTGCGCTTCGACGACGAGCGGCACGCCGCCGCAATGCAACTGCTGCGGCAGGAAGCCCAAACGCGCCAGATCATCAGCTTTACCTGCCACGAAAGATAAGACGCAAAACGCCCCGACGGATCTTCGATGAAAGATCGTCGGGGCGCTTTTTGCGAAGTGTTTATGCTAGGCGGTATCCGTCCTCGGTGGCGGTGAGGGTGGTCGAATAGAAGGCGGCGAGGGCGTCTTCCATGTAGAGCACATCGCGCGTGCCCGCGGTCTCGTAGCTCGAGTGCATGGCCAGCTGCGGCAAGCCGATGTCGGCGCTGGGCACGGAAACGTGCGTCAGCGAAATGTTTCCGAGCGTGGAACCGCCGGCAAGGTCGGCGCGGTTGCAATAGGTCTGCACGGGAACATTGACATTGGCGCAGATGCTGCGCAGCAGCGCCGCGGTGACACCGTCGGTCGTGTAGCGTTGGTTGGCGTTGAATTTGAGCACCAAGCCGCCGTTGAGCACGGGCGCGTTGTTCGCGTCGGCGTACTCGGGATGATTGGGGTGGATGGCGTGCGCATTGTCCGCCGAGAGCATGAAGCTCTGCGCGAGCAGACGCGGCAGATCCCAATGCATCGCGCCGCAGATGCGCGCGAGCACCGTTTCGAGCAGATCGGAGTCTGCACCCTGCAGCGAGGACGAGCCGACCTCTTCGTTGTCGAAAATGCACAGCACGGGCATATTTTCGCTTTCGCCCGCGTTCAGGAAGCCCTGTGTGCAGCACCATGCGCAGGCAAGATCATCGAGCGCGGCGGCGGAGAGGAATTCCTCCGTGCAGCCCCAGACGCTTGCTTTCTGACGCACATAGAGATTCAGATCGTAGCCGAGCACCTTGCCGCCGGCTGTCTCTTCGAGAAGCGCGGCGAATTTTCCCGCGTCGTCCTTGTTGCCGAACAGAGGCAGCAGATCGCTTGCGGGGTTCCACTTGTAGCCGTCGTTGGCCTGACGGTTCATGTGGATGGCGACATTCGGGATGACGAGCAGATCGCGGTCGATGTTGACGAGCTTTTGCGCAACGCCCTGCTCGGTCTGCACCAGCACGCGACCGGCGACGGAGAGGGGACGGTCGAGCCATGTCGACATCAGCATCCCGCCGTAGCGCTCCACGGCCAGACGGATGTAAGCGCCCTTGAGCTCCGGATTTTCTTTGATCTTAAAGCAGGGCCGGTCGGCGTGCGCGGCGCTGAGCAGGAAGCCATGCGGCGCCGCCGCGGGGACGCGGAAGGCGATGAGCGCCGTGCCGTTGCGCGTCAGAAAATACTTGCCGCCGGGGAGGAGCGTCCACGCGTCCTTCTCGAAAAGCTGCGTATAACCGGCATCGAGCAGCTGCTCGCGCAGTGCCGCGACGGCGTGATAGCTGCTGACGGAGCGATCGAGAAACTCGGCCAGCGCGGAAATTCGTTGATCCATCATGCTTCCTCCAGCAGGCTGCAAAGCAGGTCGATCTGGTCGGCGATGGTCTGCAGCGCGCCGCGCCAGAAGTTCTTATCGGTCAGGTCGATGTCCGCGACCTTCGCGGTATCCTCCGCGGTGGCAACGCAGGTGGTGTGCAGCAGCTTTTTGTACTTCGGTACGAAGGCGGCACCCTCTTTTTCGTACTGCGCGTACAGTCCGCGGGCGAACAGTCCGCCGAAGGCGTAGGGGAAGTTATAATAGGTCGGGCCGTAGTAGTGGCTCTTGCAGACCCACATATAAGGATGCAGCGTTTTCGGATCGAGTCCGTCGCCGTAGGACTGCTTTTGCGCCTCGGTCATGAAATCGCAGAGCGTGTCGGCGTTCATGAACATCTGCGGGCGGTTTTCGAAGACCATCTTTTCAAAGCGGAAACGCGAGTAAATGTCGCAGATGATCTGTGTGGCGTCCTGAAGTTGCGATTCGATGAGCGCGATCTTCTCGGACTTGTCGGCCGCTTTGCCGATGGCGGAGGCCATGACGACGCACTCGTTGAAGGTCGAGGCGGTTTCCGCCAGAGGCATGGAATAATCGCGGTTGAGGGGACGATGATCTTTGATACACTGGTTGTGGAAGGCGTGGCCGAGTTCGTGCGCCAAGGTGACGACGTCGGTGAACAGACCGTCGAAATTCGTCAGGATGCGGCTCTCGCCCAGACACTCCACGCCCGAGCAGAACGCGCCGCCGGACTTGCCGTCACGCGGGTAGAAGTCGATCCATGCGTTGTCGAAGGCGGTCGCGACCATCTCGGACAGCTCCGTGTCGAATTCCGCGAAGAGTTTGACGAGATACTCGCGCGCATCCTCGGCGGTAAAGCGCGTGGAGGAAGAACCCATCGGCGCGAACAGATCGTACCACGGCAGGCCGTTTTCGTGACCGAGGGCTTTGCCCTTGGCCTTCAGATACTGCCAGAATTTGGGCAGGTATTCGTCCATCGCGCCGAGCATGGCCTCGAGCGTTTCGCGCTTCATGTCGGAGTTTTTCAGCGTGCGATCGAGCGGGGAGTCGTAGCCGCGCAGTTCGCAGTCGGAGATCGTTTCGAGCTTGATGGAGTTGAGCGCATAGGCCACGGCATCCTTGATGCGATCGTAGCAGGCAAGCTCCGCCTCGTAGGCCGCCTTACGCACGGTCGGATCCGCCTCGTAGGCCAAATTGCGGATGGCGGACAGATTGGTGATGCCGCCGTTGTATTCGACGGGAACGGTGCTCGTCAGATACTGCTGCATATCGCTCCACGCGTCGCCGCCCGACAGATGCAGTTTCGCGGCGATCTGCTCGCCCATGCCGGGCAGCAGATAACGGCTCGACTGTGCGATCTTTCGGAACAGGAAGGCGTAATCGCGCAAATTGTCGTCCTCGTCGACGAGTTGCTGCAGATTTTCCAGCTTTGCGGCCCACTCCTGCCATGCGGCGAAGGGCGCGGCAACGCCGCTGTACAGCTGCATGATCTGACCCAGACGCGAGCCGCACTCGCTGTTGCGCGTGTCGGCGGCCTGCCGCAGGGAAGCGTAATTGGCAAGCTTTCCGACAAGGGCGGAGAATTCCTCCTGCAGAGCGATACCCTGCGTCAGCCCCTCTTTCGGGTCGAGCGTGGCAAGGCGCGCGGTGAAATCGACGATCTGCGTCACTTTCTGCCGCAGAAGCTGCATATCGGCGTCAAATGCGGGATCGTCAAAGCCTTTGTAGATGGGATCAAGGTTCCAAAATTCGTTCATGGTAGTACCCCTTTCTTTGTATTCGTGTTTATTGTACAACATGATCGCGTCCTCGTCAAGAGAGTATCTTTGCGGCGCCGAATTCGGGGAAAGGGAGAAAAGTGTGCGCGTTATTTTTTCGACAATTTTGTCGAAAACAGTCGAAAAAATTCGAAAATCGCGCAAAAATCGAAAAAAGCGTCGATTTTCGACGACAAAAAGTTCCGATTTTAACTTGCAAAATACTGCCTATTATGCTAGGATATTCCTGTCGTTTCCGGGAAAATCTCTCGGAGTATAAAAACTTGCGGACAGGAGTGTAAAAGTATGGAAAATATGACAAGCGTTTTTATTGCGGACAGCACGGAGGAATTTTGCAATCAACTGACGACGGCACTGCAACGAACGGACAAGTTCCGCGTCGTCGGAACGGCCAACGACGGCGAGCAGACGCTGCGCCGCGTCACGGAGCTGAAGCCGCAGATCTTGGTGCTCGATCTGATGCTGTCCAAACGTGACGGTATCAGTGTTTTGAAGGCTTTGGCCAATGAGCACCACAAGCCCGCCGTCCTCGTTACATCCGGCTTCGTCACGGAGTATGTGGCGGGAACGGCTGCCGGCTTCGGCGCGCGGTATCTGATGCTCAAGCCCTGCAATATGGACGCGCTGGTCGATCGTTTGGAGGAGATCCGCGGGGGAGAGGCGAAGAAAAAGCTGCGCGGCAACGATAAAAACGACATCGAGGCCTTGGTCACCGGCATCATCCACGAGATCGGCGTACCTGCGCATATCAAGGGCTATCAGTATTTGCGCGAGGCGATCATCATCGCCGTCAACGACATGGACGTCATCAACGCCATCACGAAGGTGCTCTATCCGCAGGTGGCGAAGACCTTCCAGACGACGCCCTCGCGCGTCGAGCGCGCCATCCGCCACGCCATCGAGGTGGCGTGGGATCGCGGTGATCTCGATACGCTGCAGCGCTTCTTCGGCTACACCGTCTCGAATACGAAGGGAAAGCCCACCAATTCCGAGTTTATCGCCCTCATCGCCGACAAACTCCAGCTCGAGCTGAAGGGCGCCAATGCCGTGAAACTCTGAAAAGCGGAAAAAAGCGGACGGGAAAGGAAGCTTTTTTGCGGCAACGGACGATTTTCGTGCGCTTTTTTCGGGTGCGCGCTGCTTTTTGCGGCGCGCACCGTCCGCTTTACGCCCTTTTTTCCGCGAATTGCCCGCAAATGCATTGACTTCGAAAAAATTTTGTGGTACAATCCCTCTATAGAAAGGCTCGTCGGACAGAGCCTACGGCGAAGGAGGGACTTTGATGGACAAGAAGAAGAAAAAAAGCAAGCGCGCCAATTCCGCGGCGATCCTTGCCGGGCTGATGGCGGTGATCACCGTGTTGAGCGTGTTGCTGTCCATTCTGGTATCCGCGCTTAATTGACCGTTCGGTGTATGACTTGATCCCACAGCCGCTTCCGGCTGTGGGAAAGCTGTTTTGAGGTGAATCCTATGAAAAAATTTTGGAAGAATGCGCTCACACCCATTTCTTATATCCTCGTCGCGCTTGCTGCCGTGATGCTGACGCTCTCGATCGTTTATGTGGACGAAGAACCGACGAGCGTTCCCGAGGGTACGACGAAGCTGTCGCAACTCGAGCAGCTGCTGCTGGAAAAATTCGTCGACGGCGCGGATGCGACCGCCCTCGAGGACGGCGCGGCCGAAGGCATGGTGGCCGCTTTGGGCGACCGCTGGAGCTATTATGTCAGCGCAGAGGACTACCAAGCCTATGTCGACAACAAAAATAACAGCTATGTCGGCATCGGCGTGACCATTAAGCTGGAGGAGCAGGGCTATCTCATCACGAAGGTCACGGCGAACAGCCCTGCGCAGGAGGCGGGACTGTGTGTCGGCGATCGGATGATCGCCGTGGACGGGCAAAGCGTCATCGATATGCCCATCGCGGACGGCAAAAAGCTCGTACAAGGTCCCGAGGGCAGCACGGTGCAGATCACCGTCCTGCGCGAAGAGCAGGAGCTGAGCTTCACCGTCACACGCAAGACCGTCAAGACGGTCGTCGCGAGCGGCGTTCTGCTCGATGGCGATATCGGCCTTGTCACGATCGCCAATTTCAACACGGGCTGCTACGAAGAAACGATGAAAGTTATCGAATCCCTGCGTGAGCAGGGCGCGCAGATGCTGATCTTCGACGTCCGCTTCAACGGCGGCGGCTATCAGCACGAGCTGGTCGATCTGCTCGACGCGCTGCTGCCCGCGGGCGATCTGTTCCACAGCTATTACTACACGGGCGCGGAGCGCACCGACACTTCCGACGCCGCCTGCATCAAAATGCCGATGGCCGTCCTGATGAACGGCGAGTCGTATTCCGCCGCGGAGTTCTTTGCCGCCGCGCTGCGCGAATATGATTGGGCGATCCTCGTCGGCGAGCAGACGCAGGGCAAGGGACATTTCCAAGAGAGCTTTGTTTTGTGTGACGGCTCGGCCGTGGCGGTCTCCACGGGACGCTACACCACGCCCAACGGCGCCGATCTGGAGGGCGTCGGCCTGACGCCCGATGTGGCGGTGGAGGTCACGGACGAAGAATACGAAAAGATCTACATGGGAACGCTCGACCCGATGGAAGATCCGCAGGTGCTTGCGGCAATAAATGCGCTGCAGGCTGCAAAAAATCCTTGACGAAATGCAGGGAAAAGGGTATAATCGAAGAGGCTATGAATACATTTGCTGACAGAAAGGAAGCTGCATATGGCAAAAGAATATAAAATCACCGCGTTGCGTCTGAACGAACTGGAAAAAGAACTCAATTATTTGAAGACCACGCGCGAGCGCGAGATCGCCGCCATGATCGCCGAGGCACGTTCCTACGGCGACTTGTCCGAAAACTCCGAATACGATGCCGCGAAAAACGAGCAGGCCAAGCTCTACGGCCGCATCGCCGAGATCGAGAACATTTTGGCGCACGCCGTCGTCATCGAGGACGAGAACGAGGCGTCCGACCGTGTCGGCCTCGGCTGCACCGTCGTCGTGGAGGATGCAAACGGCAAACGCACGACCTACCGCATCACCGGCTCGCAGGAGGCCAATCCCATGGAGGGCAAACTTTCCGACGACTCTCCCTTCGGCCGCGCCATCGTCGGCAAGGCCGCAGGCGAAACGTTCACCGTCACCGCGCCCAGCGGCAGCTATGAGATGACGGTCATCAGCCTGTCGCGGGAGGGTTAACGATGGCGAAATTTGTACCGCAGGCGGAATTGCCCGTTTCCGAGCAGGCGCAGATCCGCCGTGATAAGCTCGCTGCGTTGCAGGCCGAGGGGAAGGACCCTTTCGTGTGCACGAAGTACGATTTTAACGCGTATTCTGCCGATATCAAGGCCGATTTCGACGGCTTTGAGGGGAAATGCGTCAAAGTCGCGGGTCGCCTGATGAGCAAACGCGGCCAAGGCAAGGTCATGTTCTGCGACCTGCAGGACAGCAAGGGACGCATCCAGCTCTTCGTCAAGATCGACGAACTGGGCGAGGAGGAATATGCCCGCTTCAAAAAGCTCGACATCGGCGACATCATCGGCGTCGAGGGCGAGATTTTCAAGACGAAGACCGAAGAGATCTCCGTTCGCGCCTCCAAGGTGCAGCTGCTTTCCAAGTCGCTGCTGCCGCTGCCCGAAAAATATCACGGCCTGACCGATAAGGAAACACGCTTCCGCCAGCGTTATGTCGACCTGATGGTCAATCCCGAAGTCAAGCGCAATTTCATCATCCGCTCGCAATTCATCAAGCATATGCGCGATTATTTGGACAATATGGGCTATATCGAGGTCGAGACGCCCGTGCTCAATACCATCGCCGGCGGCGCTTCCGCGCGCCCCTTCGTGACACACCACAATACACTCGACATCGATATGTATATGCGCATCGCCACGGAGCTGCCGCTCAAGCGTTTGATCGTCGGCGGCATGGATCGCGTGTATGAGATCGGCCGCATCTTCCGCAACGAGGGCATGGACCCGAAGCACAATCCCGAGTTTACGACGGTGGAGCTGTATCAGGCATATGCCGATTTCCACGATATGATGGACATCGCCGAGGGGATCTACAGCTCCTTTGCGAAAAAATATCTCGGTACCTATGAGCTGGAGTGGATGGGGGAGAAGATCGACCTGACGCCCGGCTGGCCGCGCCTGACCATGGTCGAGGCTGTCAAGCAGTATGTGGGTATTGATTTCGGCGCGATCACGGACGATGCCGAGGCCGTGGCCGCGGCGAAGGCCGTCGGCGTGGAGCTGGCGGACGCCGCGGAAAAAACATGGGGCAATGCGCTGTATGCTTGCTTTGACCAGAAGGTCGAGGAACATCTCGTGCAGCCGACCTTCATCACCATGTACCCCGTGGAAGTCTCGCCGCTGACCAAGAGATCCCCCGCAGATCCCCGCTTGACCGAGCGTTTTGAGTTCTTCATTTGCCGCAGCGAGATGGGCAATGCCTATTCCGAACTGAATGACCCGCTCGACCAGCGCGAGCGTTTCATGAAGCAGATGGAGCAGCGCGAGCGCGGCGACGACGAAACGGAAATGCTCGACGAGGATTTCCTCAACGCGCTCGAGTACGGTATGCCCCCCACGGGCGGCATGGGCTGCGGTATCGACCGCGCCGTGATGCTCTTCACCGGCGCCGATACCATCCGCGAGGTCATTTTGTTCCCGACGATGAAGCCCCTCGACTAAGCAAAACACAAAATGTTGTGCTTAGCGGTCGAAAGCTTCACCATATCATGTACTTTCGGCATGGTGTCATCCTCCGTTTGACAGCAATTTGACAGCAAATTCTTGAAGAATAACGCATCCGTACGAAGCGTTACGAATTTCAGGCAATATGGCATCGGGTTTGAAAAGACCTATGAGCACTTCTTAGAGGCAATCTGAGAAGTGCTCTTTTTTGTTTTGCAGTCAGCTTCTGTCACCACACAAATCATTTTCAGGAGGATACCACTATCGAATGGTGATAGATTATTATATTTATTATTATAATAATCTGCGACCCCATAGCACCCTCGGCTATAAACCACCCCTTGTCGCATAACTGTCATTTATTTTTTAAAATTTTTGTCCAAAAAACTGTACCATTTTCCGTTTTTGGCAAGGGAATACACTTCTTCAGCATTGCTCTGCTTGAAGAAATAGCCGTGGCGCTTGCACCATTTCCGGTAGCGCTCAGAGAATGCGTTGAAACTTTGCTTTCGCACACAATCCACATGCCAGAAGGTATGGACAAAATCCACCCATTTCTGCGTTCCATCGCTTCGCACAGGGCTGTCAAAGCACTTGCGGATGCCGGGGAAGGACTGTTCCAAAAGAGCAATTAGGTTGTTAGCAGAAGCTGTCCGCTGCTTGGAAGCAAGCTGAAACTGACGGTTCAGGGTTTTCAGATCATAACGAATGGTATCCATAGGGGTATAATCTCGCAGATC
>CAYOZT010000043.1:0-13350 GCA_964408545.1 uncultured Oscillospiraceae bacterium | reverse complement strand
TAATATTTCAGAAAATTCGGAAAATTTCTGAAATCAAGTGTTTTTTCTCTCCGGCGGTGGCGAAAAAATCGCAGAAATTTGCAAAACTTTTTCCAACATGGGTCAGCGTATGGGTCAGGGAGCGATTTTGCCGTTTTTTCAAAAATTTCTTCCAACTTTTCGACCGCAAAAAGCAAAGAAAAAGTCCCAAATCCTGTCGGATTTGGGACAAATTTTGGTTGCGGAGGCAGGACTCGAACCTACGACCTCCGGGTTATGAGCCCGACGAGCTGCCAACTGCTCTACTCCGCGATATCGGCTGCAACCTTGATTGCTTGGATAGTATATCACAATATTTCGTGGATGTCAAGCCCTTTTTCATGGGAAGTTTTGTCGATAGCGTTACGATCGGTGTGTGGACGCAAAAAAGCCTTTGGTTTTGGCGAAACGCCAAATCGGGCAAAACGGTATATCCCGCTTCTTGTAGCGCATTTCCGAGAATCGGGTCGACGAGATCCGTTCGATGATCTCGTCGTTTTTTTCTTGTCCGTCGGTCAACGTTTTCTTTCGTTCCGATTTTCGATGGATCTGCAATTACAGTAGCCCCTCATCCATCAGCATTTCGAGAACACGTGCTTCTCGTTCAAACATCACGGAATTATACGGGCTTCCCTGCACATTGCGGTTTTTCTCAACGGCAACTCCGGGGTCTACCAGCTCCAAAGCATAGTGTTCGTCCGCCTCATAAGCGTCGAGGCACTGGGAAACGGTTTCGTCGTCTGCATCGCATAAAAAATAATAATTATCCTGAACAAAGCGCTCGGACGGATCGGAGTCGCTTCTCTGAATGCGATGCACATAGCCATACGCCCGCACGGTTTCGGGTTTGACCACCAGACCGGCTTCTTCGCGCGTTTCACGGAGCATGGCATCGACGGGAGATTCGCCGTGCTCCATGCCGCCGCCCGGAAATTTGTAATAATCATATTTCAGGCTATGGATCATGGCGATCTTCTTGCCGCGGATAATGATGCTTCTTGCCGAATTACGCACGAAATCGTGGGTGCAGTCTGCATGATCGCGCAGATCCATTTCAAATAAAAGTTTCCAATTTTCCTTCATTTCATCCGTTCCTCTGGTTTTTCTTCCGCGCAAGTCAATTCTTCATCCGTCCGCCAATCTCCGCTCCGGAGGATATTCTCGATAGATTCCATTTCCGTTTCATCATAGCGGAATCGTTCTGTCAGCAGATAGGTAAAACCTAACTTCTCTTGTAAGGCTTTGGAGGGGGCATTCTCGGTCAAATAGCCGCAGTTAATATAATCTGCATTTTCTTCTCCGAATAAGTGATCGATCACAGCGCTCACCGCTTCAAACATATATCCTTTACGCCGGAAAGGGGGCAGCATGGCAAAGGACAGTGCCTTCCCGATCTTACCTTGAACCGCTTCGTGATGTGCAACGCATTCCGGGACACGGTCATAGACGGTCAGATTGCCGATCGTTTCGCCGCTTTCTTTCTGTACGATAACATAGGCTCGTTCTTCCTGATACAGAAACCATTCGAAGCCACGGCGAATTTCTTCTTCCGTTTCGCAGGAATCGCGCAGCATCATCCGATCCATTTCTTTGTCTGCCAGATTTCTCTGCCAATAGGGAAAATCCCTTTCGGAAACTTTTCTCAAAATCAGTCCGGGTGTTTCGATAAACGGCATTTTTCTCGCCCCGATCCTTTTTCATTCTCAACGTCGTTTTTCCGCGGCGCTGGAGCGAATGGCGATCACGCTGCCGCAGCGCCGTTTCGCTATGTACACAGTATAGCACAATCTTGCCGTACTTTTCAATGCGTTCGGCAATATTTTGTAAATCCGATCTTTTTTCCCTTGCAGGGCAAAAAGCAGGCGACATCGACCAAAGGTCCATATCGCCTGCTTTATCCGATCGGTGTTTATTGCACTTCGACAACGCGGATGTCGTTGAGCGTCATGTCGGACTGACTGAGCACGATGTCGGAGATAACGGCAACGTCGGCCTGCTGCAAGCCGCCTTCGGGGGACGACACGGCAACGGATATGCCCTTTTCGGTCATATAGGCGACGCAGTCGGTGTAGCCTTTTGCGATGACCAAGCTCTCGATCTGCGCTTCACACAGGGCAAAGCGGATGATCTGCTCGAGCTGCTCGTTGCTTTTTGCGACCTGCTCCTGATCGCCGTACGACATTGCCTCCTGCAGCAGCGACACGGCGCTGTCGCGTGCCTCCTGCCGCGACAGACGGACGGCGGCAAAATAATCGGTGGCGGTATTGTCGCTGCTGACATTGTCCGCGACCGTTCCGCCCACGGCGAGCAGGCCGTCGTCGAGCACCTTGTCGGAATTGAGTGCGTCCTCGAGATCCTTCGTGTCCTGCCCGCCGTTGTAGATCCAGTTGAGGTAAATGCCGGAGCACACCGTCAGCAGTACCGCGCCCGCGATCAGGTTTTTCTTCAAATTCTTCGTCATAAAAATTGCCTCCTGATTATTTCATTTTCAAAACCGAAATATGATCTGCCCCCAGACCGGTGGCCTTGGACACCGCCTCGACGACCGCAAGGCGCACGCTCGGTCTGTCCGCGCCCTGACAGACCACGACCGCGCCTGCGTACTGCGCGGGGACCACGCGTGTGACGAGCGCCGTTTGGTTTCGCGCGGAGTCCGTGATGATGACGGTATCCTTGCGGACGGAGGAGCTCCCCTCTCCCGTGACGATATCCTCGTCGGAGTAATAATACGTCGTTTCGCCGACGGAAATGCTGAGCATCACCTGCACCTTCCCTACCCCGTCCATCTGTGTGAGCAGTTTTGTCAACTGTTGCGTCAGGTCGGCTTTTTCCGTCTGCTCGACGACGGCGGCGGTCGGTTCCTTCGCTGTCGCAGAGCTTTTTCGCGAAGACAGTCCGACCATGATCAGTCCCGCCAACACGATGACGATGGGATAGCGGTATTCATGCAGCCATTTGGGGATCTTCCCGACGGTCTTTCCTATGTCCATTGCTGATCCTCCTTTGCGATGCCCAATTCCTCCGCGATGATCGTGCGCAGCTTTTGCGCGTTTTCCGCGCTGAGCGAGCCGCGGATGCGCACGGATATCGGCTGCGGCAGCGCCTCGTCCGACACCTCGACCGTGACCGTGACGGCCGCGCCGAGCTGCTGTGCTCTGTGTAGAATATATGCTTGCGTCTGCTCTTTTATGAGCTGCGCCAGACGATTTTGTGCCTCCGCGCTTCCCTGCGCGACCGCCGTCTGCGCGCTCGCGGAAAAATCGAGCTCCCACGCGTCGAACAAGGACGCGTCGAGTTTTCCGAGCGGCAGGAGCACCGTCACGGTCAGAAAAACGCCCAGCAGCACCCGCGTGAGCGCGGCACTCCCCTTTTTGCCGAGAAATCGGCTCGCGACGCCGCACAGCATCGCGGCGACGCCGACGGACAACAGATAATCCCGAATGCTCTGCACTATGTCATCCCCTTCAAAAAGCACACGGCGCTGATCAGCTGCATGAGGCATACCGAGCCGACCATCGCCAGCGTCAGCCCCATAAAGGTGCAAAAATCCTCCAGAAGATCTCCGACCGATCTCGGCGCGAACATTCCCGACACGGCGCAGCTGAGTTTCAGCAGTAGATAATGCACGCCGATGTTGAAAAACGGCAGGATCGCCACGGCGATCACGGCGAGCATCCCCGACACGCCCAGCGCGTTTTTCGCGATGCCGGCGCTGACGAGCACCGTTTCCGACGCATCCGACAAAATGCCGCCGACGACCGGCACCATGCCCGAGATGGTCAGTTTCGTCGCCTTGACGGCCGCCTGATCGGCAGAGCCCCCGATGACGCCCGTGATCGTGACATAGCCCGTGAACAGGTAGAGTATGATCTTGAAAAACCAACTCATTGCCCATTTACAAAGCTCCTTCATCTTTTTCAGCAGGCCGTCCTCGGACAGCGCGTTGACGATCGCAAGCAGCAAATAGATGTACGCCATCGGGACGAGCACGTGCGAAATGGCGCTGCACAGCAGCGTATCAAACAGTGCCGTCGCACTGTAGAGTGCTGCCGCGCCGATCGAGCCGCCCTGCGCGGCGAGTGCCGCGGTCATGGCGCTGAGAAGCAGCTTTCCGTAGTCGCTGATCTGCTGCACGGTATCCGTGCCGAGCGTGAGCATGGAGTCGGCGCTGCCGATCAGGATCAGCGAGATCACCGCGACCCCCGCTATTTCCGCGACGGGGCGGCTTTTCCCCTCCATGCTGCGCAGCAGCGACAGCACGAGCGCCGACGCGATCACGCGCATACACAGCTTGACCGCCTCGGAAAACTGCGGCTGCCCCTGCTGCAGAGCCTCCCGAATGATGTGCCAGAGGCCGTCGCCGAAATCTTCCTCCTGCCCGATGAGCTGCTGCGCATCGTCGGGGACGGGCGGAAGTGCGACCGCCGCCTGCGCGGGGACGGTCAATATCAGTATCAGTATGCCCAAAAAGAACCATTTTTTCATATTCGCTCCAGTATTTGCTCCACGAGCTCCAGCAGCGCCGTCAGCATCGGGATCGACAGGCAGAGGATGACCGCCGTGGCAAGAAATTGCAGCGACTTTCCCAGCGCGGCGTTCGCGCAGTCCTCGCACAATAGCGTCGCGATCTCCGCGGTGACGGAGATACCAACCGCCTTGACGACGATCTGCAGCATTTCGTCGCTGAGCGCGCCGAGCGAGCGGATGCGCCGCAGCAGCTCCGCCACGGGCTGCAGATATCGCAGCGCAAGTGTCAGCACCATGACGCCGAGCGCCAGCGCAAGCAGCTCCCCGATACCCTTGCTGCCGCTTTTCAGGCTGAGTATCAGCATCAGCGCCGTCAGCGTCAGCGCGACGGCTCGGAAAAAATTCTCCATATCAAAACTCAAAAAGCGTCTTGACCAGCGCAAACAGCTCCGATATTTTCTGCGCGACGATCATCAGCACCACCACGAGCCCCGCAAGCGTCGTCATGGTGGCCTGCTCGTCGCGTCCCGAGCGCGTCAACACCTGATTCAGAATGGAAACGATGATGCCGACCGCGGCGATCTTAAAAATGAGGTCGATCTCCATGGCTTACAAAAACAAGATCGCGAGCGCAACGCCCGCGCAGATCCCCAGCGTCCTGTAATTGCGCAGGCGCAGCGTCCGACCCTCGCCGAGCTCGGAAAGTGCGCGCTCGGCGCGTGCGGAGGATGCCTCCAGCGCCTCGAGCTGCTCGCATAAGGAAAATTTCCCGAGGCTTCGGCCGACATCGCGAAGCACTGCCGCGACCTCGGGCGAAAGATCGGCATTTTCGCGCAGCGCCGCCTCCATGCAGCTTGCCGCATCGGGGATCAGCTGTGCGTCGAACTCCTGCGCCAAGCGCGCAAACGTCCGCGAAAGCGCGCCCGTGGCAAGCTCCGCCGCGCCGCGGCAAAGCGCACTCAGCGGCGGCATACGGCTTTTGAGCTCCCACGTCATCCATTTGAGGCACTTGCACAGCTCGCCGAGCGAGCGCTCCAGCGCGCGAAAACGCCGACACATGGAAAACCCGACGCCCGAACAGCCGAGCACGATCAGCAGCGCACCCATAACCTTTATCATCGTATCATCCTTTCCGTGTACCAAGACTTATCGGGACGCATAACGACCGCTGTTTCGAAGCACTGCGCGTCGATCAATCGTGCGTAAAGCGCACGGGCACGCAGATCCTCCAAGCACGACGCGTGCGCCGTTGCCAAAATGCTGACGCCGCAGCGTCCGGCACGAATGAGCGCCTCGCAGTCACTGCGCGCGGTGATCTCGTCGACGGCGATACACTGCGGCGACATCGTGCGCAGCAACGTTTCGACGCCCGTTCCCTTGTCGCAGCCGCGCAGGACATCGGTGTTCTCTCCGCGGTCAAAGCCCGCGGCAGCGGGAAATATTTCGCCACGCTCGTCCACCACGGCGATGTTTTCGCGTGCGGAGCGCTGCCGTATCAGATCGCGCAGCAGCGTCGTCTTCCCGCTGCCGGGCGCGCCGAGCAGCAGCACGGAGCCGCGCCGCTTGCTCAGGTCTCCGCTGACGCCCGAAAATTCCCGTGCAACGCGGATGTTCATCGACTCGATCGCGGAAAAACCGGCCATACGGCCGTTGCGAACGAGCACGTCGCCGCAGATCCCGATGCGGTGTCCGCCCGCGAGCGTAACGAATCCCTGTGCCAAGGACGAGGCCGTCCACGGAGAATAGCGGCAGGCCATATTGAGCACGAATTGCAGCGATCCGTCGTCGGCGATTTGGCGCAGGACGCGCCGTCCGTCCGATCGGACGAAGACGATCGGCTCGTTTTTTCGCAGGCGGATCTCCTGCAAGGTATCTCTCCCCTGCCTGTCCGCCTCCTCGCGCAGCGCGGGCGGCAGAACGGCAAGCAACTCCTTCCACGCACAGCGCATTGCGATCCCTCCCGAGACATCCTATGCGCGTATCCGCCGCAAGATGAAAAAAGCGATAAAAATTTCGGGTCGGACATACGCCCGACCCGAACGATACGGATTTCTCTTACTGCGACAGCGTGAACAGGGAGTAAAAATACCCCTTCTTTTCGAGTAGCTCCTCGAAGCTGCCCGTTTCCGCGATCGAACCGTTTTTGAGCGCCAAGATGGCATCATACTGCCGCAGGAGGCATTCTTCGAGCGAATGCGTCACGACGATGCGCGTCACGCCCTCGAGCGCCAGAATGGCCGTGCTGACCTGATTGGCGGTCTTGGCGTCGAGCGCGGCGGTCGCCTCGTCGACAAGCAGCACCTGCGCGTTTTTCAGCAAACTCCGCGCAATGGATATGCGCTGTTTTTCGCCGCCCGAGAGGCCGCTGCCGTTTTCGCCGCACAAATACGCTTCACCGCGCTGTGCGATCAGCGCATCGAGCCCCGAAAGTCTGATCGCGCGATCGACCTCCTCCTTCGGGAAATCCGAGAACATCGTGATATTGTCGCGGATGGAGGCATTGAACACGAACACATTTTGCTGCACGACGGATACCATGTCGTACAGGCTTTCGCTGCCGATGCTTTCAAGCGGCACGTCGTCGTAGCGAATTTCGCCCGTGTGATCGGCGCGCGAGGCCATCAGCAGGTTCAGCAGCGTGCTTTTGCCGCTTCCGGACGCGCCGACGACGGCGTAACACTTGCCCGCCTCGAAGCGATAGCTGACATCGTGCAAAACGGTCTGCTCGCTCGTGTAGCCGAAACTCAGATTTTTCACGTGGATGGCGTCCTGCAGCGTGCACTTTTGCACGCTGCCCTCCTCGCGCACGTTTTCCTGCAGCGCGCGTGCCAGTTTTTCGATGAGCGCTTTGGCCGCCTTACGCTCGGCAAGGAGCGTCGGCACCTGTGCGATGGGTGTGAGCACGTAGTTCAGAAGTTGCACGAACACCAATACCGTGCCCACCGTGACCGCGCCGCGCGTCAGAGCAAGATATGCACCGACGAGGAACACACCCAGCTGCACGGCCAGCCCTGTGAGCACCGAGCACATGGAGATGACCGTCATGCGCTTTTTGCTTTTTTCCTTGGCGTCGGCAACTTTTTTGACTTCCTTGGCAAACATCGCGCACATCTGTGCCTCTGCGCGGAAAGATTTGACCACGGAAAAGCCCAGCAGGCTGTCACGCAGCGTGGACATATAGTGTTCATTGCGGTCGGAGACCTGCTTTTCCGCCTCCGCCATGCGGTTGCCGAGCAGCAGTGATGTCACGATCGGCAGCGCCGCCAGCGCGACGGCCACCGCCGTCAGCACGGGATCGTACAGCAGCATCATCGTCAGCGCGCCGAAAAACAGCAGCAGATTCCGCATCAGGTCAAAGATCCCTCCGACGTAGTCGTTTTCGATCACGGCTGCGTCGTTACTGAGCGCGGAAATATACAGGCTCGTGTTTTCCCCCGAAAATGCGGAAATCCCCTTTTTCGACAATTGCTCAAATACGTAATTTTTGTACTGCGCCATCGCCTTCGACACGAATCGCGGCAGCGAAAAGTAGTCACAAAGAGCCGCCAGCGCGACCAGCGCCCCGATCCCCGCCGCGAACAGTGCCAGCTGCGGCAAAGAAAACGCGACGCTCTCCCCCGCAATGAGGTCGAAGATCTGCTGCAGCAGCCACGAGAGCGACAAATTGTAAGCCGTCACCAGCACGATCTGCAGTATGCCAAGGCCGAAGTACACGCCGTTTCCTCGGTAAAACCGGCGAATGTAAGGTTTTATTACGGATGCTTCTTTTTTCATACTTTCTCTCCTTCTTCCGCAGCGATGCGCTGCCAAATATTGTACAGGCGCTTATCGCGGTCGGCCTGCGTGATCTGCTTGACGACCGCCGCCGTCGCACTCTCGCCGAGGTCGTCGTAAGTGGTGGCATTTTGCCAGCTGCCGATGCAAAATCTGAGATTATCGAGCTTGGCGGTCGGCGCGGCGTCGTAGCGCTTGGCCGTTTCGTAAGCGCGGCGAAGATAGGGCTCGACCTTCTCCTCTTCGCCGAGTTTTAAGGAAAAGTTGGCGCATTCGCTGTAGCACGGTGCGATCACCTTGTCGACATAGCTCGATACGTTTTGATCGATCTTGACGCTCTCGTTGAAGCCGATGAGCCAGAGCGCGGCGTCTCGGGCGGCGCGGATGTCCCCTTTGAGGTAGTAATAGTTGACGTAGGCGAGCATCGTGCGCAGGCTGTTCGTGATGATCTGTCCGAAGGCGTCGACCATATAGGGCACGGCGTCCTCGAGATCATAGTGCGGCAGGCTCGTATAAAGCAGATCGTTTCCGGTCATGGAGATGGCGATGAGCGCATTGTGCACGCCGCTGACGTTGTATTTTTTGAGGATCTCGATCCCCTTTTTCGTCTGCCCGAGCACGATGTAGCACTGCGCGATCTCGTTTTGTATGGACACTTCGCTGATGCGCGGATCGGTATTTTGTGACAAAAGCGTGATCGAGCGTTCCAGCAGCTCGATGCCGCGATCGATCCGTTTTTCCTCATTCGTCTCGAGCCCCGCGACGGTGTAGAGTTCTCCTGCACGGTAGACGACGGAAAAATCGTTCGGATAGCGAAGCAGGGCTTTTTCCGCCTCGCGAATGCCCTCGTCATAGTTTTTTTGCCGCTGCAGCTCGTGGATGCGCGCTTCGCAGGCCGCCGCTCCGCCGCTTTGCATGGAAAAACCGACCAGTGCGTCGAGCGACACGCCGAACAGATCCGCCATCTGCGCGATCAGCGAAAGCTCCGGCGTCGCCGCGCCGCGCTCCCACTTGGAAACGGAAGCGAAGGTCACGCCCAGCGCTTGCGCCAGTTGCTCCTGCGTCATGGCGTGCTGCTTGCGCAGCGAGGAAATATTGCGCGATAGAGATAATTGCATTTTGCTTCTCCTGTCTTTGATGGTCGAGGCCGTCTGCCCCGGAAAACCGCCCGCGTCATGTGGGGCGTCGAAGGCGCCGCCCCGAGCAAGCGCGAGCCGACCGACCCGTTCCTTTTTCCGCGCCGAAAGACGCGGCGGGCGTACGACTGCGCAATCGCTCGCTTTTCTCTATTGTAACACATTTCCCCCCGAAAAGGAAGGTATCACAGGTAAAAAAGTTCAATATTTTTTGTACCGCCGGTTTAGCCTCGGCAGAAAAATCGAGCCGCAGGTTCGTCTGCGGCTCGTGTTCGTTATTTTGTCGGCGTTACTTCGAGGTGGTATTCCACCAGCCCCGCATCGCTGTTTTCAACGGAAATGCTGTACTGCAGATCGACCGTTCCGCCGCGCTCGCCGATGCGCGCCTCGATCATCTGCGCACAAACGCTCATCATCAGCGCGCCGAACTCCATCTCGTACAGCGACTCGTGCACGACGCCCTGCCGAAAGGTCATCGTCGAGCGGAGTTTGCCGCTGCGCTCGAGCGTGATCTGCCCCGGTTCCAAGCGGAACTTGGTCGTCACGCCGACAAGCCCCGTCAATTCGCTTTCTTCGTAGCAAATGTCCCAGCCGCCGTCGCATTCCTCGAGCGTTCCGTCCGTGATAAACTCCATCGTCTCGGGCTGCTGCCCGGGATAATGCTGCGTCGCGCGGATGGACAAAAGCACCTTCTTTTTCATTCCCGCTCCTCCATCGCCAGCTCCAGCAGGCGCTCAAGCAGATCGCCGTAGGGCACGCCGCTGGCCTCGAAGAGTTTGGGATACATCGATATGGAGGTAAAGCCGGGCAAAGTGTTGATCTCGTTGAAGACGACTTCCCCCTCCTGCGTCACGAAGAAATCCACGCGGCTGAGGCCGCGGCAGCCGAGCGCGCCGTAGATCTGCACGGCGGTGTCGCGCACCTGCTCGGCGACATTCTCGTCGATGCGGGCGGGGATATAGGCGACGGAAGTGTCGGTGATATACTTTGCCTCGTAGTCGTAAAACTCCGCGCCGGAGTCGATCTCGCCGCAGACGGAGGCGATGGGGCTATCGTTGCCCATGACCGCGACTTCGACCTCTTTGCCGCGGATGAATTCCTCGACGAGCACTTTTTTGTCAAATTCCGCCGCAGCGAGCAGCGCATTTTGCAGCGACAGCGCATCCGTCGCCTTCGAAACGCCCACGGACGAGCCCGTTCCCGCGGGCTTGACGAACATCGGGAAGGCAAAACGTTGCTGCAGATGCGCCAGCACGATCTCCATATGCCGATGCAGCTCATCGGCAGAAACGAGCTCCCACGCCGCCTGACGCTTACCGATGTGGTCGACCACGAGCTTTGTCAGGCTTTTATCCATGGACACGGCCGACGCCGCCACGCCCGGGCCGACACAGGGAATGCCCGCCAATTGCGCAAGCCCCTGCAGCGCACCGTCCTCGCCGTTTTCGCCGTGCAGCACGGGAAAGATGACGTCGAGCGCGATGCTTTTGCTTTGCTCCGCGTCGTCGAAGCACAGCAATCCCTGTCCGCGCACGGGCGAAACGGCCACGGGGCAATTTTCCTCCGAATTTTCCCACGA
Organism: uncultured Oscillospiraceae bacterium; assembly: GCA_964408545.1. Lineage (GTDB taxonomy): Bacteria > Bacillota > Clostridia > Oscillospirales > Oscillospiraceae > Faecousia. The sequence continues at coordinate 2,376 of CAYOZT010000043.1, read as the reverse complement.
GCCGTCGGGAAGCTTGTCGAAATCGGCCTCGCGGTACCAGAACCAGCGTCCGTCGCGCGTGATGCCGATGGGATAGATATGATATTTTTCCGTGTTCAGATGGTTCAGCACGGACTGCGCCGAGCGCAGCGACACCGCGTGCTCGGGGCTCATGCCGCCGAACAGCACGGCAACATTCTTTTTCATCATGTCAATTTCCTCCTAAAGCTTTGCTTACAGCAGTGCCTCCCCCGCGCGGTAAATGTCCCCCGCGCCGATGGTCAAGATCATGTCGCCCTCACGGGCGATGTTTTTCAGGCACTGCGTTACCTGCGGCAGCGTTTCGCAATAGATGCTGCCGGGTATTTGTTCCTGCAGACTGCGCGAGGAGATACCGATGGTATTTCGCTCACGCGCCGCGTAAATTTCCGCCAGAATGACCACGTCCGCCCGCTTCAGCTCGCGCACGAAATCGTCGAACAGCGCCGCGGTGCGGGTATAGGTGTGCGGCTGGAAGGCAACGACCAGCCGTCTTTCGGGCGAAGACGCGCGCACGGCGGTGATCGTCGCCGCAAGCTCGCCCGGATGATGCGCGTAATCGTCGTAAATGTCCGCGCCGTGATAGACGCCCTTGTGCTGCATACGCCGTGCGGCGCCGCGGAAATCGCGCAGGCTCTCGGCAGCGACGCTGCCGTCGATGCCGAGTATCCATGCCGCGCCCATTGCCGCCAAGGCGTTGAGCATATTGTGCTTGCCGAGGACGGAAAGCGACAAATGGCAGTAGTGCTTGCCGTCGCATTCGACGTCCATCTCCCGCCAATCCTGCGACGGCGCGACGCCGCGCACGCGGCAGTTTTCGCCCATACCGAAGCCGATATAGTCAAGCCCCGCCATGGCCTGCACGGTGTTCGGATCGTCGGCATTGATCAGCAGCGCCTTCGACGCCGACGCCGCGAAGCGGCGGAAGGAATCCTGAATTTGCGCCAGATCGCGGAAATAATCCAGATGATCCGCCTCGATATTGAGCACGATCGCGAGCGTCGGGGAAAAATTCAGGAACGAGTCGCAATACTCGCAGCTTTCGAGCAGGATCGTGTCCCCGCGACCGATGCGGTGCCCCGCGCCCAACAGCGGCAATTGGCCGCCGATCATCACGGTCGGATCGCACTGCGCCGCCATCAGAACGTGCGTCAACATGGAGGTGGTGGTCGTCTTTCCGTGCGTGCCCGCGACGCAAACGGCATTTTGATACGCGCGCATGATCACGCCCCACGCCTGCGCTCGCTCGAACACGGGAATGCCCGCGGCGCGTGCGGCGGCGATCTCGGGATTGTCGTTATGGGCGGCCGCCGTGCGGATGATGCAGCAGGCTCCCGCGATATTTTCGGGACGATGTCCGATCTCGACGCGGATGCCCTTGGCGATCAACTCGTCGGTCGATACCGAGGAATTCATGTCCGAGCCGGTAACGAGCAGCCCCATATCCTTCAGCACGAGGCCGAGCGGGCGCATGGAAACGCCGCCGATCCCCACAAGATGCACGTGGTTGCCGGGACAAAGGTATTTTTTCAGTTCCTCCACCGCGTTTTCCATGATGACACCGTCCTTATCTGTCTGTATTGCAGTAGTTTATTATACTACAATTATTTTCCTTTTACAACCGGAAAGTTTTCCAAATTCTCCCTGCAAAATGCGCCCGAATTCATAACTTCGACCATAGATCCCACTCAGCTTTGCGGAAACGAAAAATTGAGCTGAAGCAAACGCCTCAGCTCAATACGAAACTTCTTTTTCCCCGCAACTCAGATGAGGTTCAAAGCCAGTGCGAGAACGCCCCAGACCAGTGCGATCCACTTGGTGGATTTGACGGCGAACTGCTCCAGACCGCCGGACTGGTTCTTGCCCATATAAGTGTCGGTCTTGCCGGAGAAAGTGGAACCGAGTCCTTCTTCCTTGCCGGACTGCATCAGGACCACCGCGATCAGCGCGATGCTCGCCAGAAGCTCGAGTACGACCAAAATGTAATACAGTACCATTTTTATACCTCCCTCCGCTGACAGTCGGTGCTGCGTAGTGCGGATCTCGTTAGAATTTCATCGTCGAAAAAGGACGATACACAAATCGCCAAAGTATTATAGCATAACATATCGGGGATTGCAAGTCCCAAAATGCGAACTTCGAAAAATTATTTTTGCACCCAGTTGCCCGTGGAGAGGCAATTGAGGTAGGCCTCGATGAACGGATCGAGCGCGCCGTCCATCACGGCGTTGACATTCGCCGTTTCGCAGCCGGTGCGGGTATCCTTGACGAGGGTGTAGGGCATGAACACGTAGTTGCGGATCTGGCTGCCCCACTCGATCTTCTGCTGCACGCCCTTGATGTCGGCGATGTTGGCCA
>CAYOZT010000042.1:0-13457 GCA_964408545.1 uncultured Oscillospiraceae bacterium | reverse complement strand
GTCTCGGTATCGCCACGGTATTCCTTAAACTGCTCGGGGGTCAGCTCGCAGACATAGGCCAGCCCCTTTTTGATGAGCTCCACGGCGTATTCATAGTCTTTTTCAAAATAGTCGGAACCGTAGAAGAACCGGTCGCCCCAGTCAAAACCCAGCCAGTGGATATCTTCCTTGATGGCCTCGACGAACTCCACATCTTCTTTGGTGGGGTTGGTGTCGTCCATACGCAGGTTGCACATACCGCCGTACTTTTCCGCGGTACCGAAATCGATGATGAGCGCCTTGCAATGGCCGATGTGCAGATAACCGTTCGGCTCGGGCGGAAAACGGGTGTGCACGCTCTGACCGGCGTAGCGGCCGCCTTCGGCGATGTCCTCGTCAATGAACGCGTGGATGAAATTCTTGCTTTCGGTGATCTCAGCCATGAAAATTCTACCTTCCTTGTTGTGAAATCAAAGTTGCATCCATTATAACCGATGATCGCCGATAATGCAACAAAAACTTCGTATTCGAGCGCAAGAACTTTGCCCTCGGAGCGAGCAAAAGCAAAAAATGTAAAAAAACGGAGAACATTTTGCAAAAATTGAAAAATTGTTGTTGTCATTTTGCGTTTCATCATATAAAATAGTGGGGAGAACGGAAGGAGGGGGTATCATTGTCCGATATCCGATACAAGCGCATCCTGCTCAAGATCAGCGGCGAGGCGCTCGCGGGCGGAAAGCACCGCGGTCTGGATTTTAACACCATCGCCGAGGTCTGCGGCAGCATCCGAACCTGCTGCGAAATGGGCGTACAGGTCGGCATCGTCGTCGGCGCCGGTAATTTCTGGCGCGGCGTGAAGGACGGCGCCGATCATATGCAGCGCAGTCACGCCGATTCCATGGGTATGCTCGGCACGGTGATGAACTGCATTGCACTGGCCGATGCGCTGGAAAAGCAGGGCGTCGAGGCGCGCGTGCTCAGCGCCGTGGAGATGAATAAGTTCTGCGAATACTTTACGAGAGATACGGCCGATCGCTATCTCAACGAGGGAAAAGTCGTATTGTTTGCCGCGGGCACGGGAAATCCCTATTTCTCGACCGACACCGGCGCCGTGCTCCGCGGTGTGGAGATCGAGGCGGACGCCGTTTTGATGGCGAAAAATGTGGACGCGATCTACTCGGCCGACCCCGAGAAGGACAAAAATGCCGTCCGCTACACGCACTTGACCTACGCCGAAGCGCTGGCCAAAAACCTGAAGGCGACGGATATCACCGCGATGGCGCTGGCAATGGACAATGACATGACCATGGTCTGCTTCGGACTCGACACACAAGACAGTATCGTGCGCGTGGTGCGCGGCGAACAGATCGGCACCACCGTGAAAAACAAGTTTTAAGGAGGATACAGATATGAGCGTTGATTTTAAGGAATTTGCAAGAAAAATGGACAAGACTTTGGAGCATTTGGACGAGGAGTTCGGCGCCGTCCGCGCCGGGCGCGCCAATGCCAAGGTTCTTGACCGCATCAGTGTGGAATACTATGGTAGCGAGACGCCCTTGGCAGGCGTTGCGACCATTTCCTCTCCCGATGCGCGCACGCTCGTCATCTCCCCGTGGGATACGAAGCTTCTGAAGGACATCCAGAAGGCCATTCAGGTCTCGGATCTGGGCATCAATCCGCAGAATGACGGCCGCGTCATCCGCCTGACCTTCCCGCAGCTGACCGAGGATCGCCGTAAGGAGCTGGTCAAGCAGATCAAGAAATACGCCGAGGAAGCGAAGGTCGCCATGCGCAACATCCGTCGCGACGGCATGGACTATGTCAAAAAGCTGAAAAAGAACAGCGAGATCACCGAAGACGAGCAGAAAAAGGCCGAAAAGGATCTTCAGGATATGCTCGACAAGTATATCAAGAAGGTCGATGACGCTACGGCTACGAAGGAAAAGGAATTGATGGCCATTTAAGCGCCATAATTTGCGGGGGCGTGCAGCGCCCCCGCTGCCTTGTCACGAAAAGGAGAGAGCGGATGAACGAACAAATTTCGCCGCGCGTCCCGCGCCACATTGCCATCATCATGGACGGCAACGGCCGTTGGGCAAAAAAACGCGGTCTTGCGCGCAAGGCCGGCCACAAGGCGGGAGCGGAGACTTTTCGCCGCGTCGCGGCACATTGCAACGATCTGGGTGTCAAATACCTGACGGTTTACGCTTTTTCCACGGAAAACTGGAAACGCGAGGCCGATGAGGTCGCATCCATCATGGGACTTTTGGAGCGTTATTTGAAGGAGCTGCTTCGCGATCTGGAGAAAAACCGCATCCGCTTTCGCGCCTTCGGCGATCTGAGCCGCCTGTCCGAGAAGTTGCAAAAACTCTGCCGCGAGGCCATGGAAAAATCGGCCGTTTACGACGAGGTACAGGTCAATTTTTGCATCAACTACGGCGGTCGGGACGAAATCGTCCGCGCTGCGCGTGCTTTTGCCGCGGATGTGGCGGCAGGGAAGTGCCGCGCGGAAGATCTGACGGAGGAACGATTTGCCGACTATCTCGACTCGGCGGGCGTGCCCGATCCGGAGCTGGTCATTCGTCCCTCGGGCGAGCTTCGCACGAGCAATTTCCTTCCGTGGCAGAGTGCTTATTCCGAATATGTCTTTATGGATGTGCTTTGGCCGGATTTTTCCGACGCGGATATGGACAGAGCCATCGAAGAATACCTGCGGCGCGATCGCCGCTTTGGAGGCGCAAAATCATGAAAACGAGAATTATTGCCGGGTGCTGCTTCGGCGTCGTCATGGCGCTGACCTTTTTCATCGCACCCGTGTGGGTCACGGCACTCACCGTAGCGCTGATGACCGCGCTGGCTTCTTATGAGCTGCTGCACACGACCCATCTGGTCGAGGAAGCGGAACTGAATATCCTTTCGGCCGTGATGGCGGCTTTCGTCAGCGCTTGGAGCTACTTCGGCTGCGACCGCAGCATGATGGTGCTGGGCGTACTGCTGTATGTGATGGCGCTGTTTGCGTGCCTGCTGCTCGGCGGCGGAAAAGTGAAGATCGACAAGCTTTGCTACTGCGTGTTCGCAGGGCTTATCGTTCCGTTTTTGCTGTCGGCGCTGCTGCGCATCCGCCTGAACGAGGGGTGGGTGCTGCTGCTTATTCCCTTCATCATGGCGTACTGCTCGGATACGGGGGCGTATTTTGTCGGCGTATTTTTCGGCAAGCATAAAATGTGCCCGAGTATCAGCCCGAAAAAAACATGGGAAGGCTTCATCGGCGGCATCGTCATCGCCTGCGTGGGCATGATGATCTTTGCACTCGTGCTTGATCTGCGCGGATACCGTGTCAATTATTTCCTTGCGGCGGTCTACGGGCTCGTCGGCTCCGTGTGCAGCGTGTTCGGCGATCTGAATATGTCGGTCATCAAACGGCAGACGGGTATCAAGGACTACGGCAAGCTCATCCCCGGGCACGGCGGCATTCTCGATCGCTTTGACTCCGTCATGATCACCGCACCGCTGGCAGAAGCGCTGCTGCTGCTCGTTCCGATGGTGGGCTGAGTATGCGATATGTTTCGATCCTGGGCTCGACCGGCTCGATCGGTCGGCAGAGCTTGGACGTTATTTCCCGATTGGAGGGCTTTCGCGTTTGCGCGCTGACCGCGTCGACGAGTGTCGAACGTATGGCGCAGCAGTGCCGCGAATTTCGCCCGCAGCTGGCAGTCATGGGCACGAAGGAAGCGGCGACGCAACTGCAGGTTGCGCTTTCCGACCTCCCCGTGCGCGTTTCGTGGGGAGAGGAAGGCTTACTGGAGGCCGCGACCATGCCCTGCGCCGATACGGTCGTCACCGCCGTGGTCGGCGTGGTCGGCTTAAAGCCGACGCTGGCTGCCATCCGCGCAGGCAAGCGCATTGCGCTTGCGAACAAGGAAACGCTCGTGTGTGCGGGTGAACTCGTGATGCGCGAAGCGCGGCGCTGCAAAGCCGAGATCGTTCCCGTCGATTCGGAGCATTCGGCCATTTTTCAGTGTCTGATGGGCGTTGGCGATCACGCTCAGATCAAAAAACTCATTTTGACCTGCTCGGGAGGGCCTTTTTACGGTCAAACGAGGGAGCAACTGGCGGTTGCTACCAAGGCGGATGCCCTGCGGCACCCGAACTGGACGATGGGCGCGAAGATCACCGTCGACTGCGCGACACTGATGAACAAGGGGCTCGAAGTCATCGAGGCCATGCGACTGTATGACCTTCCGGCGCGTCAGGTGGAGGTGCTCATCCATCGGCAGAGCATCGTACACTCCATGGTCGAGCTGTGCGACGGCGCCGTCATGGCGCAGCTCGGTACGCCCGATATGCGCCTTCCCATTCAGCTTGCGCTGACCTATCCGCAGCGGACGGCCTGTCCCGTTCCGCCGCTCGATCTGACGCGTTGCGGCGCGCTGACCTTTGTCGCGCCCGATACGGACACTTTCCCGTGTCTGCGTTTGGCCATGGAATGCGCCGAGCGCGGCGGAACGGCTTGCGCCGCGATGAACGGCGCGAACGAGGAGGCGGTCGCGCTGTTCCTGCGCGACGAGATCGCTTTTTATGACATTTATGAACTCGTCAGCGCGGCGGTGGAGGCCGTACCCTTCGTCCCCACGCCCGATCTTGAGCAGATTTTGGAGGCAGACCGCCTTGCACGCGACTATGTGCGCGCACATCATTGATTTTCGAGGGTTTTTATGAGCATTATTTTCGCAATTTTGATTTTCAGCTTCTTGATCTTTATCCACGAATTCGGCCATTTTATGACCGCAAAGCTTTCGGGCGTGCGCGTCAATGAATTCTCCGTATTCATGGGTCCGGCCATCTGGAAAAAGCAAAAAGGGGAGACGCTGTACGCCATTCGTTGTATCCCCATCGGCGGCTACTGCGCCATGGAAGGCGAGAACGGTGACAGTGACGATCCGCGCTCGTTTACGAACGCGGCGTGGTGGAAACGACTGATCATTCTGGTCGCGGGCGCGGCGATGAATTTTCTTGTCGGCATTTTGATCGTCGGGCTGCTTTACTTGCCGGCAAAGGCTTTTGTCGTGCCCGAGATCGACAGTTTCAACGATTTTTGCACCGTCAACGGAGAGAATGGCCTGCGCGAGGGCGACCGCTTCGTCGAGATCGACGGGGAACGCATCTATCTTGTCACGGATGTGGACACCATTTTGTCCATCAACGGCGGCGATTATCACGACATCGTCGTCGAGCGTGACGGGAAAAAGGTCACGCTCGAGAATTTCTACCTCGAGCGCCACGAGATCACCTATGCCGACGGCTCAACCGCCAAATTGATCGGCTTTTCCTTCGCGACGGCAAATGCGAACGTTTGGAACCGGCTCGAGCTGACATGGAACACGGCCGTCGACTGGGTGCGCAGCATCCGATTGAGCTTGAAAATGCTCATCACGGGTCAAGCGGGTCTGAAAGATCTTTCCGGCCCCGTCGGCATCGTGCAGCAAATGGGCGAGCAGGCGAGCGCCGCTTCTTCCACGCGTGAAGCGATCGAAAATCTGCTGTATTTCGGCGCGTTCATCGCAGTCAATCTCGCGGTCATGAATTTGCTGCCGATCCCCGCGCTCGACGGCGGACGTGTCGTCGCGCTGCTGCTGACGACGCTCATCGAGGCCGTGACGCGTAAAAAGCTCAATCCCAAGTATGAAGGCTATATCCACGCGGCGGGCATGGTTCTGCTGCTGGCGCTGATGGCGATCATATTGTTCAAGGATATCATCTATATTTTCAAGTGAGGACGCACCATGACCAGACAGATCGATGTGGGCGGCGTGAAGATCGGCGGCGGTGCGCCGATCGTGATCCAGTCCATGCTCAATACCAAGACGACGGACGTCAAAGGCTCGCTCGTACAGCTGCGCGCGCTGAAAGCCGCGGGCTGTCAGATCGCGCGCCTGTCTGTGCAGAATATGGAGGCCGCGCGCGGCTTTGCCGAAATATGCGCCGAAAGTTGTCTGCCGCTCGTCGCGGATATCCATTTTGATCACCGCCTTGCCATTGCCGCCGCGGAAGGTGGTGCCGCCAAGATCCGCATCAATCCCGGCAACATCGGCGATGAAGGGCGCGTCAAAGCGGTCGTGGATGTCTGCCGCGAAAAAAGCATCCCCATCCGCATCGGCGTCAACGGCGGCAGCCTCGAAAAAGAGCTGCTGGAAAAATACGGCCATCCGACTGCGCAGGCGCTCGTGGAAAGTGCCTTTTCCCATCTGGAGCTGTTGGAAAAATTCGGATTTTACGACAGCTGCGTGTCCATGAAATCCTCCACCGTCGCAACGATGGTGCAGGCTGCGCGGCTGTTCCGCAGCAAAACGGATTATCCGCTGCACATCGGCGTGACGGAGACGGGGCCGGTCAAAATGGGCATCATCAAGTCCGCCGCCGGTATCGGCGCACTTTTGCTCGACGGCATCGGCGATACCGTCCGCGTCAGCCTGACGGACGATCCCGTGCAGGAAGTGTACGCCGCCAAGGATATCTTAAAGGCGGTGGGACTGCGGCGCGAGGGCGTCAATATCATCTCCTGCCCGACTTGCGGGCGCACACGCATCGACCTGATCCGACTGGTCAACGAGGTCGATGCCGCACTGAAAAACTGTGAAAAACCGCTCACCGTCGCGGTCATGGGCTGCGTGGTCAACGGCCCGGGCGAGGCGCGCGAGGCCGATATCGGCATTGCCGGCGGCGACGGCTGGGGACTGATCTTCGAAAAAGGGGAGCAGGTCGAAAAACTCCCTTACGAGCAGCTGCTTCCCGCGCTGCTGGCACGGATAGAGAAAATGTGAAATGACAGAAAAAGAAGTTTATTTTTTGGATATGTTTCCCGACTATGAGCCGCCTGACGAAACGCGCGATGCGCTGTCTCGGGCGGCTGTCGCCGCTGCGGATATCGACCCGGTGGCACAGCGCGTATCCGCCGCGCTCAAAAGCGAACGCTATCTCCCGCTGCGCCTTCTGAAAGATGTCGAGCAGCAGGTCGGAAAACTTTACGGTCTGCGCACGCTGACGCTATTTGCCACGCATCCGCCGCAGCAGCTCCATGCGATCGAAAACGACGAACTGCGCGACCTTTTCGTCGAGCAGAACTCGATGAACCGTGCGGCGCTGGCCAATGCCTCGTGGCAGTGGGAGGATAATACGCTGCACGTCAAGCTCGCCGGAAACGGCGTCGCGCTTCTTCGGGAGGCGGCGCCCGCCGTGGAGCGTGCGCTGCGGCAGCGCTTTGCCGCAGATGTTTCCATCCGCTTCGAGGCAGGGCAGAGTTTGGAGGGCAATGCGCTTTTCGAGGCGATGGAAAAATTGCGCGACGCGGCACTCGAAAATGTGCCCATGAGCGCACGTGCCGAGCCGAAAAAGGCCGCACCCGCCCCCGAAAGCACGGCCTTCTACGGAAAAGCCTTCAAAGGTACCGCCGTTGCGATGAAATCGCTCAATCTCGATATGGGCAGCGTCATCGTCGAGGGCAAAGTCTTCGCGGTGGAACACAAGGAACTGAAAAAGCGCAACGCATGGGTCATCCACTTCGACATGACGGACAATACCGGCTCCATCCGCATCGACCGCTTTATGGAAGCGAACGAGGCCAAGCCGATTTTGGAAAACGTGCAGCTCGGCAGCGTCCTGCGTGTGCAGGGAAAGCTGATGATCAACCAATATGACAACGAGCTCGTTCTCAAGCCCTACGCCATGATGCCCGGCTCCATGCCCAAGCGCGTCGACAAGGCCGTCGGAGAAAAGCGCGTGGAGCTGCATCTGCACACCACCATGAGCTCCATGGACGCCCTGACCGATGTCGCCGCAGCAGTCAAGCAGGCTGCCGCATGGGGGCACCGCGCCATCGCCGTCACCGATCACGGCTGCGCGCAGTCCTTCCCCGACGCCATGAAGGCTGCATCCAAGGCGACCGTTGCCGGCACGGACGAGCATATCAAGATCCTCTACGGCTGTGAAGGATATTATGTCAACGACATCGACGACCGCATCGTCGTCCACGGGCAGCGCGATATGCGCTTTGACGAGGAATACGTCGCCTTCGATCTCGAAACGACGGGGCTTTCCTCCCGCAACGACCGCATCATCGAGATCGGCGCCGTCGTCATGAAAGGCGGCGTGGAGCTCGATCGCTTCCAGACCTTTGTCGATCCCGAGCGCAAGCTCGATGCGAAAATCGTCGAGCTGACGGGTATCAGCGACGAGATGCTCGTCGGCGCACCGAAGATCGAGGAGATTTTACCGAAATTTCTGGAATTTGTCGCGGGACGCGTGCTCGTTGCGCACAATTCGGAGTTCGACACGGGCTTCGTGCGCGCCGCGTGCGAACGCTTGGGGCTTGGCTACGACCTGACTTCCGCCGATACGCTCATCCTTGCGCAAAATCTGCTGCCGCATCTCGGAAAATTCAAACTCGACATCGTTGCGGACGCCTTGAGTCTGCCCGAATTCCATCACCACCGCGCCGCGGACGACGCCGTCACCTGCGGTCTGATCATGGACGCGCTTCTGCGACAGCTCGAGCAGGAGCAGGACATTCACGCCCTTCAGGATATCAATCCCGCCATGACCACGCTGCGCGCCAAAGGCAGGATCGACAATCGCAAGGCACGCCACATTCTCCTGTTTGCGAAAAATCAGCAAGGTCTGAGAAATCTCTATCATCTTATTTCCAACGCGAATTTGCAGCATTTTAAGCGCGTCCCGCGTATGCCGAAATCGGAGCTTCTCGAGCTGCGCGAGGGGCTCATCATCGGCTCGGCCTGCGAGGCGGGCGAGCTGTTTCAGGCGATCTTGGAGGAAAAAAGCGACGATGAGCTCAAGCGCATTGCCTCATTTTACGATTTTCTCGAGATCCAGCCCATCGCAAATAACCGCTTCATGCTCGCAAGCGATAAGTACAAGGCGCAGACCGACGAGGATCTGCGTGACTACAACCGCACCATCGTCCGCTTGGGCGAGGAGTTGGGAAAACCCGTGGTCGCAACGGGCGATGTGCATTTCCTGAACCCCGAGGACGAGATCTATCGCCATATTTTGCTCTCGACCAAGGGCTTTGAGGACGCCGACAAAGATAATCCGCTTTATTTCCGCACGACCGACGATATGCTCGAGGAGTTTTCCTACTTGGGCGAGGAAAAGGCGCGGGAAGTCGTCGTCACCAATCCCAACCGGATCGCGGATATGGTCGAAACGCTGCGCCCCGTGCCGCATAATCTCTTCGCGCCGAAGATCGAAAACTCCGTCGAAGACCTCAAATCGCTCGTGTACGAGAAATTCCACCGCCTTTACGGCGAAAATCCCCCCGAGGTCTTCCGCAAGCGTGTCGAGACCGAGCTGCACGACATCATCACCTGCCACTACGACGTCATCTATATGTCCGCGCAAAGACTGGTGCAAAACTCGCTCGAGCACGGCTATCTTGTCGGCTCGCGCGGCTCGGTCGGCTCGTCGATCGTGGCGTATATGTCGGGGATCACGGAGGTCAATTCCTTTCCGCCGCATTATCGCTGCCCGAATCCCGACTGCAAGCACACCATCCTAGACGTGCCCAAGGATATCAACTGCGGCGCCGATCTTCCCGATCGCGACTGCCCACTGTGCGGCACGAAGATGGAAAAAGACGGCTTTAACATTCCCTTCGAGACCTTCCTCGGATTCGGCGGCGACAAGGTGCCCGATATCGACCTGAATTTCTCGGGCGAATATCAGGCAAGCGCCCATGCCTACTGCATCGAACTGTTCGGCTCGTCCCATGTATTCCGCGCAGGCACCATCGGCACGGTCGCGGAAAAGACGGCTTACGGCTATGTGAAAAAATACCTCGAAGAGCACGCCATGACTGCCTCGGCGGCGGAAAAGAACCGCCTTGCCGCCGGCTGCGTCGGTGTCCGACGCACGACGGGGCAGCATCCGGGCGGCCTCGTGGTCATTCCGCAGGAAAACGAGATCTGGGATTTTTGCCCCGTACAGCACCCTGCGGACGATCCCAATGCCGAGCAGATCACGACGCATTTCGAATATCACTCGATGGAAGAAAACCTTCTCAAACTCGATATGCTCGGCCACGACGACCCGACCATGATCCGCTATATGGAAGATCTGACGGGTGTCGATGCGCAGAAGATCCCGCTCGACGATCAAAAAACCATGTCCATTTTCACCACGAGCAAAGTCCTCGGCTATGAGGACGATCCCATCCTCGGGCCGACGGGCGCCGTCGCCGTGCCGGAATTCAACACGCGCTTCACGCGCGGCGTTCTGCTCGACACCATGCCCAAGCAATTCGATACCCTGCTTCGCATCTCCGGCTACACGCACGGAACGGACGTGTGGCTCGGAAACGCAAAGGATCTGATCATGTCGGGCACGGCAAAGCCGCATGAGACCGTCGGTTGCCGTGACGATATCATGATCTATCTCATCTCCATGGGGCTGCCCGAAAAACGCTCGTTCAAGATCATGGAGTCCGTGCGAAAGGGCAGGGGTCTGCCGGAGGGCGCAGAGGAAGAAATGAAGGCGGCGGGCGTGCCCGACTGGTACATCACCTCCTGTAAAAAGATCAAATACCTCTTCCCGAAGGCGCACGCCGTGGCTTATGTGATGATGGCGTTTCGCATCGCATGGTTCAAAGTCTACCATCCGCTGGCTTTTTATGCGGCGTATTTCTACCGCCGCAGCCAAAAGGGCGGCTTCGACGCCGTGCTGATGACCAAGGGCATCGAAACGGTCAAAGCCAATATCAAGGCGATCGACGCAAACGAAAACGCCACCGACAAGGACGAGGATCTTCTGACTACGCTGGAAGTTGCCTATGAATACTACCTGCGCGGCTTCGAGTTTTTGCCCATCAGCCTGTACGACTCTCACGCCACGCGCTTCCTCGTCAAGGACGGAAAGCTTTTGCCCCCCTTCGTGGCGATCTCGGGACTCGGCGAAAGTGCGGCGCTCGACCTCATGGAGGGCAGAAAGGGACGGCAGTTCCTATCCGTGGAGGAAGTGGCCGCGGCCTGCCCGAAAGTCTCCAAGACGCACATCCAGATGCTCAAGGAGGCGGGCGCCTTCGGCGACCTCCCCGACACCAGTCAGATCACACTTTTTTGACCATACGCCATACGGCGGGCTCTCGGGATCGGGAGCCCGCCGTTCCTGTTTTTTCTATCGTGGTTTTCGGGTATTTTTCCGACGTAACGCGCATAACAATGAACGGAAAGGGGAGGGGAAGGATGAAGCATCCGAAAAATTCGATAGGGGACGGGCACAGCGTGCTCGGGGCGCTGCTTTTGGGACTGCTGTGCAGCTGGCTGTTGACGCTCGTGCTTACGGCAATCATTGCCGTCATGCTCGATAAACAAACGATCGAGGAAACGCATCTGGCACCCGCGGCTGTCATCAGTATGCTGCTGGCAACGATCACGGGTGCGCTCGTCGCGGCGAAGCGGGCAGGGAAGGCGCGCCTGATCGTTTCACTGGTGAGCGGAGGGATCTATTTTTTGAGTCTGCTGGGCTGTAATTTGCTCTTTTTCGGCGGCGCGTATCAGGGCGTCCTGCCGGCGATGCTCTGCGCCGTGGGCGGCAGTGTAACGGTCGGCCTGCTGGAAATTCGACAAAAAGGGCAGTCGCTCAAGCACATGAAACGGCTCTATAAACCGTGATTGTACAATTTGCACAAACGGGTAAACGCAGTTTACCCGTTTTCTTTTTGTGCATGGAATATTGCACAAACAAGATTTGGGCTCGCACGCTGTGATCGGACACAATATCTTCGTTTCGTGCCCCGTTTCGCCCGCGTGGGGCATGGTCGGTTGACGGAGTTTACATAATCGCGTTGACATAAAAATAGTGATAATTTACAAAAAATCCCAAGAGCCCCATTTCTTACTTGCAATTTCGCAACTTTTGCGCTATAGTATTTGTGAACGAAAGCCTAGCGTGCTTTCGCATCGGAAGAAGAGAAGGAAAGAAACCCATGTTGGATTTGATATCAGCCTATGAAAATTACCTTTCCAAGGTAAAGCAGGCCTCCTCCAACACCGTCGCCTCGTATATGCGCGATATTCGTCAGTTCGGCGATTGGCTGCGTCTGTTCGAAGGGCTGGAGATCGTGGACGCCGAACAAGTGCATATTCGCGCCTATCTCGATCACCTGAGCGACGAGGGGCGTTCCGGCGCAACGCTTTCGCGCCATTTGGCGAGTTTGAAAAATTTTTATTCTTACCTCGTTTCTTCCGGTTTTCTGGAGCAAACGCCCGTGACGGAGCTGCACGTCGATCGCGGTGGAAAAAAGCTGCCGCAGATCCTCAGCGGACGCGAGATCGAGCTGCTGCTGCAGCAGCCCGTGCTGACCGATGCCAAGGGCTATCGCGACAAAGCGATGCTTGAGACGATGTACGCCACCGGCATTCGCGTTTCCGAGCTCATCGAGCTGAACGCGGACGATGTCAATTTGGAGCTCGGTATCATCAAGGTCAACGCTTCCGGCAAATCGAGGACGATCCCGCTTTATCCCGCCGCGCTGCGTGCGCTGGGTACATATCTGCGCGATGTGCGCGTTGCCATGCTTGCCGAGCCCGACGAAAAAGCCCTGTTCGTCAACATCACGGGCGCCCGCATGAGCCGTCAGGGCTTTTGGAAGATCCTCAAGCACTACCAAGCCACCGCACACATTGACAAGGAGATCACACCGCATACCCTGCGGCACAGCTTTGCCGTGCATTTGCTGGAAAACGGTGCCGATCTCGGCTCGTTGCAGGAACTGATGGGACACAGCGATATTTCTTCCACGCAGCTTTATACGCATATGATCAATCAGAAGATCAAGAGCGTTTACGAAAAATGTCATCCGAAAGCTTGAATCGCCGCGTGCGCACTGCGGCTTTTCGACAAAAAAGGTCTGCCGTTTTCCCTTTAACGGCAGACCTTTTTCGATTTGAAACGGTTTTACAATCCCGTCATGGCAGCCAGCACGTCGACCTCGATCTGCTGGATGCTTTTTTTCATGTTCAGCGCCTCGTCGATGTCGATGTCGGTGAAGCGCCCGTCCTGCGTGCAGACGATGCGGTTATTTTTGCCCGCGAGCAGCAGCTCCACGGCAAGATATCCCATTTTTGTCGCGTTGACACGGTCGCGTCCCGAGGGCGTTCCGCCGCGCTGGATATGTCCGAGCACGGTCACGCGCGGATCGAGATCGATCGTTTCCTTGATCTTGGCGGCAATGTCGGTCGCGTGCCCCGCGCCCTCGGCAACGACGATCATGTAGTGCGTGAAGCCGTTCAAGCGTGCCTGACGGATCTTTTCGATGACGTCGCGCTCGAAATCGATCGGCTCTTCCGGCACGAGCACCGCCGTCGCGCCGACGGCGAGGCCGACGTACATCGCAAGATAGCCCGCGTTTCGTCCCATGACCTCCACGACCGAGCAGCGCTCGTGCGACTGCATGGTGTCGCGCAGCT
>CAYOZT010000041.1:2307-13907 GCA_964408545.1 uncultured Oscillospiraceae bacterium | reverse complement strand
AACATGGTCGGCTCGCTGACCGTCGGCAAGAAAAAATACGCCGACGTCGAAGCCGAGATCATCGCGCTGAAGGCCAAATGTGACGCGCTGCAGACCGCACTTCTCGATCAGGTCGAGGCGGACGAGGTGAATTTCCTGCCGCTGGCCAAGGCCTACGGCATCCCCAAGGACGATCCCGACCGCGACCGCATCATGGAGGAGGCCACGATCATCGCCTGCTCCACGCCCATGAAGATCATGGAGCTTTGCTGTGAAGCCATCGAGCACATCGCCGTCTTTGCCGCCAAGGGCAGCCGTCTGGCCGTGTCCGACGCCGGCTGCGGCGCAGTCTGCTGCAAGGCCGCCCTGCAGGCCGCCTCGCTGAACGTCTTTATCAACACCAAGAGTCTGAAAAACCGCGCCGTCGCGGACGAAATGAACGCCAATGCCAACGCCATGCTGGCGAAATACGGCGCCATGGCAGACGAGATCTTTAACACCGTCAAGGCCGGATTCGGCCAATAAGATTGGAGGAAATACATATGGCAAAGCTGTTACTGGGCAAGGAAGTCACCGACGCCCTGAATGCAAAACTCATCGAGCGCAGCGCCGCTCTGCGTGAAAAGGGCATCGTGCCCACGCTGGGGATCGTCCGTGTGGGCGAAAATCCCTCCGACCTGTCCTACGAAAAGGGCGCGACCAAGCGCGCCGAGCTCGTCGGCGTGCAGGTGAAAAACTTCATCCTGCCCGAGGACGCCACCAAGGAGCAGGTGCTTTCCGTCATCGACGAGGTCAACGCCGACGCTTCCATCCACGGCGTTCTGATGTTCCGTCCCCTGCCCAAGCACCTGAAAAACGACCAGAACGAAATTTGCAACCGCCTCGACCCGCGCAAGGATGTCGACTGCATGACGCACCTGTCCAACGCCGGTGTCTTCGAAGGTCTGAACGACCTCGGCTTCGCCCCCTGCACCCCCGCCGCCTGCATGGAGATCCTCGATTTCTACGGCATCGACTGCAAGGGTAAGTCTGCCGCCGTCATCGGCCGTTCTCTGGTCGTCGGCAAGCCCGCGGCCATGATGCTCATGGGCAAGAACGCCACCGTCACCACCTGCCACACCAAGACCGTCAACACCGCCGAGATCTGCCGCAATGCCGACATCATCGTCTCCGCCGCAGGCGTCCTGAACAGCCTGACGGCCGAGTATGTCCGTCCGGGTCAGATCGTCATCGACGTTTCCATCAACTGGGACGCCAATAAGCCCAACGCCAAGGGCGGTCTGGGCGGTATCGCGGGCGATGCGAAGTTCGACGAGGTCGAGCCCATCGTCGAGGCGATCACCCCCGTCCCCGGCGGCGTCGGCTCCGTCACCACCAGCGTTCTGATGAAGCACGTGGTGGAGGCCGCGGAGCGTCTTTGATCGTGCCACGCACGGGAAAGGAGCTTCCATATGAATCTGTTCACCATGGGCGAAACCGCCAACAATTATTCCCTCGCGGGTCAGAAAAAAACGCAGCTGCCGCTGCTGAAAATGTTCCTGCTGGCCGTTCTGGCAGGTCTGCTGATCGGCTTCCCCTCCGTCGTGACCAACATGGCGGGCTACTCGCGCACCTCCAACAGCGAGATCCGCACCGTTTCGGGTCTGCTGTTCGCCTTCGGCCTCGGCACCGTCATTCTGACTGGCGCGGAGCTGTTCACGGGCAATACCCTCATCACCATCTCCGTGCTGGATAAGAAGGCCACCGTCGGCGGCACGCTGCGCAACTGGGCGGTCGTGTTGTTCGGCAACTTCGTCGGCTCGATGATCCTCGCGTTCATCTGCGCCCGCTTCGGCTGGCTCAGTGCCGGCAACAACGCGCTGGCTACCTATTCGATGAAAGTCGCGCAGGGCAAAATGACCATGCCGTGGGAAAACGCCTTCTTCATGGGCGTGCTGTGTAACATCCTCGTGACGCTGGGCGTTCTGATGTCCCTGTCTGCCAAGGACGTGATGGGGCGCATCGCGGGCGCATGGATCCCCGTCATGTTCTTCGTCACCTGCGGCTTCAACCACTCCATCGCGGATATGACCTACTGTATGCTCGGCCTGTTCGGCAAGAGCTACTACGCGGCCGAAGGCAAAGCCTTCACGCAGCTGACGTGGGGCAATTATTTCACCGGCAACCTCATCCCCGTCACGCTCGGCAACCTCGTCGGCGGCTGCCTCGTGGGCGTGCTGATGTGGTACTGCTACGTCAGAAAACCGAAAAACGAAAAATAAAGCCGTTTCCGATTCCGCGCTGCTCCTCGCAGCGCGGAATTTCTATTTTCAAAAGCCGGTGCACTTGTCGGCTTTTTGTGCATTCTGCACAAAAAGCCACATTTTTTCGGCGTATCCCGCGAATATATATATATATATCCAAACTTTTTGCACAAGTCTTGACAGAAAGTACGAATGGTGGTATAAAATGTAAATATGAACAATATGCGAACAACTAAGTGCTTATTTAGGCGATTTGCACCTAATGGCAATAAAAATCTTTTTTGCGAAAGGAAAGAACAAAAATGAAGAAAAACAGATTTGCGCTCCTGATTTTCATGGTTCTGTGCCTGACCGTTGCGGCCGCATACGCGACATGGAACTATGTTGCAGGCAAGAACATCAACACCCTGAGCGAGACGATCTCCGTCAATCTGGCGGAAAAATCCGAAACGACGGCTGACGGCGGCACGCTGTCAGCGACCGGTACGCTCTCGTTCACCATCGACGACGGCGGCGCGTATAAGGCCGTGCTGGTGCCGAGCGGAGACGGCTTCACCGTTACCTACGACGCGACCGAAAGCAGCACTCCCGATATCACGAAGATCAATATGCAGGCGGTCGTGACCGTGACTTCCATCGACTGGAACGGCAAGGCCGTGCTCGCCGCAAAGACGCAGAATGTGATCTATTCCGACAACGCGGTCGACACATGGACGATCACCGCAGACGATATCCTCGCTTGCCTTGAGCTGGCCAATATCGAGCTGAAGTCTCCTTCCGCTTACGACAGCTTCTCCGAAGCGCTGGAAGCCGGCACGATCGAGATCACCGTCACCATCGGTGCGGTCGCCGAAGGAAATTAAAGACTAAGGAGTTTTTACCATGAAAAAAATCGGCATTATCGTCGCGCTGGCATTGATCGTCACCATCGCCGGCGCATACGCAACATGGACTTATACTACCAGTGCCTCGGTCGACCCCGTAACCGTTAACACATCTACGATCGGCCTGACCGCCTATACCGAACAGACGGCAGACGGCGGTACCATCACCGTCGATACCTCCCACCTGTTCATTTATGTCGACGGCGACAGCAACCACAATGCAAAGCTGGTCTTCAGCTCGGTGGACAACAAAGACACTCCCGACGAAAACGGCTATATCGTTGTGACCTATACGCCCAAGGATGCCAATGATGCACAGGGCTTGGTCCTGACCTGCACCGCCACTGCGCCGACCAATACATACAACGGCCAAGCGATCTTTGACCAAACCGCATCTTCTATCACCTCCGACCACGAGGTCGGCGAGGATGAGTCCGGCACATACGCCAAGTGGACCATCTCGGGCAGCGATTTGGCCACGCTGATCAAGCTCAAAGGCACGGTCACCGCGGACACCCTCAATGATTACAACGATCTGAGCACCGCACTTTCCGGTGCAACTTACTCCATCACCGTCGGCGCCGCCTCCGACGCGACGAATTGATCGCCCAATATGCAAACGCTCGGGCGGGGAAAACGGTGTTTTCCCCGCCCGATCATAAAATGTGCGGCAGGATCGTGTCGCGGAAACGATACAGAAAGGTGGTGGTGCCATGAGCGGCTATGAATTGTATACCTTTTTCCTCAGCGCAGTGGTGCTCTTCGGACTTTCGGCACTGTTTATCATCTTTCTGCGTTTGCTGGTAAAATTCTACCTCAAACTCGTACGCAACGGTCTGGAGGATGAAGCGATCCGACAGGAGGCCGCCGAGAGCGGCAAGCGTACCGTGATGGAGATTTTGAATACCGTCGTCTCGGCGCTGCTTTGCGTCGTAATGATCGCGATGTTTGTCGTCTCGTTGCTGCTTCAGCTCGGCGACGGCATCCTCCGCATCGATGCTTCGATCCCCATGGTCGTAAAAAGTGCCTCCATGTCCTACAAGGAGGAAAAGAATACCTATCTCTACGATCATGACCTCAATGACCAGTTCGATACCTTCGACATCATTCTTGTCGACCCGCTTCCGGACGAATTTGACCTGAAGCTTTACGATATCGTCGTCTACGAAGCGAAGGACGGCACATCGATCGTGCACCGCATCGTTTCCATCGAGGAGCCGAACGCGGAGCATCCCGACCATCGCTATTTCAAATTTCAGGGCGACGCGGTGCAGATCAACGACCGCTATCCGGTGCTCTACAGCCAGATGCGCGGCATTTATTCCGGTCAGCGCATCCGCTTTGTGGGGAGTTTTGTCCTGTTTATGCAGTCTCCCGCAGGCTGGATCTGCATTTTGCTTGTGATTTTCTCGATCATCGCCACACCGATGGTGGAAAAGAAAATCGCCGCGGAGAAACGGCTTCGTTTGGAGGCCATAAACGCGGGCGAACACGCCGACGAGGACGAGGAGGACGCGCGATGAGAAAACGCAGCCGTCTTCGTTACCTTCCGCTGATCATAACGCTGTGTTTGCTGCTGACCGTTTCGGGCACATATGCGACATGGTGGTATTCCCAAGGAAGAATGCCCGACGCCAAAACGAAAAAGGTCGATATTACACTGATTTTCCCCATTCCGGCCGGAGGCCTGTATATTACGGAGGTTCCCGCCGAGAGCAAAAACCTCTGGGGCGCGATGGGCGAGAACGGGAAAGTGGACAGCGTATCGAAAGCGCAGGAATATCTGCTGAAAGACTATTCGCCCTTTGAAATCGATGTGGTGAATATGTCGCAGACGGACGCGCTGGCCTATTTTAAGATCGATCTGTGCCTTAGCGAACTTCTTATTTCAACTCCATTGTTCGGCTATTCTTTTCAAGATCAGTTGACGATCACGCGAAAAAATGCCGACGGCACACAAAAGGAGATCCTCAGCGGTGTTTTGTATTACGACAACGGAAGCACAAGTGGCCAATTCGAGCTGTCAAAGGTAAGTGACGACACCATGTATTCAGGGGGATACCGGCGTTATAAGCTTTATACTGCGACCATCGATCCGTCGCAGTTGGACGCATCTGCGTTTTCAGACTTTGACCTCAACGATTTTATCGTCAAAGAGGGCGAAAGCGCAACATTTTACTTGACCATGCAGCATACGCAGGATAATGAGTATGCCTGCTTTGCGCAGATCCAAGTTCTGGCGAGGCAATACCCGTAAACAGCACCGCATCGCCGATTCGGATCGGCCGTTCGCCAAAAACAGCATTTTCATCTCCGCGCTGCGAAGAGCGGCGCGGAATTTTTCGTTGCGTCGGATGCGTTTGCGTGCTATAATAAGAAAAACGCTGATTTTGGAGGCTCCTATGGCGATGTTTCCCCGAACCGATAAGATCCCCCTCGGGATCTATATCCATATTCCCTTCTGCCGCAGCAAATGCCGCTACTGCGACTTCTATTCTCTGAGCGATTGCGACGAACAGTTGACGGACGAATACCTGCGCGCCGTGTGCACGCACATCCGCGAGGCAGGCGCTCTCGCGCCCGCCTATCGCGTGGACAGCATTTATTTCGGCGGCGGCACGCCGAGCTTTTTCGGCGCGTCCGCGCTGGCGACCGTTTTGAACACCGTGCGCAAATGCTTTGATGTGGACACGAACGCCGAGATCACCTTCGAGGCCAATCCCGACTCCGTCACGCCGCGGCTGCTGCGCCGACTGAAGGCGGAAGGCTTCAACCGCGTCAGTCTCGGCATCCAGTGCGACAACGACGCGATATTGCGCGAGCTCGGCCGCCCGCACACCTACCGCCAAGCCGTCGACGCCGTGCGGCTCATCCGCCGTGCGGGCTTCAAAAATCTTTCGGTCGATCTGATGTTCGGCCTGCCGGGGCAGAGCGTGGAGGACTGGAAAGGCACGCTGCAAAATGTCCTGAAACTCAGCCCCGAGCACGTCAGCTGCTACGCGCTCAAGCTCGAGGAGGGCACGCCTCTGTGCGAGCATCGCAACGAGTACGACCTGCCCGACGACGATCTGCAGGCGGATATGTACCTCGCGGCGGAGGAAATTTTGCGTCTGAAAGGTTTCCGCCAATACGAGATCTCCAATTTCGCGCGGCGCGACAAGTCCTCGCGCCACAACCTGAAATACTGGACGGGCGGCGAATATCTCGGCTTTGGTCCGGACGCGAGCTCGGATTTTGCGGGGCGGCGTTTTTCGAACGTGCGCGACCTGCGCGCGTACATCGACGGGATCTGCGAAAAAACGCAGGTTTTGCGCGAAAACGAGCCGATCTCCCCGCGCGAGCGGGCGGGCGAATACCTGATGCTGCGCCTGCGCACGACGGCGGGCATCAGCCGCGAGGAGTACGAGCGCAAGTACTTGCTGGATTTTTCGCCTCTGGAAGAAATTCTCGACGGCGCGTGCCGCCGCAATCTCGCGCTGTGCAACGGTCACGGCGGCTACCGCCTGACCGCGGAGGGCTTTTTGCTGTCGAACGACATCATTTCCGACCTTCTGCTGGCGCAGGAGTCGTCCGCCACGCTCGGCAAACGGCTGTAGGGACATCGCTGCGCAAAAAACTCGGGGAAGCAAAATCGCTCCCCCGAGTTTTTACGGCTCTACGGAAAAGTGCGCATGGACATACGCGGCATATTCCTGCCCGGCGGGCGTGGAAAGGTCGGTCTGTCGGAGGCTGCGGCGCACCACGTTTTCCCAGATCTGCCGCTGCTGTTGCGACACGTCGCCCCAACGCTGCACGATCAGTCGCCCTTCCCGCTCGTAGCGCAGCAGCTGCTCGTACAGATCCGGTATCTCGATACAGTTGCGCACGGGCACTTCCCCTTCGGAAAGGTATACCCATGGCATACGCTCCAGGCGCGGAAGCTCCCCCTCGCATTCATAGACGTAGCCTCTTTGCCCCGCGTAGATCTCCCGCAGCTGATCGTTAAAATATTCGTCGTAGCAAAGGACACCGTCTTTTCGCCACCAATACGTGAAAAATCCGTTCGGACGCGTCAGCGGGTTGTGGGCATAGACGGCGGCGAGCACCTCGCTGTCGGTCAAATAGGCATAAGGCTTCTCGTGATTGGAGGCAAAGGGGCGCAATCGGGCGATGCCGGCTGTCCCGCTCCCGTGGTAAAGCTTCATAACATCATCTCCTTCGCCCATTAGGATAGCCCAAAAATGCCCCAAAAACAAGTCTTTCTTTTTTCCGAAAAATGTGCTATAATATAGGTGAACAAGGGCTGCTGCAGCCCTCGGAGAATACGCTTTCCGTATTTGTGACCGTTTAACAAGCATCACGATCCCGGGAGCAGGACGAAAGATCCTGCTCCCGGTTTGCATATAGTGCCGAAATTATCGCACTCCCTCTATGCCGTTCACATTTTATCGTCAAGCAGCCAAGTGACAAGATTTACCGAGTTTATCCCGTTGCAAGAAGTATTGAGTCCCGTATCGAGCGTCAATACGATCTTCTCGTAATTATCCCGGATCGCTTGCAGCGGGCGCAGCTCTCTTGCGCGAACATCCTCGCTCGTCATCGACTCTGTCACCTGCACATAAAGTTTATCGTCCGCCTTCGATGCGACGAAGTCCACCTCGGTGTTATCCACCTTTCCGATCGCGACATCATATCCGCGGCGCAAAAGCTCGAAATATACGATATTTTCAAGCGTATGCCCCGTGTCGCGGTCTCGAAAGCCCAAAAGATAATTGCGCAGGCCGATATCCACGATATAGTATTTGCCGAGGGTGCGAAGATACTCTTTCCCCTTGATATCAAAGCGCTTGATGTCGTAAAAGAAATACGATTCCAGCAGGGCGTTCACATAAGCTTGCACGGTATGTGCGCTCGGCACGCCCTTGCGTCCCGTTTCCTCGAGCAAGCCTTCGCTGACGAGCGTGTTGCCGATGGAGCTGACGGATACGTTGTTGCCGATATTGTCCGCAAGGAAAAGGATGATCTTCCGCAGCAGGGCGGAATCGGTGATCTGCTTTCTGCCGCGTTTTTTCTCGCGCTCGAGCACATCGCGCACCACAACGGACGAATATATCCCGTCCAGCAGCACGAGTGCCTTTTCCTGATCGAGCCCGACATCGGCAATACCCGGCATTCCTCCGAAGCGGACATAGGCGTTGAAAAGGTCGCCGAGGTCATATTTTTCGCCGTTGCCGTCGACGGCGACCTTGCGCGTTCCGCCAAGCGCACTGCGCGTTTCTCGAATGGCAAAGCCGTGAAAATCAAGAAACTCCGCGAAAGAAAGCGGAAGCATTTTGATCTCAATGCAGCGTCCCGAAAGGTACGTTGCATATTCCGATGATAACAGGTAAGCATTCGAGCCTGTGATATAAATATCGCAATCCAAATCGACGCGGAAGGCATTGATCGTGTCCTCCCACTTGTCAATACGCTGCACCTCATCAAAGAAAAGATATGTCCGCTCGCCTTCGATCGCTCTTTCCTTTACATATCGGTAAAATTCGTCTGCCGTCATGTCCTTAAAGTCGTGGGACTCAAAGTTCATTTCGACGATATTCGAAGCAGAAACTCCGCATTCCTTCAAATGCGCGATCATCAGCTTCAGTAAGCTTGATTTTCCGCAGCGGCGAATGCCCGTCACAACTTTTACCGGCTCGGTATCTTGGAATGCGATCAGCTTGTTCAGATAATGATCTCTTTTTCGCAACACTTGCTTCGGATTCATAAACGCGCCCCCCTTTACGCGATTTATTATAGCACAAACTTTGAAAAATTGTCAAGTGTGTGCACTCAAATGCACAAACTTTTTCGTTTCGGAAAGTTTCTGCACTCAAGTGCACAAACTTTGGAAAATTCCGAGTTTATGCAATCAAAATCGGGAGCAGGACGAAAGATCCCGCTCCCGGGATTTTTTCTGTTTTTTCGGATAATTTGCTTGAAAATCAAGGAATTGTGTGATACTATAGTCGTGCCAAACAAATCTAATAACAACGCAAGTGCGGTATTCCCGTAGTTTTTTATGGGGATAGTGTACCCTTTTGTGCTACTGTTCGATATGAACTTGCTAAAAATGCAATTCCACTTGGACAGTAGTAGGGATTACCCTTTGCGTTTGAGATTTGTTTGGCGACAATCGGGGTTGCGTTTTTGAGTGCGTCAACTTCGGTTGGCGCACTTTTTATTTTTGTAATATGAAGAAAGGATTGAAAACACGGAAAAAATCAAGTGCGATTATTGCGGTCGGTTTTACGACATAACGTGCGGAACTGCCCTAGAAAACGGTTCCCCGGCTTGTCCCAAATGCGTAGCCTACGAGGAAAAATGCAACAAAAGAAAACTTGAAATCACGAAAAAGGTAGGGATCGAAAATGAAAAAGGCTAAATGGTTTGCCGTTTTTTGTGTGCTGACAATATGTCTTGCCTTGTGTGCTTGTGGCGATAAGGCAGATAAGGAAATGGGCGCGGAAGTTTTGAAGTTCACGCTGTTGGAGGACAAAACTTACGCGGTCAGCGCAGCGGAAGACCTGTATTCTTGCGATGACATTCACCTGCGTATCCCATCGGAGTATAAGGGCAAAGCCGTTACGACAATTGCCGTTTCCGCATTTGCAAAACTTTACGGCCTGACTTCCGTCACCGTTCCGGACAGCGTGACAAACATCGGCGCTTCCGCATTCTCCGATTGTAGCAGTCTGATCAGCATCACGATCCCGGACAGCGTGACGAGCATTGGCGATAATATGTTCTACGGCTGCACCGGCCTGACGAGCATCACGATCCCGGATAGCGTAACGAGCATCGAAAGATCTGCGTTCTCCAACACGGCATACTACAACAATGATGCCAACTGGACAGACGATGTGTTGTACATAGGAAATCATCTGATCGCAGCAAAAGAAAGCCTTTCCGGTGCATATGCGATCAAGGAAGGAACAAGGTGCATTGCGCGAGCGGCGTTCAGGGGCTGCAGCAGCCTGACGAGCATCACGATTCCCGACGGTGTAACGGAAATCGGCTATGCAGCGTTCTCCGGCTGCAGCAGCCTGACGAGCATCACGATCCCGGACGGCGTAGCGAGCATCGGCAATTATGCGTTCTCCGGCTGCAGCAGTCTGACGGATATCTACTATGACGGTACTTACGAGCAGTGGAATGCAATTGAAAAAGACAGCAACTGGATTGTTAGTCATATCAATTATACCGTTCATTGCACTGACGGTGATTACAGTAGATATGAATAAAAGGCAAATGACGATATAAAGGAGGCGCATTAAATGTGTCAAAAAACAAAGCAATGGCAACCACAGCGAGGACGTGCAAAATTTAATTGGCTTTGGAAATTAGTGCTGGTTATTCTCAGTTGTTTGTGTTTGATAGCCCCACTTATTATTTGCTCCTGCTGCGAGTGCATCAGTGGAGATGGTTTGTTGGGATATCTTGGCTCATTGATAGGCAGTGCGGTTGTTATTGCTGTGGCAGTTATGGCATATAATCAAAGTAAAAGGTTGAGTGAGGAGGAAAAGCATCTGGTTGCCCAACAACGACGTGAAGAAATTGCTCCATCCTTTCAGCTCACCGTTAAACCATTGACAAACAACGAATACGAAGTAAAAATTATCAATCACTCAAATTACAACGCTATTGGAGTTTATCTTTTTGAATATCCGTTACATCGCTATATAGCAGGGCGAGGAGAACTGGTGAAGGTGATTACCACAAGCAAAGAAAACTCCCAATATATGTATGTAGATTCAGTTTACATGGAGTTGAATGATTCTGGATTGCCAAAGGAAATCAACCTTGCATACGGAGATATTGATAACAGTCTGATATCTGATGTATTTGTTTGTCGTGGGAACGAATACGAGTTGGATGAACACGAATATCTATGATAAAAGGGAGTAGGCTTTATGAGGTGATTCCCAAAATTTAGACAAAAATCTAATATTAACTTGCTTGTGAATGAGTTCGGTGTTGCACAGGACTCATTCCTTTTAATTTTAATGTTTTGCGAACACTATAAGTTGTATAATTTTGTCATAAGCATTTCCACATTCAGAAATTCCACTTTAGCCTTTTCCATGAACAAACGCAACGCCGTTTTCCGGCTTTTATCCACTTTTCTCTCTTGGAGCAAAAGAAAAAGAGGGAACAGCTTTCGCCATTCCCTCTGAAAAGTTGGGTATTATCTTACTTGAAATAACGCTCCAGAAGACCTTTCAGAGCCTTGCCGTGGCGTGCTTCGTCGCGCGCCATTTCGTGGACGGTGTCGTGGATGGCGTCGAGGCCGTTCTTCTTGGCGACCTTCGCCAGATCGACCTTGCCCGCCGTCGCGCCGAACTCGCAGTCGACGCGCCATGCCAGATTTTTCTTCGTCGAGGCGGTCATGTTCGGCTCGAGCTCCTCGCCCAGCAGCTCGGCGAATTTCGCCGCGTGCTCGGCCTCTTCATAAGCGGCCTTCTCCCAGTACAGGCCG
>CAYOZT010000041.1:0-2297 GCA_964408545.1 uncultured Oscillospiraceae bacterium | reverse complement strand
CGGTGCGCGATGCGCGCCATGCACAGATACATACCGACCTCGCTGCACTCGCCCGTGAAATTGGCCATCAGCTGCTCGCGGATGAAAGCCTTATCTTCCTCGGAGATGTCGGGATTGTTCTTGACGGTCTTGGCGTAGACGCCGTACTCGTGCTCGGCGGCGAGAACGTTCTCCTCCATCACCTTGAACTTCGAGCCGGGCACCTTGCAAATGGGGCAAACGAAGCCCTCGGGCATTTCCTCGGCCTCGTGAACATAGCCGCAAACGGGACATACAAATTTCTTCATAACGATTTCCTCCAATAAATTATTCCTTATTATTATGGGGCACTTGCCCCGATTTGATGTATTTACGTTTCGGGCGTCCCCCGACACGCGCGGCACAGGCCGCGGAAACTCAGCTCGCAGCGCTCTGCGCACGCACCGATCGCGTCGGTCACCTGCCGTTTCATCTGCTCCGGTACGGAAAGCTGCGGCAGATCGATGACCGCGTGGCAGCGTTCGCAGATAAAATGCACGTGCGGCTGCGTATTCGCGTCGAAACGCTCGACACCGTCGACCGTCGCGACGCATTGGATGAGCCCCTGCTGCCGAAAAAGGGACAAATTGCGGTAGACCGTCGCGGGCGAAATGTCCGACTGCTGCGCGCGGAGCATTTGGCAGACCGTCTCCGCGGACGGATGCTCGGTCGTATTTTGCAGGCACGCAAGGATCGCCATGCGCTTGGCGTAATGCTTCTGCTCCATAAAAATACTCCTAAATGCAAATAGTTATCATTTACATTTAGGAGTATAGCATATTCATTTCATTTTGTCAAGCACAAAATAAGAATTATTCTCATCTTTTAATTCTCATCTTGTGCAGGATGCGCCAGACGATCGAGCCGACCAGCATCGCGACGCCGGCGACGAGGATGCCGTAGTGGATGGGTGCGAGCATTCCCGTCAGGCCGCCCACCAGCTGCAGCGCGGAGTCGATCGCTTCGTCGCCGAACTGCAGTCCCGAACCGTACTGCAAAATCGCAAGCGGAATGGCCAGTGCAGTACCGATGGAGATGAAGGCATAGGAGATCCAGCTGAGTCCCTTGCCGAGGTTATAGTAGTTCAGCGCAAACAGCAGCGCCATCAAGATCACGCACAGGATCATCGCCATCATCACGATCTCGATGCGCGTCACTCTGCCGATGGCCTGCATCAGCTCGCTGACGGACAGCTCCGTGCCGGGCACGGAGGTATCGAGCACCTTGTTGATCTCGGTGCGGACGGTGCCGTTGAGGTCTTCTTCCTCGACCGCGCGCTCGACATTCTCACGAATGGTCTGCTGCATTTCCTCGGTGACCTCGATGTCGAAGACTTCTTCGAGCAGATCACGGTTTTCCTCAAACAGATCCATCAGCTCGTCGGCGGTGATGACGGTATTCTCCGAGCCGTTGAAAGCGTCTTGGATGTAGTCGTTCATCTTTCCGGAGGTGTAGTCCATGACGGTGGAGCGCTCGACGAATTCCTGCACCTGATCGTGCGAAATGTCGACTTCGTCGCCCGCGCTGTCCTGAATGGTGTCGTAGACGAAATCGATGAGCGCGTTGGAGTCGGTCAGCACCTCGCTCGGGACCTCAAAGTCTTCGGGGATCTGGAAATCACCGGGAATTTCGAAATCGTTCGACGCGCCGTCGTCCGTCAGATCGTCTGTCAGATCATCCGTCAGATCGTCCGTGCTGCCGAGGGAAACGATGTAGCTCGACGGGCGCTGCGGCTGCGGCTGCAGTTGCGGCTGCTGCACGGGCGCGTCCATGGAAATGTTGAAATCGCCCGATAAAACGAGCTCGATGATCGACTGCATACCGTCGTTCGAGGTCAGCGTGCGCAGATCGAGCAGCAGTGCGCTCACCAGCACGCCGACGGCGAGCACGATGCACAGCAGCACCGACAGCACCTGAAGGACGATGCGAATGGGTAAAAAGGGTTTTTTCATGATTTTTCTCTCCTTTCAAGAAAAGCAGGGTAATACCCACGGACATTCTACCAAATCAAGGCAAAAAAGTCAATCCGTTCCGAGGAAGCTTTTTTACATTTCGGTCAAAAATTCGTAAAATTGACAAAACTGTCCAAATCCCTCCCCGGAGGATAGAAAAATAAAGCGTTTTTCTGTTGAAAACTCCAGTTGACTTTCTTGAAACAAACGAGTACAATAATATCGATACACTATGCGCCCGATGCGCTAAGGCGTATCGGATGAGTATTTTCTATAGGAGGAAATCAAATTGAAGGATTGGGCATTCACTACAACCGTCGAGGAGAT
>CAYOZT010000040.1:5928-13919 GCA_964408545.1 uncultured Oscillospiraceae bacterium | reverse complement strand
CGGAGCTGACCGATGTGTTTTTTTATTGGGCGCATTTTGCAACGCGCCCTTTTTGTTTTGGAGGATCACAGCATGACACGCACGAAAAAAGCATTCGCAATCCTTTTGTCCCTTCTGCTGATGTTGAGCGCGGTCGCTTGCGCGAAAAAGGCGCAGCCGACCGACACACGGCTCGACGCGACCACGGCTACGTGGAAAAAGACCTTTTATCCTGCTGGGACGACCGGAAAATCCGCAACGCCCACCACATCCGCAAAGGGCACGACTCCGACGACGAAGGCAACTTCGCCCGCGACCGCCGCGCCCACAAATCCGGCGGACACGATGCGCCCGGAATTCAAAAGCGCCATGGATGAATATGAGAAATTTTTCGATGAATACTGCGCTTTTATGAAAAAATATGCGGCCTCGGGCAATTCACTGTCTATGCTCGGCGATTATTTTCAAATGCTCGAGCAATATACGCAGACCATGGAAAGCCTCGAGCAAATCGGAGATTGGGACTTGAACGCTGCGGAGCGCTCGTATTACATCGAAACCTTTGCCCGCATCTCCCGGAAGCTGGCGGAAGTCGTCGCCGACGCGGACGATCCTGTTTACGGCGATGCCGATGTGTACGACAGTGATTACGAGACGGATGCCGAACGGCAGAAGATCCTCGCCGAGGCGGCCGCTTATCGGGAGCGATACAAGCAGATCATCCTGACGGCAACGGATCTATACGAGCACCTTTGCCTCTCCGGCTATGACGAAGAACTGTGTGCGCAGATCTGCTTTGCCGAAGGAGTCGAGGGATTTTATGACGGCGCTGCCATGTATGACTTCGAAAGAATACAAATGTTTCATGCGCAGGGCTACCGCCGCGAGGCGATCATCCACTTTTATTACTCGGGAGAATACAGCTACGACGAAATCGCCTATTTGGTCGACGAATGCTTGGCCGGGCGAAAGCTGACCTATATGATGATCGATGACGAAAAAGTCCTTGCGGAAGTGGAAGAGATCGAATAAAGAAAGTGCTCGGGAGCAAGTCTCTCGGGCACTTTTCCTGCTTGAAATTATTCTTTACAAATCCGAAATCGTGGGCTACAATATAAGAAAACAGCAGAAAGCGGGTGAAAGGGCATGGAGCTTTTGGGGCGCTTTGCGCCGACGCCTTCGGGGCGGATGCATCTCGGGAACGTATTTGCGTTCCTGATCGCGTGGCTGTCCGTCAAAAGCCGCGGCGGCAAGATCCTCCTGCGCATGGAGGATCTCGACACGCAGCGAACGAGCGAGGAATACGCCGCGCTTGTGCGCGAGGATCTGCGCCGTTTTGGGCTTTTCTGGGACGAGGAGAGCGTGCCGCAGAGCTGCCGCAGCGCCGTATACGATCGCTATTTTGAAAAATTGCGGGACGAGGGGCTCCTCTACCCCTGCTATTGCACACGCGCGCGGCTGCATGGCGTGAACGCGCCGCACCTGGCGGACGGCACATATGTTTACGACGGGCGCTGCCGCGCGCTGACCGAAGCACAACGCGCGGCCTTCTCGCAGCCACCTTCGTGGCGCGTGCGCGTTCCCGATAGCACGCGGACGCTCTGTGACCGTCTGCAGGGGACATATTCTCAAAATCTGTCCGCCGAATGCGGAGATTTTGTCGTTCGGCGCGCCGACGGCTGCTATGTCTACCAGCTGGCCGTGACCGTCGACGACGGCGAAGCGGGCGTGACCGAGGTCGTGCGCGGCGTCGATCTGCTGTCGTCTGCGCCGCGGCAGATGTATTTACAGGAGCTTTTCGGCTTTTCGCAGCCGCAGTATGCGCATGTCCCGCTCTTGGTCGCGCCCGACGGGCGTCGCCTTTCCAAGCGGGATCGCGATCTGGATCTCGGGCAGCTGTTCTTGCAGCACTCTCCCGAGAAAATAATCGGAAATTTGGCGTTTTCCTGCGGATTGCTCGAGAAAAACGAGCCGATCTCCGCGCGGGAATTGCTCGGCGCGTTCAGCTGGGAAAAAATACAAAAAGAAGACATCGTGATGCAGGGATTTGCATGACTTTTCCCAAGTTTTCACCATTTTGAAAGGAGCATTTCTATGACACAGCCTGTTCTCGTGGTCATGGCGGCCGGCATGGGCAGCCGCTACGGCGGACTCAAGCAGATCGATCCCGTGGGGAGCTGCGGTGAGGCCATCTTGGATTTTTCGCTTTTTGATGCGTATCGCGCAGGATTTCGTAAGGCCGTCATCATCATCAAGGAGGCCATTCGCGAGGAGTTTATGGCGACGGTCGGGCAGAGATTACAGCGATCTCCCTTGCAGATCTGCTACGCTTTTCAGGAACCCGATATGCTTCCGTCCCCGTTTTCCCCGCCGATCGGACGCGTCAAACCCTTCGGTACGGGGCACGCCGTTCTGTGCGCGCGCGAGGCGATCGGGGATGCGCCCTTTGCCGTGATCAACGCCGACGATTATTACGGCCCGACGGCGTTTCGCAATATTTTCGAGGCACTTTGCCGTGCGCAGGACACGGATCTCTATGATTTTTGCATGGTTGGCTACTATCTTCGCAACACGCTCAGCGACAACGGCGGTGTTGCGCGCGGGGTCTGCACGCTGGACGAGCACGGCTGCCTGCAGGAGCTTTGGGAGTGCATCGGCATAGAGCGCTGCGGCGAT
This sequence comes from uncultured Oscillospiraceae bacterium, assembly GCA_964408545.1. Classification (GTDB taxonomy): domain Bacteria; phylum Bacillota; class Clostridia; order Oscillospirales; family Oscillospiraceae; genus Faecousia. Next base: position 11,264 of record CAYOZT010000040.1, on the reverse strand, counting down.
CATGCGCGCTACCCTGCGCAGAACGGCGCTTGGGCGCGATTGGAACTCGATACGCTCGTGAGCATGAATATGTTCGGCTTTACGCCTGTTTTTCTCGAAGAATTGGCGCACAGTTTCCGCCGATTCCTTACGGAAAAGCTTCCGACGGATCCGATGAAGGCGGAATTTTTCCTCCCGAGCGTCGTCAGCGAGCTGATGCAGTGCGGCAAGACGCGCGTGCGCGTCCTACCGACGAAGGATCGCTGGTTCGGCGTGACCTACGCGGCGGATAAGCCGCTCGTTGTGCAAGCTTTGGCGCAAAAGACGGCGGATGGTATATATCCGAACGGACTGTGGAAGTGAATGTTTCACGTGAAACAATTTTGGCGGGTGACCATTGGTCACCCGCCATATTTCTCACATTTTAAGGGGGAAGAAGTCTTATAACAGCTCGGCAGTCATGCGATCGGCCTGCTGCTGCAGTTTCGACGCCGTCCAAGCGACAAGCATGATGCGTAGCACTTTTTCGACGCGCTCTTGCGCGCCGACGATCGGCTCCCGATAATCGGCCAGCTCGGCATGAATGATGGCTTGCTGCTCTTCCGCACCGTGTATCTCACCCAGACGAGCCGCGAGTCGGACAAACAGGAAATACAGCTGTGCATCGTCGATCAGGTCATCGGACGCGTCATCCAGCGCACCGTTGACGTAGCTGATCAGACCCGTGATCTTTTCCATCGGGAGCGCGCTTTTGAGCATATTGATGGTGACAATGCGGCAAAGCTGGTTCATATTGTATCGCTTGTGTTCGGGCGCAGGCAAAAAGCCGCGCTTGACCCAGTTCTGCACGGTGTAGGGCTCCAGACCCGTGATGGCCGTGACCTGACTGAGCACGATGCCGCCGCCGAGGAACATAGCGAAAAACTGCTGCTCAACAGCGGTAACATTTTCTTTTTCGATCGTCAAAACGGTGCCGGGAATGGTCCAATGCATGACATCACCTCCGAAATTATAATCAGATGATATCACACGGTCAACTGATTGTCAAGCAAAATCTCAAATACATGGAACAAAATCCATTTTCCCTCTTTACGAACGGAGAATCTTGTTGTATAATTACTGAAAAAGGAGGTGCGGCTATGAAATGCATCCGCTGCGCAAGAGAGACGACGGAAAACCACGTTTTTTGCGACGAATGCCTCAAGGAAATGGAATTATACCCCGTGAAATCCGATACGCCCGTCGTTTTGCCCGATCGAAATGAAGAACCGCCGTCCAAACCGAAGGTTTTTCGACTTGCCGCAAGCAAGTGGGAGGATCAGATCACGAGGCTGAAAAGCGCGGTTTTCTGGCTGATCCTACTTAATTTGATCCTTTTCGTACTGCTGACGGTCTGCGCCTGCATCATTTTGCACATTGCGCCCGACTGGCTGAATGATTTTGCCGAAAGCCTGTCACTGGCAGATACGATGGGCTAAAATGTTTCACGTGAAACATTTGCCACGCAACAAACGACAGAAAGGAGACGGAATATGGGAAAAACCATTGCCGTCGTGAATCAAAAAGGCGGCGTCGGCAAGACGACGACGGCCGTCAACCTGACCGCCGCGCTGACCGAGCTGGGACAAAAAGTGCTGCTGTGTGACTTCGATCCGCAGGCGAACGCCACCTCCGGATTCGGGATCGATAAGAAAAAAAGCAAATCCACCATATACGATGTGCTCATCAAGGGCGATCCGATCGCGGACGCCGTGGTGCACACGCCTTACGGCGACGTGCTGCCGTCCTCGCAAAATCTCGCGGGAGCTGCCGTGGAATTGCTGTACACCGACGGGCGGGAATTTCAGCTCAAGCAAATGCTCGAGCCGATCCGCGACAAATACGATCTGATCCTGATCGACTGCCCGCCTTCCCTCGAAATGCTGACGCTCAACTCCCTCGCCGCGGCGGATAGCATCCTCGTGCCGGTTCAATGCGAATACTACGCGCTCGAAGGACTTTCCGACCTCATGAGCACGCTGAGAATGGTGAAAAAACGCACCAATCCGACGCTGGAGATCTTCGCCGTCGCGCTGACCATGTTCGACGGGCGGACGAATTTCTCGAGCCAAGTTGCGCAGGAGGTACGTCGCCATTTCCCGGGAAAGGTCTTTGCTACCGTTATCCCACGCAACATTCGCCTTTCCGAGGCACCGAGCCATGGCGTGCCCGTCACGGCGTACGACAAGTCGAGCAAGGGCGCCGTCGCATACCGCGCCATGGCGCAGGAAATCATTGAAAAACTGAAGGAAGGTTGAGAAGAAAATGTCAAATAACAAAGGACTGGGCCGCGGTTTGGGAGCGCTGCTCGGCAGCTACGACGAGCCCGAGAACGACAGCCCCTATCGCTTGCTTTCCATCTACAAGGTCGAACCGAATCCCAATCAGCCGCGCCGCGATTTTGACGAGGAGGAGCTGCAGGCTCTGTCCGAGTCGATCGCACTGCACGGCGTGATCCAACCGCTGACCGTTCGCGAGAGCGGAAACGGATATTTCCAAATCATCGCGGGCGAACGCCGTTGGCGTGCCGCGAGAATGGCGGGATTGGACGAAATTCCCGCGGTCGTCGTCGAGGCGGACGACAAAAAAGCCATGGAGCTGGCGCTGATAGAAAACCTGCAGCGTCAAGATCTGAACCCCGTCGAAGAGGCGCTCGGCTACCAAAGCCTGATGGACGACTACGGCCTGACACAGGAGGAAGCCTCCGCGCGCGTGGGAAAATCGCGTCCCGCCGTGGCAAATGCGCTGCGTCTTCTGAATTTGTGCCCCGCGGTTCTCGAAAAAGTGCGCACGGGCGAGCTGTCCGCGGGTCACGCACGCGCCGTGCTGAGCATCAAGTCCGAAAAGCAGCAGCAACAGGCGGCGCAAAAGATCATTGCACTCGGACTTTCCGTCCGTCAGGCGGAACTTTTGTGCAGGAATATGACACGGGAGAAGGGCGAAATGCCCTATATTCCCTTGAAAGTCGACTATATCGGCGAGTGTGAGAAGTCGCTGAGCAAGCACCTCGGTCGCGGCGTTCGCATTATCAACGGCAAACGCAAGGGTAAATTCGAGCTCGAGTTTTACGGCGCCGAGGATCTCGAAGTCCTGCTTTCGGCGCTCATGTCGCTGAAAAAGTAAGGAGAAAACCATGAAAAAGAAGCTGTATAAGGACAAGCAAAACAGCAAATTTTGCGGCGTCTGCGCGGGTCTGGCGATCTATTTCGACGTGGATGTGACGCTCGTGCGCCTTGTGTGGACACTGTTCGCGCTCGTGGCCGGCTGCGGGATCCTCGCTTATATCCTAGCGGCGATCATCATGCCCGACGCTCCCGTATAATCTATATTTATCGAGGTAACATCATGCTGGATATTCGAAAAATCAAGGAAAATCCCGAGGCGGTGAAGGCCGGCCTTCGGGCGAAAGAGGTCGACTGCGATAAGACCGTCGACCGCATTCTCGAGCTGGACGCGCGTGTCCGCGCACTGAAAACGGCCACCGAGTCGCAGACCGCCGAGAAAAACAAAATTTCCAAGGAGAACGGCAAGCTCTTCGGACAAAAGAAGGGCGCGGAAAAGCGCGGTGAGGATGTGTCCGCCATAGACGCACAGATTCAAGCCAACATGGCTGCGTCCATGCGCATCGACGAAGCCATCGCCGACGAAAAGGAGCAGCTCAAACTGCTCGACGAGCAGCTGCGCACCGCCATGCTCAGCCTGCCGAACCTGCCGGATCCCGATCTGAAGCCCGGCGGCAAGGAGAACAACGAGCCGCTGCGCTACATCGGCGAAAAGCACGCCTTCGATTTCGAGCCGAAACACCATGTCGACCTGTGCGAAGGGCTCGGCCTGATCGACTACGAGCGCGGCGTCAAGCTCGCCGGCAGCGGCAACTGGATGTACAAGGGGATGGGCGCGCGGCTCGAGTGGGCGCTGCTCAACTACTTCATCGACACGCACATCGCCGACGGGTACGACTTCATCCTCCCGCCGCATATGCTCGAGTACCAGTGCGGCCTGACCGCCGGCCAATTCCCGAAATTTGCCGACGAAGTCTTCAAGATCGCCAATCACCCCGCCGAAAACGGCACTTTCTATATGCTTCCGACCGCGGAGGCGGCACTATGCTCGATCTATCGCGACGAGATCCTGCCCGAGAGCGAGCTGCCGCGCAAGCTCTTTGCCTACACGCCCTGCTTCCGCCGTGAGGCCGGCTCCCACCGCGCCGACGAGCGCGGTATGGTGCGCGGCCACCAGTTCAACAAGGTCGAGATGTTCCAATTCACCACGCCCGACAAGTCCGACGAGGCTTTCGAGGAGCTGGTGAAGAAGGCGGAAAACCTCGTCGCGGGGCTGGGACTGCATTTCCGCACGGTCAAGCTCGCCGCGGGCGACTGCTCGGCTTCCATGGCGCGCACCTACGACATCGAGATCCTCATCCCGTCCATGAACGGGTACAAGGAGGTTTCCTCCGTTTCGAACGCGCGCGATTATCAGGCGCGCCGCGGCAATATCCGCTATCGCCGCGCCGACGGCAAGCTCGAGTTCGTGCACACGCTCAACGGCTCGGGTCTGGCCACGTCGCGTATTTTCCCCGCCATCGTCGAGCAGAATCAGCGCGCCGACGGCTCGGTCGTCATCCCCGAAGTGCTGCGCAAATACCTCGGCGGCATGGAGATCATCGAGAAAAAATAAGCACGCCGCGCGAATAAAAACAAAAGCCGGGAGCAGGACGAAAATTCCTGCTCCCGGTTGCTGTATTATGGGATGATTTCAAGCACTCGCTTACTTTTTCATGTCGCCGTCCGTGCAGTGGATGGTGTAATTGCCAGTGTCGTAACGCCACCAGTCTCCCTTGCTAATCGCATTCCACTGTGCCATTGTTCCTTCAAAGTAAATATCCGTCAAGCTGCTGCAGCCGGCGAAGGCACTCTCGCCGATGCTTGTTACGCCGTCCGGAATCGTAATGCTTGTCAAGCTGCGACAGCAGTAGAACGCATAATGGCCGATGCTTGTTACGCCGTCCGGGATCGTGATGCTCGTCAGACTGCTGCAGTCCTCGAACGCACCACGGCCGATGCTCGTCACGCTGTCCGGGATCGTGATGCTCGTCAGACTGCTGCAGTCCTCGAACGCACCACGGCCGATGCTCGTCACGCTGTCCGGGATCGTGATGCTCGTCAGGCTGCTGCAGTAGCAGAACGCATAATCGCCGATGCTCGTCACGCCGTTGCCAATCGTAACATTCGTCAGGTTGTAGCATTCGTAGAACGCATATTCACCGATGCTCGTCACGCCGTTGCCAATCGTAACATTCGTCAGGTTGTAGCATTCGT
>CAYOZT010000040.1:0-5828 GCA_964408545.1 uncultured Oscillospiraceae bacterium | reverse complement strand
AGAACGCATATTCACTGATGCTCGTAACGTTGTCTGGAATGGTGATGTTCGTCAGGCCGGTGAATTCGGCAAACGCATACTTACCAATGCTCGTCATGCTGCCCGGGATAGTGATACTTGTCAGGCTGCTGCAGCCCTTGAATGCTCTCTCGCCGATGCTCGTCATGCCATCACCAATCGTAATGTTCGTCAGGCTGCTGCAGCCGATGAACGCGCAATCGCCAATGCTCGTCACGCCGTCGCCGATCGTGACGCTCGTCAGGTTGCTGCAGCCGGAGAACGCATACTCACCAATGTTCGTCACGCTGCCTGTGAGCACAACATTGTTAAGATAGCTTGCGTTGCGGAAACGCTCGTTGGGAATACTCGTTCCGCCGCCGATCACGAGCGTTTTCAAAGAACTCGGAACATTCTTACTATAATAAGACCAAGAGTATTTACCGAAAATATAGCCCAGTTCCATCTCGCCGGAGCTGTTCCACGGCTTGTCCGAAAAGGGGATCGTTATACTCTCCACATTGTTGCACATCAGAAAGGCGTATTCGCCGATACTCTCAACGCTGGAGGCGATAACTACATTTTTCAAGCCGCTACAGTAGGCAAATGCCTGTCTGCCGATGCTTTTTACCCCGTCGGGGATCGTGATGCTGGTCAGCTTGCTGCAGCCATTGAAGGCATACGAGTCAATAAAACATACATTGTTTCCAAACGACACACTCTCCAGAGCACTACAACCGGAGAATAAGGAAGCACTTATATTCGTTACACTGTCCGGGAGCGCGATGCTTGCCAAGCTGCTGCAGCCGGAGAACGCAGAACTGCCGATGCTCGTCACGCTGCTCGGAACGGACACACTGTTGAGTCGGCTGCACTGCTCGAAGGCGTTGCTGCCGATGTGCACGACGCCGTTCGGGATCTGCACCGAAAGCAGTGTGCCGCAGTTGCTGAATGCGCCGTCGGCAATGCATTTCGTGTCTGCCTTTACCGCAAATGCGCCCACCACGGAGCTTTTTACCGAGATCAGGTGATTGCCGATATACAGCGTATCCTCTGCCCAATTGTCGTCGTTATCGTAAAAAGCAGTTCCGACAAATGCGCGTTTGCCGATGCTTGTCAGGGAGTCCGGCAAAGCAATCTTACGGAGTTTCCAACAATTATAGAAAGCTTGATCGCCGATGCTCGTCAGCGTATCGGGAAACGCTACGGTTTGGATGTTCGTGCATCCGGAGAAGGCACTCGATCCGATTTGCGTCACGCTGTCGGGAATGACCACATCCGTGATCATCGTCCAATCGGAAAATGCGTTGTTTGCGATCGCCGTCACGGGCTTGCCCTCGTATGTCGACGGGATACCGAGCAGCTCGTCCATGCAGACACCGATTCCGGAAACGGTGTAGCCGTTACCGTCCTCGTTGAGCGTGTAGCGCAGGCCTTCGCTGGCGTTTACCTCCAAACCGCAGTTGGCACACTTCCCGTTTACGAAGCTGTGCCCGGTGGCGGGGATGGTTTCGCCGTATGATAATTGCACGCTGCAGACCGCACAATGCGCGTCGCCCGTGTAGCCCTCGGCGGTGCAGGTCGCTTCTTTTGCGTTATACAATATGGTTTCGCCGTGGCCAAGGGCGGCAATGGCGGTCTGCTCTGTGAGCCATGCGTTGCATACGGAACATTTGACACCGTCCGTTATGCCGTTCTTCGTGCAGGTCGCTGCTTCACCGACGACGATCTGCTCCGTATGTCCGGTGGCGGGGACGGTTTCGATCTGCGTTTTTCCGCAGGAACAGCTACGCTCTTTTTGACCGTCTTCCGTGCAGGTCGCCTCGGTGGTGATCGTCCATTCGCCGAAGGTGCAGCTGTGCTCGCTTTGTCCGTCGGTTGGTGTGAGGGGATCATTCGTCGGATTCGGCTCTTTTTCGGTCGGCGCGAGGGGATCATCCGTCGGATCCGTTTTTTTCTCGGTCGGAAGGGGAGATTCGTCCGTCGGCTTGGGCGCTACGGGCGATGTGTCGGATGGCTTGCCGACGGTCGTGTGCGGTTTCGCGGACGGATCGCCGACAGTCTCGCGCGGCTTGCCGGATGTACCGTTCTGCCCAATGCAGGCAGATAAGGCAAGTATGAGCACGAGAGCAAGTGCTACGTACAACAGTTTTTTCATCTTGTTACCTCCAAAATTTTTTCTCGAGCAATAAAAAAGTGCGCCTACCGAAGTAAGCGCACCCAAAACGCAAACTTCGATAGTCGCCAAACCAACTCTGCGGAAAGATATTCTCATACCTACAGAAACGAGAATTTGCGTTTTTAGCAAATTATGCCATAGGTATGACAAAGGTACACTACCCCTGCCGTTAAAAAGTAGTGCTTTCCGCATTATGAAGTTGGTTTGGCATAGCTATAGTATCACACCATTCTCCGTTTTTCAAGCAGATTATTCGAAAAAACATGAATCATACACAATTTCGCAGATGCGCGGGGAGCACATCTGCGGAATTGTGTATGATCAAATATTTGGCGCAGCGGATCCGCGGAAAAATCTGCGGAATATCCGGTCAAACACTTGAAAAATCCGTCGGGATTGACTATAATGAAGAAGATGTGATACCGTGTCCCGCGTGGGACACAACAAATCAGTGAAAGGATCGAAAATCATGTCCAAGAAAAACGGAAAACCGAGTATTTTGGAAGAATTCAAGGCCTTTGCCGTGAAGGGCAACGCCATGGCGCTGGCCGTCGGTACCATCATCGGTGCCGCATTCTCCACCATCACCTCGAGCGTGACGAATGACCTCATCATGCCCGTCGTCAACATCTTCCTCGGCGGAGCGGACTTCTCCGATGCCAAGATCGCACTGCCGCGTATGCCGTGGGTGGAGCCGACCTACGAGACCGTGCTCGACGCCAACGGCACGGAGGTCGTGCAGGAAGTGAAAAACTACCTGACCTACGGCAATTTCATCTCCGCCGTCATCAATTTTCTGATTTTGGCGTGGGTCGTCTTTATCATCGTCAAGGTCATGAACCGCCTGAGCGAGGCCGGCAAGAAGAAGGAAGCCGAGGCCGCGGCCGCAGCGGCAGCCGCCGCAGCCGCCGCAGCCGCCGAGCCGCCCGCACCCCCCGCTCCGAGCAAGGAAGAGATCCTGCTCACCGAGATCCGCGACCTGCTCGCGAAAAAATGATTTTTGATCATCCCTCCCACCGTCGGCGGGAGGGATGATGCGTATGACCGAAAAATGCCGATGCGAGCATCGTGCGGAAAGGCTTTCTCATGATCGTATTTTTTGACATTGACGGCACGCTGGTAGACGAAAAAACGCAAATTTTGCCGCCGTCCGCCGCCGAGGCCGTCCGCGCACTCAAACAATGCGGGCACAGCCCCATCGTCAACACGGGCAGACCCTACGCCCACATCGATCCGCGCGTGCGCGCGCTGCCCTTCGACGGTTGCGTCGCCGCGGGCGGCGCACAGGTGCTGCTCAACGGCGTGTGGCTGAAAAAGCAGAGCGTCGATCCCGCGCTGCTGCCGAAGATCGTCGAGAGCGTGCGGCGCTGCCGATTGCAGGTGCTATACGAGGCCGAGCACGGCTATTTCCTCGACGGCGAAAACTCCGCACACCACCCCGAGATCGCCCGCCAATGCGATGCTTTGCGCCGTTTCGGCTGCTTCGTGCGCGATTTGCGCGCGGGCTTTGACGATCCGCTCGTCAAATTCTGCACCTTCGACACGCCCGAAAGCGACACGCCCGCGCTCATCGCCGCGCTTTCGCCGTGGTTCGACAGCATCGACCGCCGCGGCATGACCGAATTCGTCCCGAAGGGCAATTCCAAGGCGACCTCCATGGCACGGATCACCGAGGCGCTGCACTGCCCCGTCGAGCAGACCGTCGCCATCGGCGACAGCGCCAACGACATCCCCATGCTGCGCGCCGCGGGCGTCGGCATCGCCATGGGCAACGCCGTCCCACAGGCGAAGGAATGCGCCGATTTCGTCACGAAAACCGTCCTCGAGGACGGTATTTACTACGCACTGAAGCACTTTGCGTGGATATAAAGGAGAACACCCCATGAATCGTTTTTTGGATATCCATCCCGAGGTCGCGGCCGCGCTGCGCGCGGGAAAACCCGTCGTTGCGCTGGAGTCGACCATCATTTCCCACGGAATGCCCTACCCGCAGAATGTCGAAACGGCGCTGCAGGTCGAGCGCATCATCCGCGAAAACGGCGCCGTGCCCGCCACCTGCGCCATCATCGGCGGCCGCCTGAAGGCGGGGCTGAGCGCCGAGCAGATCGAATATTTCGGAAAAAAGGGGCAGGCGATCGCCAAGGCCTCGCGCCGTGACATGGCCATGCTCTGCGCGCGCGGCGAGGACGGCGCGACCACCGTCACCACCACCATGATGATCGCGCACATGGCGGGCATTCCCATTTTCGCCACGGGCGGTATCGGCGGCGTGCACCGCGGTGCCGAGACGAGCATGGATATTTCCGCCGACCTCGAGGAACTCGGCCACACGAGCGTGATGGTCATCTGCGCGGGCGCAAAATCCATTCTCGATCTCGGCCTGACGCTCGAGTATCTCGAAACGAAGGGCGTTCCCGTTCTCGGATACGGGACGGACGAACTGCCGGCGTTTTATACGCGCAGCTCGGGCTTTCGTGTCGATTACCGCGTCGATACGCCCGACGAGCTTGCGCAGGCGCTGCGCGCGCACCGCGATCTGGGGCTGCAGGGCGGTATGCTCGTGACCAATCCCATCCCCGAGCGCTACGCCATGCCCGCGCAGACGATCAATGCCGCCATCGACCGCGCGATCGCCGAATGTAACGAGCGCGGCATCCACGGCAAGGCGACAACGCCGTTCCTGCTGGCCCGCGTGGCGGAGCTGACGGGCGGTGACTCCCTCGCATCGAACATTCAGCTTGTCTACAATAACGCCGCGTTGGCGGCGAAAACCGCCGTCGCCTACGCGAAGATCACTTCCGAGGCGGCGCGCTGAGCGACGCTTGCTTCCGTTTTCCCGTGCTCCTGCGGCTTCTCGGCGAAAGCGGCGGAGCGCTCCCATGCAGCTTGCGACTGCGTGGGAGCGCCCGAGAAAAATAAAAAACAAAAAAACGATAATTTGTACTTGACAAATGATTGCGTCCTTGCTATAATAGGGGAGCTGTTTGAGGCAGCAAATCGAATATGGGGGTATAGCTCAGCTGGGAGCCCAAGCAAACCAGAAACACACCCCACATTTTACAACTTCATAATTATCACTTAGTTAGCTTATCCCACAAATTCGGGGGTATAGCTCAGCTGGGAGAGCGCTTGAATGGCATTCAAGAGGTCAGCGGTTCGATCCCGCTTATCTCCACCAGAAAAGTTAGCTAAGTGTTAATGAAAACACCTAAAATGGCAACATTTTGGGTGTTTTTCTTTGCCCTTACCGGGGGGCCACTCGCTTGGGGTACGGCAAGCCTCCGGAATATGCCCCGCTTGTCCTTGGCGGTGACTTGGACGGATACTTGAAAGGAGCACCCGAATATCGGTTGATGGATTAAAGTGAAAAACACTTAGAGCCTCCGACAATGCCCAAATTCGGGTGTTGCCGGAGGCTCTTTTCGTTATTCAAACTTTCTGTCATACAGCAGCGCGGCGATCAGCACCACGAAGCAGGAACCGGCATTATGTACCAATGCTCCGGTGGTGGGATTCAGAAGACCGAGGACAGAAAGCGTTACCGCCAAAAAGTTGATACACATGGACAGGGTAATGCTTGCCTTAATGGTTTTGACTGTGGCATTCGACAGCCGTTTCAAGTAAGGCAGTTTGGAAATATCATCGCTCATCA
>CAYOZT010000039.1:0-14415 GCA_964408545.1 uncultured Oscillospiraceae bacterium | reverse complement strand
ACAGACAGACAGACAGACAGACAGACACGACCTTGGTCGGCTAAGTAATCGATACTTTAATACCGATATCAAAAAACCACAGATGGGGTAATTATGCCCTGTCTGTGGTTTTTCTGCATTTTTCGCAGAAAAAACGATGTATGATATCGGAGGGAATGCTCTTGGCAAGAGAAAAATCACAAAAAGGGAGGATTACGATGACGCCCAATACCCAAAAGAAATTGCTGAACATTGCGCTGATCTCGCTATGCACGCTGATCCTGCTCGGCATGGGACTGACGGTGTATCTGCTGCGCGCGGATAGATCCGTCATAACGCTCGATCTGCAGCCGGATAAAACGCAGACGGTCGAGTTTTCCGAGCTATGTCTGCTGCCGGGCGAGCAGAGCGAGTTCACGCTCGTGCTGCGCAGCGACTATGCAACGCAGTACTTGCTCACGCTTGCGTGGGAGGACTGCGCTCCGGAGCATACGCTCAAAGAGCACGTGTATGTGCGCGTGGAAAAGGACGGTGCCGTGCTGCGCGAACAGCTTCTGGCGCAGGCTTTCACGGACGATGCGCTGACTCTGTCGGTCGATTTCGACAAAGATGCGAACAACGAACTGAAGATCATCTACTATATGCCCGAGGCCGTGGGCAACGAGGCACAGAACGCGGAGGCGGATTTCAAGCTTCTCGTGACCGCTACGAACGAATGAGGTACATATGACGAAAACAAAAATCAAAAAAATCGGCAAGATCGCACTGGACATTCTGCTGTATTTGTTCCTTGCCGTGTGCGTGTTTGCGCTGGTGCTGACGATTTCCGCAAAAAAAGATGCCGACGGCGCGTCGGAGATATTCGGCTACCAGATGCGTGTAATCACATCCGACTCCATGGCCAAATGCGAGCTGACCGATGTGTCGGATTACAAGATCAAAAGCATCCCTCTGCGCTCGATGATCTTCGTCAAGGTCATGCCCGAGGATGAGGCGGCAGCCGATGCGTGGTACAGAAGCCTCCGAGTCGGCGATGTGCTGACTTTCCGCTATGTCTACACCACGCAGGTCACGATCACGCACCGTATCGTTTCCATCACGGAAAAACCGAGCGGGGGCTTCCTCATCGAGCTGGCGGGCGACAACAAAAACAGCGACTCGGGTCAGCTGACGCAGATCATCGACACCTCGGTCGAAAACAACACGAATTATGTCATCGGTAAGGTGACGGGGCAGTTCTTCCTGCTGGGCTTCGTTATCAGCCTGCTGAAGACGCCGCTGGGCGTGATATTCATCATTATCGTACCTTGTTTTATTATTATCTTGCTCGAAGTCTTAAAAATCGCCGGAGCGTTCGCAGCGGAAAGAAAGAAACGCGAGCAAGAGGAGAAGCAGCAAAAGGAGGATGAGCTTGCGGAGCTTCGCCGCAGGCTTGCACAATTGGAAAATCAAAAACAGGAGGATGAACAACAATGAAAGTAATGGTCATAATTTTTCTCGTGCTGGCGTCGCTGATGGCGATCACGATCATGACGCAGGTGATCATGGAAATGATTTGCAAATTCCGAGAAGAGAAGAAACGAAAAGAGGCGGAGCTTGAGCAAAAGCGGGAGCAATTCGAGCAGGATATTTTGGATCAGGACAGCCGCAGAGCGTGAACGAACACGCTGTGATCGCGATTGATTCGGTCGCCGTTTGGCGGCCTATCAATAAAACATTCTTGTGGAAAGGAGGAAATAACTATGAAGAAGAAGAAAAAAGTTCTGCTGGTCTCGTGCTCGGTGATTGCGCTGTGTATGTGCATCATCGCGGGTATGTCCTATGCGCTGTTTACCGATTCCGTGTCGGTGAAGAACCATCTGAAGGCCGGAAATCTCGATGTCACCTTGACGAGAACGAACCTCGAATACTGTGTTCTCGATGAAGTCGGTGAACTCGCTGTGACTACGGTCGAAGAGGACTATGATTTCACGGGCAGGACCGGCGAGAATGTCTTCGGCATTGATTCGAGCGAGATTCGCATCGTCCCCGGCAGCTATTTTGACGCCGAAATGCAGATCGCGAATACCGGTAACACGGCATTCAACTATCGCATCAGCATCCGACTGGTGCAAGACAGCGCCTTGGCCGAGCAGCTGAAAGTGATCGTCACCGACTGTGAGGGCAACGAGCAGACGGCGATGCTGACCGACTTGGCAAACGGTCTGCAGATCGACACCGGCAAAATGAAAGTCGGCGATGAGCCGCAGACATTCCATGTTCGCGTGGAGTTCCTCAACGATTCGGATTACAATCGTGATCTTCCCGAGGAGACCCCGTACGAGGATTACATGCACAACAACGAGGCACAAAGCAAGCTGGCCGTGTTCGACCTCGTCGTCTATGCAACACAGGCCACAACGAAAAATTGATTTTTGAAAGGTGAATCACATGAAAAAGAAGGCTTTATTGACTTCGATTTTGACCATCGCACTTTGCCTGAGCCTGATCGCCGGTTCGACGTTTGCACTCTTCACGAGCAGCAGCAGCGTCAACATCGCCGTGACGGCAGGTAAAGTCAACGCGACGGCCACGATCGAAGATTTGGAAGTCTATTCTCCGAAGATGATCGAGCTGGAAACCGGCAATATCGTCGACGATACGAACGCAAAGCAGAACGATACGACCTTCTCCGAGGGCGGCACGGCTTTGCTCGACGGCGATACGCTGACGCTGGACAAAATCATCCCCGGAGACAAGGCGACTTTTAAGATCAAGATCACCAACAACAGCACGGTCACGGCGAAATATCGCACGGTCATCGAATCCGTCGAGGATACGGGTCTGTTCGCGGGCCTGAAATTCAAGATCGGCGAGGAAACGGCCGTCGGCTCGACCGCATGGGCGGAGCTTCCGAATGAGCCGATCGAGCTTGCGTGCGAAGTGACGCTGCCGATCGATGCGGGCGATACTTACAAGAACACTTCCTGCAAGATCCGCTTCCGTGTCGAGGCCGTTCAGGGCAACACCCAGACGGTCGACTACGGTATCCAATGGTCGGGCAATGTCGCGACGCAGGCAGACCTGATGGCGGCAAAGAGCACTTGGACAGAATACAACGAAGAAACAGGAGATATCTCCGCAACGGGCAACCTGTTTACGATCTCTACGCCTGAACTGCTCGCTGCATTTGCACAGTATGTCAACGAAGGCAATTGTGTAAATTCCGATAGAGTCGTTTTGGCTGCGAACATGGATCTTTGCAACATCGACTGGACACCGATCGGCACCGCCGAGCACCCGTTTACCGGAAGAATTTTTGACGGACAGGGCTACACGATCTCCAATCTTACGGTCAACGGCGGTACATCCGATCCGACCGACTTGGAAGCGACCAATGTGGGCTTGTTTGGCTGTACCTACACAAACGGCAGTGTTGTTGAGATCATGAATTTGAATCTTTGCAATGTCGATATTTACGCCAAAAACTCCGCAGGCGCAGTGATCGGTTGCCTTGATACCGCGCAATCCGTGTATTGGCTCGCAGGCTATACCGGTGTACATGATATCAAGCTGACAGGCAAAGTGACGATCGAGGGCGGAAACTCCGGCGCGATCGCGGGCTCTCCCGTTTCCCATTGGGCACTGCAGACCGGCTTTAACAACATCGAGATCGATGTGGAGGACGGAAGCTATCTGTCCAATGTCAACGCAAGAAAACTCAGCGGAGACGGTGTCGGCGGCGCCCTCGGCGGTGTAGTGGCTGTTGCGGCATGGGATCGGGGCAGCACGAATATCAAATCCAATCTGGATGTGATCGGCGTTGCAGGCAATGTCGGCGGAATCGTCGGTGTCGGCAATCAGGTTTGGTACAATATCAACTACACCGGTGATGTGACCGTTAAAGGCGTGACCCCTGCCGAGGACGGAAAGTATAACTACGGCCTCGCCATCGGCGGTTTCGCTCCCGTCTGGCACCATCAGGATATGTCGCAGGAAAAACGCGATAGCGTAGTTGCCACAGGAAACCTGAAATTGGAACTTACCGATGGTAATGTCGTTACGACCAACGGTCAGGCAAGCAACGCCATCGGCGGCTTCTACTGGTAATCTTTTAATTTGGAAAGGACATATTGTATGAAAAGAAAAGCTTTATTGACCTCCGTCCTGACGATCGCGCTGTGCCTGAGTCTGATCGCGGGCTCGACCTTTGCACTCTTCACGAGCAGCAGCAGCGTCAACATCGCCGTGACGGCAGGTAATGTCGAGATCGTGGCAACGATCGACGAAAACTCCCTGAAACTGTATTCTCCGAAGCTCATCGATCTGCAGGGCAAGATCACCGATGCAGAGGATGCTTCCACGGAAGAGGGCTTTGCCAACGGCGGCACCGCCGAACTCGTCGGCGGCAACACCCTGAATCTCGAGAATGTCACCCCCGGTGACAAGGTCAGCTTCAACATCAAGCTCGAAAACAAGAGCAATGTCAACGTTCTTTACCGCACTCGCGTTTCCTTTACGGGCGACAGCCCCTTGTTCGTCGGTCTGAACGTCAACATCGGCGGCACGAAGGTCGACAGCAAGTCCGACTGGGCGAAGCTCGAAGCCGAGCAGACGCTCGAGCAGCTGGAGTGCTTCGTCGAGCTGCCCGCTGACGCAGGCAACGAATATCAGGAGCAGTCTTGCAGCATCACCTTCACCGTCGAGGCCGTTCAGGGCAACGCCGTTGAGATCAACGCCACCGAAGCGGCGCAGCAGGATGAACTGACCGCCGCACTGGCAGGCGAGCAGACCAAGCTCGATCTCGCACTCGCGGCAGGTACTTATACGCTGCCCGCCATCACCGATAAGACCGTCACCGTCTCCGGCACGGAGGATGTGGTCATCGACATGACCCAAAGCGCGATCATCGGTGCGCAGAACCACGGATTGGACATCACCTTTGACGGCGTGACGGTCAAGTTTGACGACACGGAAAACTACAAGGGCATCACCCACGCCAAGAAGCTGACGTATCGCAACTGCACCATCTACGGTAAGCAGTTCCTGTACGCTACGGATGTCGAGTTCGTCAACTGCACCTTCGTCAACAGCGCCGATTACACCGTTTGGACCTACGGCGCGGACAATGCGACCTTCGCAGGCTGCACCTTCAACTGCGGCGGCAAGGCCATCCTCATCTACTGCGAGGACGCCCAGCACACCAACAATGTCACCGTCACGCAGTGCGTTTTCAACGATAACGGCGCGCTCGACACCGTCAAGGCCGCCATCGAGATCGGCGACAGCCAGCCCACGGCAGGACTGCAGGTCAACCTCATCGCGACCAACAATACGATCAACGGTTTCGCACACAACGACGAGGGCACACCCACCGGCACCGCGATGTGGGGCAACAAGAACGCCATCCCCGCTGCTCGCCTGAACGTCATCGCGAGCAACAACACAGAAAACGACGCCACCGTCGCCGTTTCCGACAATGCTGCTACCTTGGCCAAGGTGCTCAAGTCCGAGACGGAGAACATTTCGGTCACTTTGACCGAGGACGTCTCCATCGACATCAGCCTCTTGAATCCGCAGATCGGCGGCTCGGGTGAATACCGCCTCGGCGGCGCCAACACCAAGCAGATCGACATCGACCTGAACGGCCACAAGCTGACGCTGAGCACTACGTATATGAGCGCGCTGGGCGCCAACAACGCCAATGCCGTGATCAATGTCAAGAACGGCTCCATCACCAGCACGCAGACCGGCGGCACATGGAACATCTATGACCTGATCTTTGCGAACTGCACATGGAACTTTGAAGACGTGACCTTCGACAAGGCCGTTGCCATCTACACCGGCGCGACCGCAACGATGAAGAACGTCGTCATCAACGACAGCAATGACGTCTACGCACTGTGGATCACCGCCGATGCAAAGACTGTCACGCTGGACGAAGTGACCATCAACTGCCCCAACGGCCGTGCGATCGCCATCAAGGACGAGTACCGTGAGAGCAAGGCGCAGAACGTTACGCTGAACATCAGCAACACGCAGATCACCTCCGCCAAGAAGGCGGCCGTCCTCGTCAGTAATGTCGCGGGTGCGACGATCGTTGCCGACAATGTCGACATCAGCGCGGTCGCTGCCGACAGCACGAACCTCGTTTGGCGTGACAACGGCAACGCCGAGTCCGGCACTTCCTATTCCACTGCGGATATCACGGTCAACGGCTGCACCTTTATCGACGAGCCCTGATCACGCGTAGATTTTCGTGGAAACACCACAAAGCGATGGGCGCGGCAACGCGCCCATCGGCGAAAAAAGGAAGGATGCTTTTATGAAAAAGAAGGCTTTATTGACTTCCGTGCTGACCATCGCGCTGTGCCTGAGTCTGATCGCGGGTTCGACCTTTGCGCTCTTTACGAGCAGCAGCAGCGTCAACATCGCCGTGACGGCCGCAAAGGTGAACGCGACGGCCACGATCGAGGAATTGGGCGTCTATTCTCCGACCAAGGTCGATTTGGAGGGCAACATCCTCGACGACACGAACGCCAAGCAGGACGACACGACCTTCTCCGAGGGCGGCACGGCGCTGCTCGACGGCGACACGCTGACGCTCGACAGGATCATCCCCGGAGACAAGGCGACTTTTAAGATCAAGATCACAAACAACAGCACGGTCGCCGCGAAATATCGCACGGTCATCGAGGTCGCCGAAGATACGGGTCTGTTCGCGGGCCTGAAATTCAAGATCGGCGAGGGAACGGCCGTCGGCTCGACCGCATGGGCGGAGCTTCCGAATGAGCCGATCGAGCTTGCGTGCGAAGTGACGCTGCCGATCGATGCGGGCGATACTTACAAGAACACTTCCTGCAAGATCCGCTTCCGCGTCGAGGCCGTGCAGGGCAATACCCAGACGGTCGACTACGGTATCCAATGGTCGGGCAATGTCGCGAGCGCGGAACAGCTTGCAGCCGTGACGGACACGACCGCAAAGACCGTCAAGATCGAAACGCCCGAGTTGCTTGCGGCTTTCGCGCAGTCGGTCAATGAGGGCAACAACTACCTTAACCATACGGTCACCTTGGAAGCGGATATGGATCTGAACCATCTGGAATGGACACCCATCGGCACTGCGACCAATGCGTTTTGGGGCAATTTTGACGGTGGCGACCACATCATCAACAATCTCAAGATCACTTCCGGCGCCAATGTCGGCCTGTTCGGCCATATTACGCTCAGCCCGAGCAATTATACGCCCGGGATCAGCAACCTGACATTGAACAATGTAACGATTTCCGCCGACAACAGCGGCGCTTTCGTCGGCAATGCCAATACGACGACACGAAATGCCGGAAATGGCGGTGCGTTGCAGCTGATGAACCTAAACCTTACCGGTAAGGTTACCATTGAGGGCAAAAACGTAGGCGGTATTATCGGTACGGAATGGACCGATTTCCAAATCGGCGCCGAAAATATTACCGTGGATGTTGAAGAAGGCAGCTACGTAAAAGGAAGCGGCGTCATTGGCGGTGTCTTTGCATCCACGCCTCACGGCACGGTTCGGTATATCACATCAAACATCGATGTCATTGCAAGCCAAGATGGTGACAGTGAAGTGACTGCCGGCGGTATTGTCGGTTGTGCCGGTTGGGTACTTAACTATGTTACCTGCACGGGTGATGTTGTTGTGACAGATGTAACGCAAACGGCAAACAACAAGTACACGGTCGGAAAAATTGTCGGTAAAGAAGCGAACAACCCTTATTGGTCACGGTATCAAGATACAACCAATCAGTATGGTAGTACATTCAAAAACTTTACGGCAAACAACACGATCAGCATTACGCTCACAGACGGCACGATTTTGACCACAAACGGCTTAACCTCTGCCGATAGGAAAGGGCAGTATAACCTTGCCGATTATGACCGGAGCATGGTCGGAGCAGCCATCTGGGATTGGCTTTGGTAATGTGATCGGATCATACTTTTTCGCAAACACGGCGGGCAGGAAACTGCCCGCCGCTTGCTTTCCCCGCAATGCTACAGGAAACTGCGCAGATCTTCCAGCGTTCGTTCTTCCGGCGAGCCGAGCGGAAGGCGGCAGTCGCCGCAGTCAAAGCCGATCAGACGCATAGCGGCCTTGACGGGTATCGGATTCGTTTCGCGGAAAAGCGCCTCGATCAGCGGCAGCATTGCTGTCTGCAAATCGCAGGCGCTGTCGAAATCGCCCGCCAGCGCGGCCTTCGCCATGGCTTGTGTCTGCACGGGCAAAACGTTCGACAGCACGGAGATCACGCCCTTCGCGCCGAGCGCCATGGCGGCGACCGCCTGATCGTCGTTTCCCGACCAGACGGCGAAGTTCTCGCCGCAGGTCTTGCGGATTCGCACGAACTTGACGATGTCCGTCGCGGCCTCCTTGACGCCGACGATGTTTTCGACTGCGGACAATTGCCGATACGTTTCCACCGAGAGATCAACGCCCGTGCGGCTCGGAACATTGTAGACGATGACGGGGATATCGACCGCGTGTGCGACGGATATGTAGTGCGCCGTTTGGCCGCGGGCATTGCCTTTGTTATAATAGGGCGAAACGACGAGCAGGCCGTCCGCACCGCATTCTTGCGCGCCGCGGCTGAGCGCGACGGCGTGGCTCGTATCGTTCGAGCCCGTGCCGCAGAGTATTTTCATGCGATCGCCGACGAAGGCTTTGCCGACACGAAAGATCTCCAGTTTTTCCGCATCCGAAAGGGTAGGGGACTCGCCCGTCGTGCCGCAAAGCACGACCGCTTCGATACCGGCGTCCAGCTGACGCTGCAAAAGCCGCTCGAGCATGGGATAATTGACCTGTCCGCCGAGAAAGGGCGTGACCAGTGCGGTGCAAGCACCCGTAAACAATACATTTTCCATAAGCTGATACCTCCATGTCAATTTATGCGCAGAAAAAGAAATGCGTGCGCTATTGCATTTGGACTTCTTTTGCGTTACAATAAGAGCATGATTTGACAATATTTCGGAGGACGAAGCATTGAAAACAAGTGATTTTTGGTACGAGCTTCCCGAGGAGCTGATCGCGCAGACTCCTCTGGAAAGACGCGACGGCTCGCGCCTTTTGGTGCTGGATAAAAAGACGGGGCGCACGGAGCATAAGCATTTTTACGACATCATCGATCATCTGCAGCCGGGCGACTGCCTTGTGATGAACGATTCGCGCGTTTTGCCCGCGCGCCTTCTGGGGCATCGTCCCACGGGCGGCGCGGTCGAGGTTTTGCTGCTGCGCGATCTCGGCGGGAAAAAATGGGAGTGCCTTTGTAAGCCCGGCCGAAAAATGCAGCCGGGCAGCGAGGTCATTTTCGGCGACGGCGAGCTGACCGCAACCGTGACCGAACTGCGCGAGGACGGAAATCGCGTGGTCGAATTTCATTACGAAGGTATTTTCATGGAAGTGCTGGAGCGTTTGGGCAAAATGCCCCTGCCGCCGTATATCAAGGCCGAGCTTGCCGACCGGGAGCGCTATCAGACGGTCTATTCGCGCCAGATCGGCTCGGCTGCCGCGCCGACGGCGGGATTGCACTGGACGCAGGAGCTTCTGGAAAAAGTGCGGCAAAAAGGCGTCAAGACCGCCTTCGTCACGCTCCATGTCGGCCTCGGGACTTTCCGCCCCGTCAAGGCGGAGGAAGTCACCGAGCACCATATGCACGCCGAACTTTGCATGATCGACGAAGAAACCGCGCGTATCCTCAACGAAACGCGTGCCGCAGGCGGGCGCATCGTTTGCGTCGGAACGACTTCCTGCCGCACGCTCGAGAGCCTCGTCAACGATGACGGGAGCTTTTCGCCGAGATCCAAATGGACGGATATTTTCATCTATCCCGGCTACCGCTTCAAGGCGATGGATGCGCTCATCACCAATTTCCACCTGCCCGAAAGCACGCTCGTCATGCTCGTTTCGGCCTTTGCGGGGCGCGAAAATGTGCTCGCCGCCTATGAAGAAGCCGTCCGCGAACGCTACCGCTTTTTCTCCTTTGGCGATGCGATGTTGATTTTATAAAAACACGAGAGAGGAAAAACCATGTTTGAATTAAAGAAAACCGAGGGCAAAGCGCGGCGCGGCGAGTTCACCTGCGCGCACGGCACCGTGCAGACGCCCGTATTTATGAATGTCGGCACGCAGGGAGCCATCAAGGGCGCATTGAGCGCCGAGGATCTGAAGGCGATCGGCTGTCAGGTGGAGCTGTCGAATACCTACCATCTGCATCTGCGCCCGACGGACGGCGTCGTGCGGCAAATGGGCGGATTGCACAAGTTCATGACTTGGGACGGGCCGATCTTGACGGACTCGGGCGGCTTTCAGGTGTTCAGTCTGGCCTCGCTGCGCAAGATCAAGGAGGAGGGCGTCTACTTTTCCTCCCATATCGACGGGCACAAGATCTTTATGGGACCGGAGGAAAGTATGCAGATCCAGTCGAACCTCGGCAGCGATATGTGTATGGCCTTCGACGAATGCATCGAAAATCCCGCGCCGCGCAAATATGTGCAAGACAGCGTAGATCGTACGTATCGCTGGCTCGTGCGCTGCAAGGCGGAAAACGCCCGATTGAATGCGCTGCCGGATACGGTCAACCCGCAGCAAATGCTTTGGGGGATCAATCAAGGCGGCACTTATGCCGACATTCGCGTCGACCATATGAAGCGCATCGCCGATCTCGACCTGCCCGGCTACGCCATCGGCGGGCTGGCCGTGGGGGAGACCGCCGAGGAAATGTACGACATCATCGAGGCCGTCGAGGAGCATATGCCGAAGGACCAAACACGCTATCTCATGGGCGTGGGCACGCCGAGCAACATCATTGAAGCGGTCGCACGCGGTGTAGATTTTTTTGACTGCGTCATGCCCGCGCGCAACGCGCGCCATGCGCGGCTGTTCACATGGGAGGGCGCGATCAACCTGAAAAACGCGAAATATCAGCTCGACGAGCGCCCCATCGACGAGCACTGCGATTGCCCCGTCTGCCGCCGCTACTCCAGAGCGTACATCCGCCATTTGTTCATGGCGGAGGAGATGCTCGCGATGCGCCTTTCGGTGATGCACAACCTGTATTTTTACAACAAACTGATGGAAAAGATCCGCGACGCGCTCGATGAAGGGCGTTTTGAGGACTTCCGTCGTGAATTTTCTGTTAAATTAGGGCAAAGAATATAAATTTCTCTTGCAATTTATGGCAGGAATGGTATAATAAGCCCGTGAATAAACCAAAGGAGTCGTGTCAATGTTACATTTTTTGGAAGAAACCGGCGGTTCGAGCAGCGGCAGTGGTCTGCTGTCGACCCTCATCATGCTGGCCATCATGGTGGCGATCTTCTACTTTATGCTGATCCGCCCCGAAAGCAAGCGTAAAAAGCAAGCCGAGCAAATGCGTTCCGACATGAAGGTCGGTGACAAGATCACCACCATCGGCGGTATCAACGGCAAGGTCGTCGATATCAAGGAGGAAAAGTTCGTCATCGAGACGGGCGCCGATCAGGTTCGCATCGAGTTCTCCAAGTGGGCGCTGTCCACCAACGAGACGGGCACCGAGCGCGCCAAGGAGGAGGCTCAGAGAGCCGCCGCGGCTGCTGCGCAGGCCAAGGCCGAAAAAAAGGCAAACAAGGGCAAAAAGTAAGCAAAAGGCGTGCCACGGCACGCCTTTTCCCTATCAATAGCACGGCGGGCGACCATCGGTCGCCCGCCGAAAAATATGCATTTCGTACGGTATCGGAATATCCGCTCAGACGGGCAAGGCTTCGCCGTTCAGCACGGCCTCGATAAGTCGGTCGCCGTCGTAGCGCAGCTTGAGCAGGAAGAAGGGTGCGTCCTGCCACAGCAAGTCGAGGAAAATGCGATCGCCCGCCCACTTGGGCAGTGCGTCGATAAATTCGCGGCTGACCCATTGCAGCTCGCCTTCGTTGCAGTCGATGAGCTCGCCTTCGAAGCCGTCTGCCGTGAACAGGTACATATACTCGCCCTCCCACTGTCCCGTGGTCAGGAAGGTCACGACGCCGCGGCATTTCCACGAGGTCAAGCGCAGCCCCGTTTCTTCGAACGCCTCACGCAAAAGGCACTCATCGGGCGTTTCTTCGCGCTCGAACTTTCCGCCGATCCCGACCCACTTGTCCTTGTTTAGGTCGTTTTCCTTTTTGACACGGTGGAGCATCAGCACGTCGTTTCCGCGCAGGATATAGCACAGGGTCGTGTTTAGCATTCTTTTCCTTTCCCTGCGGCACCTGCATCAAACGGATGGCAAGGTGGCAGTTATCGATCTCGAGCTCCTGCGCGCCCGCGGCGTGTTCGCCGTCGAGCGTCCAATCCATGTTCGGATCGGCGGTGACGCGAATGCGGGACGAGGAACGGAAGGTCAGCATTTGGCAGTTGTATTTTTTGCTTTGCAGCGCCTGAAGACACTGCGTCAGCTCGCCCATTTTTTTCGGGGCGCGCACGAGCAGTACCTCGAATTTGCCGTCACGCATATCGACGCGCGTCGGATCGAGCGTCAGGATACCGCCGACACTGGTGGAATTGCTCACCGCGCCGAAGATGAAATCGTCCTCGATGACCTCGTCGTCAAGCTCGACTTTGACGTGTGTCGAATGGATCTGGGAAATATCTTTGATCCCGTTGAGCAGATACGCCGTGTGCCCCAAGGCGTTTTTTACGCTCTGGGAGGTGGCATAGCTCGTGCGGGTGAAGGCGCCGAAGGAGGCGACATAGGTGAAATAGCGATCGCGGAAGCGGCCGATGTCATATGGCACGGGAACGCCGCCGATGATGCTGCGCACGGCCTCAAGCGGTTGCGTCGGGATGTGCAGGCTCGCGGCAAAATCGTTGGTCGAGCCGGCGGGGATATAGCCGATGGGAACATCGCAGCCGCTTTGCAGCAAGCCGTTGACGGTCTCGTTGAAGGTGCCGTCGCCGCCGCAGCAGACGATCAGCTCCGTTTCGTGCGCGTAGTACGCCACGGCCTTCACGGCGTCGCCCGGGCCGGAGGTGATGTGGGTGGTGACCTGATACCCTGCCTGACAGAAAGCGCCGAGGATCTCACTGAGATAGCGCCGTGCCTTACGCATACCGGCGTTCGGATTCATCACGAACAGCATTTTTTTCATGGTAGGACAGACCTTTCCTGATTTTTCTGCCATTATAGCACGAATGCGGGACAAATGCAAGACTTAACGAAGATTCGCCGCTTTTTTGAGTTCCGGAACGAGGTCGAGCTGCTCCCACGGATGGTTCGCAACGCCGAAGTGACCCTCGGCGGCGGTGGGGGAGTAGATGGGACGGCGCAGATCGAGCTTGTGAATGATGCCTGCGGGCGTCAGGTCGCAGGTCTTGCGCAGCAGGGCGGTCATTTCGCGATCGGAGATCACGCCCGTGCCGTAGCTGTCAACACGGACGGAAACGGGCTCGGCCACGCCGATGGCGTAGGCCAGCTGCACCTGCACCTTGGTCGCCAGTCCCGCGGCGACCAGATTTTTCGCCATATAGCGCGCCATGTAGGCGGCGCTGCGGTCGACTTTCGTCGGATCCTTGCCGGAGAACGCGCCGCCACCGTGGGAAAAATAGCCGCCGTAGGTGTCGACGATGATCTTGCGGCCGGTCAGACCCGTGTCGCCGTCGGGGCCGCCGATGACGAAGTGCCCCGTGGGGTTGATATGGATATGTGCAACATCCTCCAAACGGAAGCCGTAGGCCGCGAGCACGGGTGCGATGACGCCCTCGCGGACGTAGCGGCGCAGCTCGTCGATGTCGAAATCGGCGCTGTGCATGACGGATACGACCACCGTGTCGATCCCGACGACGTTGCCTTTTTCGTCGTATTCGACGGAGACCTGCGTTTTTCCGTCGGGGCGCAGGAGGTCGTTCGAATGGACGCAGGCGGTCAGGCGGTTGCTCAGCGCGCGCGACAGCGCGATAGGCAGAGGCATCAACTCGGGCGTCTGGGTGCAGGCGCCGCCGAACATCATGCCCTGATCGCCCGCGCCGCCGACGCGATCGTTCGTTCCCATGGCAATATCGGCAGACTGGGTATGGATACGGCATTGAATGTCGACCGTGTCGGCGTTAAAGCCGACGCCGGGGTAGATATAGCCGATTTTGCGGATGGCCTCGCGCGCGACAGCGGGGTAGTCGACCTTGGCGGTGGTGGTGATCTCGCCGCAGATCAGGCAAAAGTCGGTCGTGACCATCGTCTCGCACGCGACGCGCGAGTCGGGGTCTTGTGCAAGGCAGGCGTCCAAAATCGCGTCGGAGATGGAGTCGGCGACCTTATCGGGGTGTCCGTTGGTGACACATTCGGAGGTAAAGAGATTTTTTTCCATAGTTTTTTGTCCTTTCTTGAGTCCACGCATCTTTCGTCCAAAATAAAAAACCGCACACGGAAGATCCGATGTGCGTTATATCGAATCCTCATCTTTCGTTTGCCGCCGGATTTG
>CAYOZT010000038.1:0-15243 GCA_964408545.1 uncultured Oscillospiraceae bacterium | reverse complement strand
AAGATGAATGCGGTAGGCTGGAAATCCGTCAGGCTGCCGTCTTTCAGGCGGAAGTAGATATCCACGATGGACAAAGCGTTCATAAGCTGGCGCTTATACTCGTGCAGACGCTTGACCTGCACGTCGAACACGAAATCCGGATTCAGGCGAATGCCTTCCTTTTCGTAGATGATTTTGCAAAGCTGCTCTTTCTTCACCCGCTTTACGGCGTTGAACTGGCGAACCAAATCGTCGTCAATCATGGGCTTCAGCTTGGACAGCCGCTCCAGATCTTTCATGAAATCGCCACCGATGCGGTACTTGATGAGCTGGGTCAGCTCCGGATTGCACAGACCCATCCAGCGGCGGGGGGTAACACCATTGGTCTTATTCTGGAAGCGCTCTGGATAAGCCTGATACCACTGCTTGAAGCAGTCGTCTTTCAAAATCTGGCTGTGGATTTCCGCAACACCGTTGACATAGCTGCCAACATAAACCGACAGATTGGCCATGTGAGCGGTATTGTCTTTTACGATGAACAGGCCCGGCTGCTCGCTCTTGAGTTTGGCATCGATGCGCAGGATAATGTCCACGATTTCCGGAACAACGCTGCGCAGCAGGTCCAAATCCCACTTTTCCAGTGCCTCGCTCATAACGGTGTGGTTGGTATAGGCAAAGGTCTTTTGGGCAATGGAGAAACTCTGGTCGAAATCCATGCCCTCGGCCATCAGCAGGCGGATGAGCTCGGGGATGGACATGGCGGGGTGGGTGTCGTTGAGCTGCACGGCGTAGAAATCGGCAAAATGCGTCAGATCGCTGCCGTGCACTTTCTTGTAATTACGCAGAACGTCCTGCAGCGACGCGGACGAGAGGACATACTGCTGTTTGATGCGCAGGCGCTTGCCTTCCCATGTGGAATCGTTGGGGTACAGAACGCGCGTGATGTCCTCGGCCTTGTTTTTCTGGGCGAGGGCGCGCAGATAGTCCTGATCGTTGAAGGCGTTGAAGTCGAGCTCTTCCTCGGCCTCACACTGCCACAGGCGCAGCGTGCCGATGTTGTTCGTGCCGTAGCCGATGACGGGAACGTCGTAAGGGACGGCCAGCACGGTATGGTCGGGGAATTTGACTTTGACGGTGTGGTTATAGCGGCGATACGACCAAGGATCGCCGAATTTCGTCCAATCGTCGGCGGCCTCGCACTGCGAGCCGTTGGCATCGAACGACTGCTTGAACAGACCGAAACGGTAGCGCAGGCCGTAGCCCGACAGCGGGATGTTGCAGCTTGCGGCGCTGTCCAGGAAGCAGGCGGCGAGACGGCCGAGACCGCCGTTGCCGAGCGCGGCGTCCTCGATCTCCTCCAAGCAGGCCAGATCGACGCCCTGATCGGCGAACAGCTGCTTGAGCTCCTCGAGAATGCCGAGATTATACAGGTTCGAGTACACCAAACGGCCGATCAGATACTCCGCGGAAATATAGTATGCCTTGCGCTGATGCATACGCAGGTGCTTGCTGCGGTTCCACGTGTCGGAAATGGTCATCATCACGGCTTGGCTGAGCGCTTCGTGCAGCTCCTGCGGCGTGGCGTCCTTGAGGGAAACGTCGTAGGTGTATTTCAGTTGCGCCTCGGTGTACTTGAGAATGTTCAGACAATTATAGCTCATTTTTCGTATCTCCTATCGTTATGCGGCCTTTAGCGACCGTACAGCTTCGTCAGGCGGCGGATATTCTGCGCAAGCTCCGCGGTGAATACGCCGTCGGCGGCGCGCCACGTCCAGTTGCGGTCGGTGGTCGTGCCGGGAAAATTCATGCGTGCCTCGCCGCCCAAGTTCAGATAGTCCTGCATCTGCACGATGCAAAGATCGGACACCGAGCCGAGCGCGGTGCGGATCGTACCACGGACAAGACCCTCTTCGTCGCTCAGCGCCATGTATTCGCGCGCGTAGGCGACGGCGTCGGGCGAAGCGGTATCGAACCACTGACGCATGGTCATGTTGTCGTGCGTGCCCGTATAGCAGACGGAGTTGGTGGGGTAGGTGTGCGGCAGATACTCCGACGGCTCGCGCGAATCGAAGGCGAAGCCGAGCACTTTCATGCCGGGAAGACCGCTTTTGTCGCGCATTTCGAGCACGGCGTCGGTCAAAAAGCCCAGATCCTCCGCGATCAGCTGCACCTCGGGCAGTGCGGTCTGCACGGCGCGGATGAAGTCCATGTCGGGACCTTTGATCCAGCGGCCGTTGCGGGCGGTGCTTTCGCCGTAGGGGACGGACCAGTAGCTTTCGAAGCCGCGGAAATGGTCGAAACGGATGACGTCGTAACGCTTGGAGGCCTCACGCAGACGGTTGATCCACCAGCCGTAGCCGTTTTTCGCCATCACGTCCCAGCGATACAGGGGATTGCCCCAAAGCTGGCCGTCCTCGCTGAAGGCATCGGGCGGGCAGCCGGCGACGGCGGTGGGGGCAAGGCTCTCGTCGAGCTGGAACAATTCGGGACTCGACCAGACTTCCACGGAGTCGAGCGGCACGTAGATCGGCACGTCGCCGATGATGCGCACGCCGCATTCGTGGGCGTAGTCGCGCAGGGCGTTCCACTGACGGTCGAACAGATACTGCACGAAGCAGTAGAAGCGAATTTCGTCGGAAAGTTCCTGCCGCACGCGCCACAGCGCGTCCGCGTTGCGGAATTTCAGCTCTTTTTCCCATGCGAACCACGGGGCACCGCCAAAGCGCTCCTTGAGCGCCATGAACAGGGAAAAATCGGACAGCCAATGGGCGTTTTCCGCACAGAAGCGGTCGAGATCTTCGTCGCCGCGGAAACGATGATAGGCAATGCGCAGCACGTTTATACGATTTTGATATTGCAGACCGAAATCGACCTTTGTCGGCGTTTGGCACCAGCAAATGCCGTCCAATTCCTCGGGACGCAGCAGTCCGTCCTCGACGAGGCGATCCAAATCGATCATGTAATGGTTGCCCGC
The DNA here is from genome assembly GCA_964408545.1 of uncultured Oscillospiraceae bacterium. Taxonomy (GTDB): domain Bacteria; phylum Bacillota; class Clostridia; order Oscillospirales; family Oscillospiraceae; genus Faecousia. Next base: position 12,290 of record CAYOZT010000038.1, on the reverse strand, counting down.
GAAGGCGGAGCAGGATTGGTAGGGGGAGTCGCCGAAGCCGGTGGGCGTCAGGGGCAGGAGCTGCCAGCATTTCTGACCGGCGTCCCTGAGAAAATCGACGAAGCGGAATGCCTCCGCGCCGAGCGTGCCGATGCCGTAGCGACCGGGCAGGGAGGTGATGTGCATCAAAATGCCACTTTCACGCATAATGAGTTCTCCTTCACAAAAGTTTGCGGTGACGGAGCCTTTCCGACGGTATACCCGCTCGGAAAAGCATATACATCTCCATAATCACACATGATTAAAGTGTATAGGTAATTTTGCGATTTGTCAAGGAAAAGCCGCCGCAGAAAAAATTTTTGTGGTATTAGGCAAATATCGACCGATTTTTGCCGAAAATTTTTGCAAATTGCCCCGATAAAAAGGACGTCATCGAAATTTACACATTTCGCACTTGTAAAAATGCCGAGAATATGCTAAACTAAATAAGTTATGAAGAATTTCGACCGCTTTGGAGGCCTTTATGTTCTACCGTATCCCGCACTAGTGCTTTCGAGTTTCTCAATCAAACTACTCGGAGGAATATTATGTCAACTATGCAAGAAGAGATCAGCCGACGTCGCACCTTTGCCATTATTTCCCATCCCGACGCCGGCAAAACCACACTGACCGAAAAATTTCTGCTCTACGGCGGCGCGATCGCGCAGGCCGGTGTGGTCAAAGGCAAGAAAAACTCCCGCGCCGCTACGTCCGACTGGATGGAGATCGAGAAACAGCGCGGCATTTCCGTCACGTCCTCGGTCATGCAGTTCCAGTACGGCGGCTACTGCATCAACATCCTCGACACGCCCGGTCACCAAGACTTTTCGGAGGACACTTACCGCACGCTCATGGCGGCGGACGCCGCCGTCATGGTCATCGACGGCGCCAAGGGCGTCGAACCGCAGACGAGAAAGCTTTTCAAAGTCTGCGCCATGCGCCACATCCCCATTTTCACCTTTATCAACAAAATGGATCGTCAGACGAAAGACCCCTTTGACCTTCTCGACGAAGTCGAGCGGGAGCTCGGCATCGAAACATATGCGATGAACTGGCCGATCGGCTCGGGCAAGGATTTTCTGGGCGTTTACGATCGGCAGGAGAGCAAGCTCCTGTTCTTCTCCGGCGTTTCGGGCAAAAACCGCGCCGAGAAGGAGACGGTCGATCTGTACGACGCACGCGTGGCCGAACTGCTCGACAGCGAGGAAAAGCACCGCCGGCTGATCGACGATGTGGAGCTGCTGTCCGCGGGACGGGAAATGAATTTGGACGAGGTCCGCGACGGCAAGCTTTCGCCCGTGTTCTTCGGTTCGGCGCTGACCAATTTCGGCGTGGAGCCTTTTCTGGAAAGCTTCCTGAAAATGACCCCGCCCCCGCTGCCGCGCATCGCCGATTGCGGCGTGATCGATGCGTTCGACCCGAATTTCTCGGCCTTCGTCTTCAAAATTCAGGCGAACATGAACAAGGCGCACCGCGATCGCCTTGCCTTCATGCGCATCGTCTCCGGCCAATTCCGCCGCGACGAGGAATACTACCATATGCAGGGCAAAAAGAAGCTGCGCCTTTCGCAGCCGCAGCAGATGATGGCGGCGGAGCGCGAGATCGTGGAAGAAGCCTACGCGGGCGACGTCATCGGCGTGTTCGACCCGGGCATTTTCTCCATCGGCGATACCGTCACCGTCCCGAGCAAAAAATTCCTCTATTCCGGCATTCCGACCTTTGCGCCCGAGCATTTCTGTCGCGTCAGCGCGAAAGACTCGATGAAGCGCAAGCAGTTCGTCAAAGGAACGGAGCAGATCGCGCAGGAGGGCGCCATCCAGATCTTCAAGGTGCCCAATTCCGGCATGGAGGAGGTCATCGTCGGCGTCGTCGGCACGTTGCAATTCGACGTGTTTGAGTACCGCATGAAAAACGAGTACGGCGTCGAGCTGCGCATGGAAATGCTCCCGTACGAGGAGATCCGCCGCATCGAAAGCTACACGGGCGATCTGGAGGATCTCAACCTCGGCTCGGATGCGGAACTTTTGGAAGACTATCGCGGCAACAACCTCATCGTTTTCAGCAGCTACTGGGCGATCGATTTTACCTGCCGCCGCAATCCGGGACTCGTGGTCTCCGAGATCGTGGTCGAAGAAGGATAATATTTTATTTTAAGGAGAACGATATATGGAAAACAAGAACGCGCTGCCCGAGGAAGAGAGCAGCATCATCACCCTTACGGATGAAAACGGCAATGACGTCGATTTTGAATACCTCGATGTCGTCGAGTACGAGGGCAAGGAATACCTCTTCCTGATGCCTGTCGAGGAAGACAGCAACGAAGTTCTGATCCTCGAGATCGAGCCCGTCGACGACGAGACGGAAAACTACCTCGCCGTTGAGGACGAGGGCGTTCTGAATGCGGTCTACGGCATTTTTAAGGAGCGCTACAAGGATATCCTGACCTTCGAGGACTGATATGCAGTTTTCCAGAACGCAGGTGCTTTTGGGCGAGGATGCGATGCGGCGCTTGCACGGCGCGCGCGTGGCCGTGTTCGGGCTCGGCGGTGTGGGCGGCTATGTTGCGGAAGCCTTGGCGCGCAGCGGCGTCGGCGCGCTCGATCTGATCGACCACGATCGTGTCAGCATCACGAACATCAACCGCCAGATCTTCGCGACGCATTCGACCGTCGGCTTTCCGAAGGTCGAAGTGGCGCGCCGACGGCTGCTGGATATTTCCCCGCAGCTGCAGCTGCGCGTTTATCCCGTGTTTTTTACGCCCGAAACGGCGGATACTTTCGATTTTTCCGCGTATGATTACATCGTCGACGCCATCGATACCGTCACGGCGAAGCTCTGCCTCGCCGAGCGCGCCTTTGCCGCGGGGACGCCCATCATCAGCTGCATGGGCGCGGGCAACAAGCTCGACGCGTCGGCCTTCCGCGTGGCGGACATTTCGAAGACGAGTGTCTGCCCGCTCGCGCGCGTGATGCGAAAAGAGCTGAAAAAACGCGGCATTTCGCACATGAAGGTGGTTTTTTCCACGGAGGAAGCACACTCCTGCGCCGCGCTGCACGACGAAGCCGTCGCGCAGGGCAAGCGCCAGATCCCGGGCAGCATTTGCTACGCGCCCGCCATCGCGGGGCTCCTCCTCGCCGCCGAGGTCTTGCGCGACCTTACGGCAACGCCCTCGGTCGCGGCAGCAAACGAATAACGCTTCGTGCGGGTGAGTGTTTTCACCCGCACGAATTGCTTGCGCAGCATAAAAAAACGGGGCGTGCACGCTGCACGCCCGCGATCTTATTCCGCAACGAGTGCGTTTTCTTGGCAATACTTGATGATGCCGCGGCGCGTGACGATACCGATGAAAGCGTCCTTATCATCGACGACGGGGACGAAATTCTGGTATGTCGCGCGCTCGATCAGCTCGTGCATCGAGGTGTTGACACGCACGGGGATATTGTCCTTGCGGCGATCGATCTCCATGATGCGACGTGCCTCCGCTTGGCGCATATCCATGTAGCAGATGTTTTTCAGCGCCCACAGGAGGTCGCCCTCGGTCAGCGTGCCGCGGTATTCCCCTCTGCGGTTGAGGATGGGCAGAGCCGTAAAGCCGACGGACTCCATCTTTTCCAATGCCTGACGAATGGTGAAATCATCGTATACATAATGACACATGGCTTTCGGTGTCAAGAAAAATAGGATATTGTTCATAACAGCTCCTTTACAACGGTAGTGCTTCGCTTGCCTACCTTACGTATACATTATAGCACAACCGCCGTCAGAAAACATGAAAATTTGTTGTTCGAGGCGTCTATTATGTGCCAAATTTTTTTGTATACTTTTGTATATATCTACCAATTCTCCCGACGGTAGAGTGGTCGAAGTGTTGCTTTCACTGGACTCTACCGCAAAAATCGCGTATACTCATGGCAAGAAAAACAAAGGAGACTCTTTATTTATGGCAAAACGATTGAAGCTTTCCGAACGCCGCCTGCCCGATTACAGCAAGGGCGAGGAGATCATGAACATGGTCACGCACATCGTCGGCGGCGCCTTGGGCGTGGCCGCGCTGGTGCTGTGCATGGTCAAGGCGCTGCTGCGCGGCGACGGCTACGATCTGGCGGGCGCGCTCGTGTACGGCGTGAGCATGATCACGCTCTACACCATGTCCAGCGTCTATCACGGGCTGCACGCGGGCACGGGCAAAAAGGTCATGCAGGTGCTCGACCACTGCACGATCTACTTTCTCATCGCGGGCACCTACAGCGTCATCGCGCTCTCGGCGCTGCGCGAGGAAAGCGTGTGGCTCGGCTGGGGACTTTTCGCCTTCCAGTGGGCGGCGACGGCGCTGTGCGTCACACTGACGGCCATCGATCTGAAAAAATACAACATCCTTTCCATGATCTTCTATATTTTCATGGGCTGGTGCATCATTTTCTTCTTGCCGACGGCGCGGCGCGCGCTGACGGACGCGGGCTTTGCGTGGCTGTTCGCGGGAGGCGTGGCGTACACCGTCGGCGCGGTGCTGTACGGCATCGGCTCGAAAAAGCATTGGATGCATTCGGTGTTCCACATTTTCGTCGTTCTCGGCAGCATCTTGCAGTTCGTGTGCATCCTTTTTTACGTGTTGTGATTTTTCGGCAAGATCTATGCCGTCTTAGCATGGTGTCGAGCTCTTGCGGACGGACATTTTCGTAAATATTCGGATGATCTCACCCATTATGGCGTCAATCATAACGAATCCAACGCGGTCAACGAGCAGGCTCGTCGACCGCGTTGGATTACTTTCTTAGGAGGACTCAGTCGGACAAATTGTCGAAATAGCCCTGCACGAGCACGACGGGCGTGCCCTTGTCGCCCGAGCCGCTCGTCAGATCGCACAGCGAGCCGATCAGGTCGGTCAGGCGGCGCGGCGTCGTGCCCTGCGAGGCCATGTTGCCGACGAGCGAGCCGCTTTTGCGGCGGATGGCGTCCTCAATGGCAACTTTCAGTTGCTCCCCCGAGAGGGCGGCAAAATCATTGTCCGCCAAATATTTCAGCTTCAGCTCGTTCGGCGTGCCCTCCAAGCCGGGCGTGTGCGCGACGCTGACGCTCGGATCGGCCAGCTCCCAAATCTGCCCGACGGGATCTTTGAACGCGCCGTCGCCGTAGACCATGACCTCTACGTGTTTGCCGCTGCGCTCGAGAATGCGCGATTGGATGTCGCGCACGAGATCGTCGCACTCGTTGGGGAAGAGCTTGACGGTATTTTCCGTCGCCTTGTTCGAGCCGAGCAGGCCGAAGCGGGAATTGAAGCCGCTGCCGTCGACGCTTGCGGTCAGAATATCGTCCAGCCCGCAGACGCGCTGCGCGCCCGCGGCCGTCAGCAGACGATGGGTGCGCTTGCGCGAATGGATGTCGCAGTGCAGCACGTTTTCGGTATAAGGAAGGATCGCACGGCAGTCGTTGGCGAAAATGACCTCGACCTCGGCGCCCATTTCACGGATGAGTTCGCAGTAGTAGCTGACGTAATCGACGCCCGTGAACGGATGCGGATTCGAGCCGAACAGCTCGCGGTAGCGCGCGAGCGTCAGTACGTCGGAGTAGGGATTGACGCCCGCCTCGTCGAGCTGATCGAGCGAAACGAGGGCGTTGCCGACTTCGTCCGCAGGGTAGCTGAGCTGAAGCACGATTTTTTTCGCGCCCGCGGCGATGCCGCGCAGGCAGATGGCGAAGCGGTTGCGCGAGAGGATGGGGAAGAGGACGCCGACGGTTTCGCCGCCGAGCTTGGCGCGCACATCCGCTGCAATGGCGTCGACTGAGGCGTAGTTGCCCTGCGAACGCGCCACGACGGACTCCGTGACCGCGATGACATCGCGATCATGCAGGGAAAAGCCCTCGCTTTCGGCGGCGTCGAGGACGCTGTCCGTGACGATTTTGGCCAAATCGTCACCTTGACGGATGATGGGGCAGCGAATGCCCCGAGAAGTGGTTCCGATTTTTCTGTCCATATGATTGCCTCATTTTCTCCGACAAAATGTCGGACGGAATACAAATTTATGCCTGTTTTTTGACCTGCTTCATGGAAAGGCTGATGCGGTGGCGCTTTTCGTCCACGCTCAGAACGACCACCTTGACCACGTCGCCGACTTTGAGCAGCTCGCTCGGGTGGTGCACGCGGCGCTTGCTGACCTCACTGATGTGGACGAGGCCGTCCTGATGTACGCCGATGTCGACGAAAACACCGAAATCGATGACGTTGCGCACCGTGCCCGTCAGCTCCATGCCGGGGACGAGATCCTTCATCTCCAGCACGTCCTTGCGCAGGACGGGGGCGGGCAACTCGTCGCGCGGATCGCGTCCGGGCTTGGCAAGCTCTTTGGCGATGTCGCCGAGCGTCATTTCGCCGACGCCGCATTCTTTCGCCGCGGCGGCAAGGCCGTACTGCTCGAGTCTTGCGGGCAGGGCGGAAAGATCGTCGCTTCCCAGAAGCTTCAGCAGCGCACGCGCCGCGGCATAGGACTCGGGATGGACGCCCGTATTGTCAAGGATCTCCTTGCTTTCGGGAATGCGCAGGAAGCCCGCGCTCTGCTCGAAGGCTTTCGCGCCGAGCTTGGGCACTTTTTTCAGTTCGCTGCGCGCGGTGAACGCGCCGTTTTCCTCGCGGTAGGCGACGATGTTTTTGGCGGTGGTGGCGTTTAAGCCCGACACCTGAAGCAGCAGGCTGCGCGAGGCGGTGTTCACGTCTACGCCGACGGCGTTGACGCAGTCCTCGACCACGGCGCCGAGCGTGCCGTCGAGCTCCTTCTGCGGGCAATCGTGCTGATACTGGCCGACGCCGATGGCCTTCGGATCGATCTTGACAAGCTCCGCCAACGGATCTTGCAATCGGCGCGCGATGGACACGGCCGAGCGCAGATTGACGTCGAATTCGGGGAATTCCTCCGCGGCCAAGGGCGAGGCGGAGTAGACCGATGCGCCCGCCTCGTTGACGATGGCGTAGGCGGCGTCGGGGAAGGATTTGAGCAGCTCCACGGTCATCGCCTCCGTTTCGCGCGAGGCGGTGCCGTTGCCGATGGCGATGTGGCTGACGCCCCATTTGCGCATCAGGCGCGAGAGGATGTCGATGGCTTCCTGCTTTTTGCGTTCGCTGAAGGTCGGGTAGACGACGGTAGTGTCGAGTACCTTGCCCGTGGCGTCCACAACGGCGACCTTACAGCCGTTGCGGTAGCCGGGATCGAGTCCCATGGTGACGAAGCCCTTGACGGGCGGCTGCATCAGCAGCGGCTTGAGATTCAGCGCAAAATTATGGATCGCGCCCGTGTAAGCGCGCTCGGACAGCTCCGCACGCGTTTCACGCTGCACGGAGGGGAAGATGAGCCGCTCAAAAGCGTCCTCCGCGGCGGCCTTGACGAACTGCGAAACGAACATCGTCGGCTTGAGCGCCGCGCGGCAGACGACGGCCGCGCCCTCGTTTCCGGGCAGTGCGACGCTCACTTTCAGCATTTCTTCCTTTTCGCCGCGGTTGATGGCGAGGATCTGGTGATCGAGCAGGCGGCTGACGGGCGCGCTGAAATCGTAGTACAGCGAGTACACCGACTCCTGCTCGGGATCGACCGCCTTCGTCACGAGCGTGCCTTTGCGGGCGATGAGCGCGCGCAGGCTCTTACGGATGGCCGGATCGTCGGAAAGATCCTCGGCGATGATATCGTTCGCACCGGCGAGGGCGTCTTCGACGGTGTTGACACCCTTTTCTTCGTTGATATAGTCGGCGGCAAGTACGGCCGGATCGCGGCCGTCCTGCTCGAAAATGGCCTGCGCCAAGGGCTCGAGCCCCTTTTCACGGGCGATCGAGCCGCGCGTGCGACGCTTCTGCTTGTACGGACGGTACAGATCCTCCACCTCGGCCAGCGTCGCGGCGGCGTCGATGGCGGCGGCGAGCTCCTCGGTGAGCTTGCCCTGATTTTCGATGGAGGACTTGACCTCGTCGCGCCGCGCTTGCAGATTGCGCAGGTAGGCAAGGCGCGTCTCGAGCGTACGCAGGACGGTGTCGTCCATGGCGCCGTGCAGCTCTTTGCGGTAGCGGGCGATGAAGGGGATGGTGTTGCCCTCGTCGATGAGGGTGATGACGTTTTCGACATATTCGAGCTTCTGTCCCAGCTCTTGGGAGAGCAGTTGGGCGATCGTTGGCATGAAAAAAGTTCCTTTTTACAGTGTTCGGATGGCGGCGTCGATGCGCTGCGTGCAGCGCTCGCTGCCGAGAATTTGCATGACGGTGTAAAGGTCCGGGGAATTGCTCTTGCCGGTCAGGGCAATGCGCACGATGTTCGACACGTCCGCGACCGTGCCGGGGAAGGCGTCGGGATCGGCCTTGTAGGCCTTCATATCGCAGGTAAAGCCGATCGAGTCGGTGATGGCCTTGACCTTTTCGAACCAAGTGTTCGCATCGTCGGCGCGGTCGTAACCGTCGCGGAATTTTTCGAGCACCGTGCGCACGGTGTCGGCGCCGAGTTTCTCGTCGAAAACGGGCGCTTCGAGATAATCGTCGTAGAAGAAGCCCATGTAGGCCTTCGCCTCCGTCCAGACGGCGATGTCTTTTCTCGGTTTTTTGCCGCCGCGGCCGATGGCGAGGACGGAAACGGCATACTCGCGGTCGGATGCGAGTCTTTCGGCAAAATCGGGATCGAATTCGCGTGCCCAGTCCAGAAGCTGCGCGTAGACTTCCTCGGCGCTCATGCGGGAGATGACGTTTTTCGACACGTCCACGAGCTTCGCGTAGTCAAACAGCGAACCTGCGGGATTGAGCTTTTTCGGGCTGAATTGGAACGCGTCGAGCGGTGCGTCGGGATTGGCGCGACGCCAGTCCTCGAAATTGGAGTTGAGGATGGTCATGATGTATTCGCGTACGGCGGCGATGGGGAAGCCCTCGGCCTTGTAATAGGTCAGCGCGAGCTCGGGATCCTTGCGTTTGGAGAGTTTGCGCTTGGAAGTGCCGTCCATTTTCATCAGCGGGCCGATGTGGACATATTTCGGCAGCTTGAAGCCGAGCGCCTTAAAAAGCTGGATATGGAAGGGGAGGGTGGCCATCCATTCGTCACCGCGCACGACGTGCGTGGTGTGCATCAGGTGATCGTCGACGGCGTGGGCGAAGTGGTAGGTGGGGATGCCGTCGGATTTGAGCAGCACATGGTCGATGTTGTTCTCCGTGACGGTGAGTTTTCCCTTGACCAGATCGTCGAATTTGAACTGATTTTCGATCGAGCCTTCGCTGCGAAAACGCAGCACCCATTCTTTCCCTTCGCCGAGCGCGGCGCGGATATCTTCGATCGGGCGATCGCGCCAAACGGCGTAAGGTCCCCAGTAGCCGAAATTGTCCTTGGCGGCCTCCTGCTTTTCGTGCATATCGGCAAGCTCCTGCTCCGTGCAGAAGCAGGGGTAGGCCTTGCCCTCGAGCACGAGCTTCTTGGCGAAAACGTGATAAATGTCCGCCCGCTGCCGCTGGCGGTAGGGGCCGTAGTCGCCGCTGTCGCCGTCGATGGTCGCGCCCTCGTCGAAGCAGATGTCGTAATGCTTGAGCGTGTTGATGAGCACCTCTACCGCGCCGGGCACTTCGCGCTTGGCGTCGGTGTCCTCCACGCGCAAAAACAGCACGCCGCCGCTCTGGTGGCTCATGCGTTCGGAGATCGTGCCCTGCACGAGATTGCCCAGATGGACGAATCCCGTGGGGGAGGGCGCCATACGCGAGACGATCGCGCCCTCGGGAAGTTCACGCGCGGGGAAACGCGCTTCGACCTCGTCAGGCGTTTCGGTCACGTTGGGGAATAAAAGCTCGGCCAGTGCTTGATAGTCCATAATGTTTACCTCGTCAGATCGTGATGATAAAGCCGTTCTTCGGCGAAAAATCTACGCTTCATTATATCACATCATCGCGCACAACACAAGATTTTTTTCGCGTCTGTGCGCAAAAAACGGCGAGGCCGGAATACCGACCTCGCCGTGCAAACAGCGTTTACTCAAAATAGAACCACGCGACATATCCTTCGTTCATCATCGTTTCGAAATTGCTCTGCATCCCGACTCTGACTTCTTCATAGGCACAAATGGCTACGCAGCGTCTTCCGTCCGCCAATTGCCATTCCAAAGAGGTCAAACCAGAAAGAGGGCCCCGACTATGCGGCTTTCCGATACGTGCCACGACATCTCGGATGGGGATCCCTTCGCCGAGACTTATGATCTCATCATAGGTGGGCTTATATGTGGCCTCATAATCGAAATAATGCGCGTAAGGCCACGGCTCATCGTTTTTGGAAGTAGCTTCGAGCACCGGTTCGGGCACGGTGGTCGCAGTCGTATCACCGGCAGTTGCCGGCTGCAGGCTCGGCCCGGGGGTGAACCAGTACGGCATCGTTGTGCTCCGGGGGGAAGCCGACGCTTCTTTCTTTGCGGCCGAGCCGGTGTTATTCGGAGTATTTTCCGTGGCAAGAGAATCGAGCTGATCGGCAAATACTACCGCGCAAGACGCCAACAGCAGCGCAACACAGCAAAGTGCGACGAACAATGATAGTTTCGTTTTCATAAAAAATCTACTCCTTTCCGATGCGGCGACAAAGGCTTATGACGGATGGCGGGCGGCGCGTCAAGCGCATTCGCGAACCATGGGAAGCTCCTCCTTTCTATGAGCTGAAAAAAGCGCACAAAGGCAGCGGGCAAGTACCGGACTGCTTTGTGCGCGTGTCGTTCGGAAACCGTATTCTTGCTGCGGCGCGAGAGGAATTGGAGACCGACCTGCGGCGCACGGTGGCAGGGCGTGTAGGCGAGTTCTCTTCGGCGGACATTCTTACGCAATTATCATATGCCGCCCCAAATGTCAAGCGTTATTGTGCATCGTCTTTCGGACGCTTGTAACGTCCCTGCGGTTCCCATTCGGGCAGGGGAAGGCGCTGCATCGCGCCGAAAATGCGCTCTTTCAAGTCGGGATAGGTCTGCGAAAGGCGGAAGATCAGCTGCTTGATCTCTTCGCGCTTGGTGTTCTTGTCCGCGGGGCAGCGATTTTCCGTGACGGGCAGCGCCATGCGGCGGGCAAAATTATCCACGGTCTTCTCGCGGATGTAGAGCATCGGGCGGATCTGCACGATGCCCGTGCGGTCGAGCCGCGTCACGGGCTGGAAGCAGCTGATGCGCCCCTCGAACAGCAGCGACATGAGAAAGGTCTCCACCGCGTCGTCGTAATGGTGCCCGAGCGCGACTTTGTTGAGATCCCGCTCCAGAAGCGCCTGATTGAGCGCGCCGCGGCGCATCTTCGAGCACATCGAGCAGGGATTTTTCTCCTTGCGATAGTCGAAAATGATCGGCGCGATCTCGGTTTTGACCACGGTGTAGGGCACGTCGAGCGAGTCGCACAGCGCGGCGATGCCGCCGTAGTCCATGCCCAGCCCCATGTCGATCGTGATCGCCTCGAGCGTAAAGGGCTTGTCAAAATACGCGCGCAGCCCCGCCAGAAGCTGCAGCAGCACGAGGCTGTCCTTTCCGCCGGACACGCCGACGGCAATGCGGTCGCCCGCGTCGATCATATGATAGTCGTCGATACAGCGACGCATCAGTCCCATCATTTTTTGCATAACGGTTCCATCCTTCGAAATGATTTGAAAAATTGAAAATGAGTATTCGCGAGTATTTGAAAGAAAAACGGAGAAAATGAAAGGTATGACCGCATTTTATAAAATTTTTCGAAAAAGTGGTTGACATTTCAGATCCCGTGTGGTATAAAATACAAGCGCTTTGGTTCTCATTGTACTACCTGCGCCTGAATTTGTCAAAATAAATTAACTTTCGGAGGAAAGAATATGTCCACTACATTCGCCAAGAAGGAGACTCTGGAGCGTAAGTGGTATGTCATCGATGCAGCCGGCAAGCCTCTGGGCCGTACCGCCGTCATCGCTGCCAACCTGCTGCGCGGCAAGCACAAGGTCGATTTCACCCCCAATGTTGACTGCGGCGACAATGTCATCATCATCAACACCGACAAGGCTCTGCTGACCGGCAAGAAGCTCGAGCAGAAGACCTATTACCGCGTCACCGGCTGGATCGGCGGCCTGAAGGAGACCAAGGCTCGTCACATGATGGAGAAGCGCTCCGATTACGCCGTTGAGCTGGCCGTCAAGGGTATGCTGCCCAAGAACGCCATCGGTCGCAACGCCATGACGCGCCTGCACCTGTACAAGGGTGCCGAGCATCCCCACGCCGCCCAGAAGCCCGAAATCTGGGCTCAGGACTGATTGGAGGTAAGTGACTATGTACGAGAGCAAGAAAAA
>CAYOZT010000037.1:0-15495 GCA_964408545.1 uncultured Oscillospiraceae bacterium | reverse complement strand
AAATACGCTTCGCGTGTGAAATATGGCTTCGCCATGTGAAATGCCTGCGGGCGTGAGGGGATTTATTTCATTTCACATTTGCCACAAGGCAAATATTTCACGCAAAGCGGATTTGAAAGGTTCTAAAAGGGGCTGTCTCATTTGAATAATTCGGAATGGCTTCCGACACGGTAAAGCATCAGGACAAGGACATCGTCAACCACTTCATAAATCAGCAGCCAGTCGGGATCGACATGACATTCACGGCAGCCTTTGTAATTGCCGGTCAAATCATGGTCACGATATTTGGCTTCAAGCGGCTCACCGTTGGCAAGTTTTTCGATGACCTCAAACAGTTTTTCGGTATCCTTGCCTTGCTTTTCGGCAAGTTTCAAATCTTTTTTGAATTGATTTGTAAATCTGACTTCATATTTCATCATGCCAGAGCAGCCCTCAAATCATCCATGCTGGAATAGCCCTTGGCAGATCTGTCGTAGGCCAGCTTTCTGCCTTCCTCAATGGCGGCAGCAGTGGTATCGTTGGGTACATTCAACTTCAGTTCAAACGGAATACCGTTTTCACGAATAGTCTGGCGAAGAAAAATATTTACAGCGGTCGTCATGTTCATGCCGAGTTCCTCAAAAATTCTTTCCGCAGCAATTTTGACATCCTTGTCTGTGCGAATATTCAAATTGGTACTTTCCATACAAACACCTCCGTGCTTTATTCTACGCAAATTATACCACTTTATGTGCATGGTGTCAATACATTGTGAGAGAAAGACACGAAAAATACAATTTCAAGGAGTGAAACAGTCGTGGCAGACGGTCTGTGCGAACTGCTCCGCAGGCGAGCGCGTGGCAGCGGTCGGCAAGAAGCGAGCCCGCTCCGCCGGGCGAAGTTTCTGCCGGGCACCGCAACAGGAAGGTGTCGCCGTGGGAGAGTCCTGTGGGCGCATTTTGCAACGCGCCCATTTTCGATCGATCGTCAGGCATCCAAGCTATCTCTGTCAAGCAGAAATTCCTTTACGCCCATCATAACATATCCTTTTTCGTCACGGCGAGGCTTCATGCTTTTTTCAACGATGACGATTTTCTTGAACGAGTCGGCAGTCTTATCAAAGGAAGCCGTTTCCTGCTCGTATTTTGCTGCATCCGGAATTGCGTATGCGGATTGAATATAATATTTCTTACTGCCAAGCGTGGCGATAAAGTCGATTTCCCGTTGCACACGGATATCCTTGCCGTCTTTATCTTTTTCACGGGACTCTACCATTCCCACATCCACCTGATAACCTCTGTATCGAAGTTCGTTGTAAATGATATTTTCCATGATGTGCGTGCCTTCAATCTGTCTGAAGTTCAGCCGTGCATTGCGTAGGCCGATATCCTCAAAGTAGATCTTATATGGGGTACCGATATACTTTCGGCCTTTGACATTGTATCGTTTCACACGAGTGAGCATAAATGCGTCTTCCATGAGGCCGATATATTTATCCACAGTGTAATCGCTGATACTTTCCTGCCTGACTGAGGCAAAGGTATCGGCAATTTTTTTCGGATTCGTCAATGACGAAATACCGGAAGCGATAACATCCAACACTTCTCCAATCAGAGAATTATCAGACAGGTTATGCCGGTTAATAATATCTTTTAAATAAAGGCCGTTCATTTGTGAGATAAGATAGGTCGCTTTTTGTTCCTCGGTTGCCATCAGAGCAACGGCAGGCAATCCGCCATAAACGGAGTAGTCGTCAAAAGCATCGCTTTTATCTCCTTGCTTGAAAGCATAATACTCGGAAAAAGAAAGTGGCAAAACATGGATCTCGTCACCTCTACCCTCAAACTCTGTTAAAATATCTTTTGAAAGAAATTTGGAGTTGCTGCCGGTGACAAAGACATCCGTATTGCTTTTCCTCAGAAAACCATTTAGAACAGACTCAAAAGCCCCCAACTTTTGCACTTCGTCCAGAAGAATGTAGTGCATATCCGCACCTTGGATCTGTGGCATGAGCCAGTTCAAAAATTTTGTGGGATCGACCTTGCGGTCATCTTTGTCGTTATCCAGTACGATGGGGTCTTCTCCAATTTTGATCAAATCTTCAGCGGAGTCAAATGCAAATTTGATAATGTGATCGGGCTGGACATTTTCGGAAATAAGATGATTGTAAAACAGCGTGTTGAGTAGATAGGATTTTCCACTTCTACGAATGCCGGTGATAACCTTAATAAAACCATTATGCTTTCTGACAATCAGTCTGTTCAAATATATATCTCTTTTAATTTCCATTGCAAGCCCTCCTGATTTAATATTTTTGCCGCTAACGGCACTTTTTATAAATGATACATCAAAGGTGGGGAAAAGTCAACGGCCATTTAATATTTATGCCGCTAACGGCAAAAAAATGAAATGTGCGGGCGGACTGTCGCAAAAATTTCCTCTTGCGAAAAGTCGGGCTTTATCATATAATGGTCGCAGATGAAAGGTAATACCTTTTCGAACGGAGGGACGAAACATGACGGAATTCAAGGACATTTACGCCAAGCAGGCGCACGCGCAGCTTTTATACGAAATGCGGCAAGGCTGTTATGCCGACGCGCAACATTTGCCGCGCGAGAACGAGCTGGCCAAGCGAATGGGGATGTCCCGCACGCAGCTGCGCGACATTTTGGCGGTGCTTGAGTGTGAGGGCTTCGTCACCCGCCGCCACGGCGTCGGCACGATCATCAATCGCCATGTGCTCAATGTGCCCAATCGCATCGACATGGAGCAGGAATTCCTCGAAATGATCCACGCGAGCGGCTTCAAGCCCGCCGTCGCCTATGTGCAGGCCGAGGAAAGCCCCGCCACGGCGGACGAGGCGCAAAGGCTCATGCTCAGCGAGGGCACGACGCTGCTGCGCTGCAAAAAACTCTGCACCGCCGACAAATCCCCCGCCATCTACTGCGAGGATATGTTCGAGCGCGCGCTGCTTCAGGAGGACGTCACGGCACGGGATTTCCGCGAGCCGGTGTTCCGACTCTTGCAGGACAAGTGCCGCCTCAATTGCTATATGGACATGGCGCGCCTGCGCCCGATCGTCGCGGACGAAAAACTGGCCGAGATCCTGCGCGTCGAGCGCGGGACGCCGCTGCTGTATATCGAGGAGCTGGACTACGACATCGAAGGCAAGCCCATTCTCTTCTCCCGCCAATACTTCGTCGGCGACTACGTGCAGCACAATATCCTGCGCAAACGGCTGTAAACGCAGCCTTCCATGCATAATCTCCCCGCCGCGGGCATAGGCTCTGGTATCTATCTGCGTGGAGGGGATCTTAATGAAACAGTACACCGTTGCGGTTTTGGGCGCGACCGGAGTCGTCGGGCGGGAAATGCTGCGCGTGTTGCAGCAGCGCCGTTTTCCCGTCGCGAAGCTGCTACCGCTGGCAAGTGCGCGCAGCGTCGGCAAGACCGTCCGCTTCCGCGGCGAGCAGATCGGCGTGCTCGATGCGCAAAATTTCGATTTTTCCGGTGTCGACATCGTGCTCGGCGCGGCGCAGCCGAATGTCGCGCGGGCGCTGGCGAGCACGATCTGCGAGGCGGGGGCGATCTTTATCGACAATTCGTCCGCATTTCGCCTCGATCCGACCGTGCCGCTGATCGTGCCGCAGATCAATGCCGCCGACGTGCGCGAGCACCGCGGCATCATCGCCAATCCCAACTGCACGACCGCCATCGCGCTGACCGCCGTCGCGCCGCTGCAGCAGCTTGCGCCGATGCGCAGCATCTGGGCGGCGACCTATCAGGCCGTGTCGGGTGCGGGCGCGACGGGGCTTCGGGAGCTGACGGAACAGACGCGCGCCCTGCTCGACGGGCGCAGCTATCCGCCGAAGGCCTTTGCCCATCAGATCGCCTACAATGTGATCCCGCAGATCGGCGGCGTGCAGCTGCTCGGCTACACGAGCGAGGAAATGAAGCTGCAATACGAAGGGCGCAAGATCTTGCACCTGCCGGATCTGACCGTCAGCTGCACCTGCGTGCGCGTCGGCGTCATGCGCTGTCACAGCGTGGCGATGAGCGTGGGCTTTGACCGCGCGGTGTCGGCAGAGGATGCGCGCGAACTGCTGCGCCGTGCGACGGGATGCGTGCTGCTCGACGATACGGCGCGCGGCGAATATCCGATGCCGCTCATCGCCTCCGACCGCGACGAGGTATTCGTCGGGCGTCTGCGCCCCGATTTGACGGACGAATGCCGATTGTGCCTTTGGTGCTGCGGCGACCAGCTGCGCAAGGGCGCCGCGACGAACGCCGTCGAGATCGCCGAGCTGCTCATCGGCGACACGGCCAAATAAACCGCTCTTCGGAACGACAAAACGCGCTGCACGGGATGCCGCCGTGCAGCGCGTCGATTTTTTTACGGATGCGATGCGCTCGCCAAAACGGCGGGCAGGTCGCGGATATCGGGCAGGATCGCATCGCAGGGAACATCGCTGCCGAAACCGTAGGATGCCCAAACGAAGGGAATGCCCGCTTTTCGGGCGGCGTCGCAGTCGCCGAGCGTATCGCCGATGTAGACGGCGCTGCGGATATCATGTCGCCGCATGAGCGTGCGAATGGTCACGCCTTTTTCGGCCAAGGTGTCGCCGAAGCACAGGTGCCCGCGGATGATATCCGTCAAGCCGAGCTTTTCCATGCACAGTTCGCAGTAGCCCTTTTGCGCGTTGCTGACGATGAAAAGGCGATACGTTTCGGAAAGCGCCGCGAGCGTTTCGCGCACGCCCTCGTAACCGATGCGGCATTCATTCTCGGCGAGATAGCGGTTTTCCGTCTCCATGCAGCGCTCCATGAGCGCATAACGCGCTTCGTCCGACAAATCGGGAAAGAGGCTGTCGGCGATCTCGGTCATGACCTTACCGAACAGCGGACGCAGCGTTTCCGCCGTGACGCAGTAGCGCTCGAGTCCCTCGCGGCGCAGTTGTATGTTGTAGCCTTCGGCGACGAGCGCACGCGAATCCCAGAGCGTGCCGTCGATATCAAAGATCAGACTTTCGGCCTTCATTCGATCAGCGCTCCGTCCAGATGACGCTGGATGTGGCCGATGATCATTTCCAGCGCGACGGGGTTTTTGCCGCCGATGGGCACGACCACGTCGGCATATTTTTTGCTCGGTTCGACGTATTTTTCGTGCATGGGTTTGACGGTCGTTTCGTACTGCTCGAGCACGGACTCCAGACTTCTGCCGCGCTTGCTCACGTCGCGCTTGATGCGGCGGCAAAGGCGGGTGTCGGCGTCGGCGTCGACGAAAATGCGCATATCCATGAGGTTGCGCAGCGTTTCGTTTTCGAAGATCAGAATACCCTCGACGATGATGACCTGCCTCGGCTCGACGCGCACGGTCTGCTCGCTGCGGTTGTGCACGGTGAAATCGTACACGGGGCAGTCGATGCCGTAGCCGCGGCGCAGCTGCTCGAGGTGATAGATCATCAGGCTCGTGTCCATGGCGTCGGGCTCGTCGTAGTTGAGCTTGCAGCGCTCTTCAAAGCTCAGATCGTCGCGGCATTTGTAGTAATTGTCGTGGCTGAGCAGGGTGACTTTTCCGCCGAAGTGCTCCGCAAGGCGCTTGACGAGCGTCGTTTTTCCCGAGCCCGTGCCGCCCGCAATGCCGATGACCAGCGTTTTTTCCATAGCGATGTCCTCATTTCATCAATTTTTCGACCTGTTCGGCAAAATCCGCACGCGTGCCGCTGTGGAGGATGCGCAGCGTTCCGCCGTCGCCCTGCGTGCGCAAAAGTCCCGCGTCGGCAAGGCGGCGACGCGTCTGCCGCGCCGTGCCCTCCGCGCCGTCAAGCAGCAGTGTCCGCTCGCCCAAGATCTCGCCGATGGTGTTCTGTGCGAAGGGGTAGTGGGTGCAGCCGAGCACGAGCGCGTCGAGTCGGCCGCGATAAGGCGTGAGAACGGGCTCAAGCAGCGCACGGCTTCGGTCGCTTTCGCCCAAGCCTTGCTCGACCAGCTCGACAAGTCCGGGCGCCGCGATGCGGCTGATGCGGCATTGTCCCTCAAAGCGCGACATCAGGGCGTTGAGCTTTTCCTCGCGCAGCGTGACGTCGGTGGCCATGATCCCGATATGCCCGCCGGGGAAACGCTCCGCGGCGGTCTTGAGCGCGGGCTCGATGCCGACGATCACGAGTTTCGGATACGCTTCTCGCAGCGCGCCGATGGCCGCGGAGGTCGCCGTATTGCAGGCGACGACGAGCGCCTTGACGGGAAAACGCGACAGCAAAAATTCCGCCGCGTCGAAGCTGAGCGCGCGCACCCGCTCGGTGGAGAGCTTGCCGTAGGGCGCGTTCGCGTCGTCGCCGTAATAGAGCATATCCTCCAGCGGCAGCAGCCGCCGCAAATGCCGCGCGACGCTCACGCCGCCGACACCGGAGTCGAACACCGCGATATATCCCGACGCCATAGTCGCGCCCCCTTTCCGAATGTTGATGTGAACGTGCGCCGTAGGGATCGGCGCCCCGCAAAACGATACCTGCCGGTAGGGCGGGGATATATCCCCGCCGCTCACTTCCGCCGCTTGAGCGGTCGGATGTGTGCACCGCGCCCCGAGATGTGCACGGCCACTGTAGGGAAGAGGCCATGCCTCTTCCGTCCGCGCGCTGCAAAGCGCGTGTCATTTCGAGCGAGCGGTAGCGAGTCGAGAAATCTATTCTTTGACGGGACATTTTTTGTAAAATTGGGGGATAGATCCCTCGACTCGCTGCGCTCCCTCGGGATGACATGACTTGACTTTTTGCCATTTGACCGGCTGTGCAATTGTCGAACGGGGGCGGCGGGAGCAAGCCCCCGCCCTACCGTGGGCGTGCGAACGAACCGTATACGCCGTAGGGGACGACGCCCTCGGCGTCCCGCACGAAAATGTTCGTTTACGCGGTAGAGGCGGACGACCCTGTCCGCCCCTACCGGATGGGTACAAAACAGGAGGCCGATCCTACAAAACGGAGATCACTTTTTCCTGCCGCCGGACCGACTCAGGCGGTAGAAATTGATGCCGATCAGACAGCTGTTCATCACGGCCATCTGGATATTGCCCGTATAAATGCAGAAGATCACGGACAGCGTCGAGCCGATGATATTCACCGTCCGCAGCGTTTTCATCGAGGTCATCAGCATGGATGCGACCACGAGAACGGTGCCGACCCAGCCGATGATATTCATCAAAAGCCCCATATGTCCGCTCCTTACTTCGTTCCGAAGATACGGTCGCCCGCGTCGCCGAGGCCGGGTACGATGTAGGCGTGCTCGTTCAATCGCTCATCGACGGCAGCCAGATACATATCCACGTCGGGATGCGCCTTTTGCACGGCGGCAATGCCCTCGGGGCAGCCGATGACGTTCATCATGATGATCTGACGGCAACCGTGCTTTTTCAGGAAATCGATCGCGGCGATGGCGCTGCCGCCCGTGGCGAGCATGGGGTCGACCACGTAGACCTGACGGCTGCCGATATCCTCGGGGAGCTTGCAGTAGTATTCGACAGGCAGATGTGTCTCGGGATCGCGATACAGTCCGATATGGCCGATCTTCGCGGAGGGAATAAGATCGACCATGGCATCGACCATGCCGAGTCCCGCCCGCAAAATGGGCACGATCGCGAGTTTTTTGCCGGAGAGCGTGCGGCAGGTCGCCGTGGCGACGGGCGTCTGCACCGTGACTTCTTCGGTGGGGAGATTGCGCGTGGCTTCATAGCACATCAGACCGGAGATCTCGCCGATCATTTCGCGGAATTCCTTCACGCCGGTATCTTTGCTGCGCAATATGGACAGCTTATGCTGGATCAGGGGGTGGTCGAGTACATGAACGGTTGCCATAGTTTATTTCTCCTTTGAAATTTTTTCTGATTTTTCCCGCTCCGCCTGACTCAGGCGGAGATAATTCGGCTGTAATTGTTCGGCGTCGCCGCATTCGCCGGCACGGACGGCGTCCAGCGCCGCCAGCGCGACGCCCGCGCCGCGCTGCTGCGCACGGTGCTCGGGCGGCAGACGCAGATCGGGGACGAGCGCGCAAAGCGTGTCGTATGTCAGGCGGCTTCCGTCGCCGACCAAGAAGATCGGCTCGTCAAAGCCTTGCAGTTCGGCGCAAAGCGCCTCGAGCGCGATGGCGCGATCGGGGCAAAGGCGCGTGCAGACGCCCTTTTCCATGCGAAAAAGCGCATTGTAGACCTGTGCGCGGCGCGCGTCCATCACGGCGCAGACGATCCCGTCGGACAAGCCGAAGCCCTTGGCCATCGCTTCCAATGTGGATACGCCGATGCAAGGCAGCTCGGCGCCCCACGCGAAGCCCTTGGCCGCCGCGACGCCGATGCGCACGCCCGTGAACGAGCCGGGGCCGGCCGCGACAGCAACGTGCGTCACGTCGTGTACCGTTTTTTCGCACTGCCGGAGCGCGTCCTGCGCCATGACGAGCAGGGTGCGACTGTGCGTCAGATCGGTATACTGATAACTTTCGGCAAGCAGGCGAACGCCGTCGTGTACGGCGACGCCCGCAGCCTTGGCCGAGGTTTCAAATGCTAAGATCAGCAAGATTTTCCCCTCCTTCGATGCGGATGCGGCGGATATCGTCGCCGAGCTTGTCGATACGGACGGTAACGGCGTTTTCCATCGCGTCGGCGACATTTTCGCTCCATTCGACGGCGCAGACGCCGCCGCGGTCGAGATAATCCTCCCAGCCGATGTCCCACAGCTCGTCCGACGAGCGCAGGCGATACATATCGAAATGGAACAGCGGCAGCCGTCCGCCGAGGTATTCGTTGACGATGGTGTAGGTGGGACTGGTGACGGCGCCGTCGTAGCCCAAGCCGCGGGCAAGCCCGCGCGTGAAGGCGGTTTTTCCGGCGCCCAGATCGCCGCGATAGGCGACGATCGCTCCGGGCGGCAAAACGCGCCCGAGCGCCGCGCCGACAACTTCCGTTTCCTCGGGGGAATGGGTGATATAGTCCATAATATGCATACGTCCCCGCAGGGGCGTTCTCCCGTTTCTCGTTTTTTCGTTTACTTGGCGTTTTTCAGCTTTTCCGCCTGATCGGCGGCGGCGAGCGCACGGATGATCTCGTCGAGCTCGCCGTCCATGACGGCGTCGATCTTATACACCGTCAGACCGATGCGGTGATCGGTCACGCGTCCCTGCGGAAAATTATAGGTGCGGATGCGCTCGTTGCGCATACCCGTGCCGACTTGGCTGCGGCGCAGACCCGTCTGCTCGTTTTCGATGCGGGTGCGCTCGATGTCGTAGAGCTTCGAGGCGAGCATTTTCATGCATTTTTCGCGATTTTGCAGCTGCGAACGCTCCTCCTGACAGGCCACGACGATGCCGCTCGGCTTGTGGATGAGGCGCACGGCGGAAGAGGTCTTGTTGATGTGCTGACCGCCCGCGCCGCTGGCGCGATACACCTGCATTTCGATATCCGACGGGTCGATCTGCACGTCCACCTCTTCCATCTCCGGGAGCACCGCCACGGTGGCGGTGGAAGTGTGCACGCGGCCGCCCGACTCGGTCTGCGGGACGCGCTGCACGCGGTGCACGCCCGATTCGTATTTCAGGCGCGAATACGCGCCGCGTCCTTCGATGATGAGATCGGCCTCCTTGATGCCGCCGAGCTCCGTCTGGCTGTAGTTGAGCACTTCCACGTGCCAGCCGCGCGACGCCGCATACATGGAGTACATCCGAAACAGGCTGTGCGCGAACAGGGCGCTTTCCTCTCCCCCGACGCCGCCGCGCAGCTCCATGATGACGCTCTTGTCGTCGTCGGGATCCTTCGGGAGCAGGAGGATCTGCAGTTTTTCGTGCAACTGCTGCACGGCAGCCTTCGCCGCGCGGTATTCTTCCTGCGCCAGTTCGCGCATATCCGCGTCGCTCATCAGCTCGAGCGCGTCGGCCATGTCGCGCTCGGCGCGGCGATAGGCATGATATGCTTCCACCACGGGTGCAAGCTCGTTTTTTTCACGCAATATCGCGGCGGCTTTTTTGGCGTCGGCGTAAAAATCCGGCTGCTCCGATTTGGCGCAAAGCTCTTCATATCGGCTCGCGACCGCCTGCAATTTGTCCACCATGCTCGCACTCCCCCATTTTCTTCTACCTTTTAGTATATCATTTTCCGAAGCGTTTGTAAAGCAAAAAAATCGACATCTTCGCAAAAATATCGGGCAGCCGACGGCCGCCCGACATTTTTTCAGATCGTGACACAGCGCACCGTTTCCTCGGCGTCGCACAGGATGCGGCGGCGCAGTGCGTCCAAATCGTCGAATTTCTGTTCCGCGCGCAGAAAACGGCAGCATTCGAGCGTCAGCTCGCGGCCGTAGAGATCGCCGTCGAAATCAAGCAGCCACGGCTCGATCGTGACGTCCGCGCCGCCGACCGTCGGGCGCGTGCCGATATTCGTGACCGCGCGAAAAACGCGGCCGTCGATCCTTGCGCGGCAGGCATATACGCCGTGCGCGGGGCACAAAACGTCCCGCTCGAGGCGGATGTTCGCCGTCGGGACACCGATGCTGCGGCCGATATGCCGACCGGGAACGACCTCGCCCGACAAAATATGCGGATGCCCCAGCAATCGATTCGCGCACGCAAGATCGCCGCGCTCGAGCGCAGCGCGGATGCGTGTGGAAGATATTTTTTCGCCGTCCAGACATTGCCGTGCAACGATCACGCAGGGCAGATCCCGCGCCGCGGCGAAGTCCGCCAAGGTCTGCGCGTCGCCCGCGCCGTCGCGGCCGAAACGATAATCGTAGCCGCAGACGAAGCCCGCCGCGCCCTGCCCGAGCAGCTGCTCGGCAAATTCGCGCCACGTGCGGCGCAGCGTCTGCGCATCGGTCGGATACAGCTCGACCGTGTCGATGCCGTAGTATCGCAGCAGGCGCACGCGCTCGCGCGGCGTATTGAGCAGCTGCGCGGGTCGATCGCGCAAAATCGCCGCAGGCGGCTTTTCGAAACTCAGCGCGGCGCTTTTGCAGCCGAGCTCCCGCGCCAAACGGACGCACTCGCGCAGCAGCGCCTGATGTCCCAGATGGACCCCGTCAAAAAATCCGAGGGCATAAATTTTCTTTTCCATAGCACGACCAACCTCGACTCGGGCGTGCGGCGACACCTTGCGTTCGCCGCACATTTTCTTTCGATTATACCCCAAAACGCCGCGCGCGTCAATAGCGCACGACGCTTTATGCGAACAGCTCGTCGATCGTGCCGAAGCGGTAGCCCGCATTTTCCCACGTCGTCAGCAGTTCGTCGAGGATCTCGGCGTTCGTTTTGCTCGTCGAGTGCAGCAAAACAACGGCACCGTTGTGGACACGCGGCAGGAGCTTGGAAAAGGCATACGCCTGCGTCGGCTGCGCGTCGTTGTTCCAGTCGACGTAGGCAAGGCTCCAAAATACCGTCCGATAGCCGAGGCTTTGCGCCATTTTCAGGTTGCTTTCGGAGTAATTGCCCTGCGGCGGGCGATAAAATTTCGCCATTTCTTCGCCCGTGACCTCCCGGTAGAGCGTCTCGAGATCCCGCAGCTCCTTGGAAAACGCCTCGAGCGTCGCGATCTTCGACATATCGGGGTGGTGCATCGTGTGATTGCCGACGATGTGCCCCTCGCGCACCATGCGCCGCACGAGATCGGCGTTTTGCTCGATGTAGTTGCCGACGAGGAAAAAAGCCGCGCTGACCTCGTGTTTTTGCAAAATATCCAGAATTTGCGCGGTGCAGCCGTTTTCGTAGCCGGCGTCGAAGGTCAGATAGATGGTCTTTTGCGTCGTGTCGCCGATGTAGGCGGCGGAGAGCGACGCGAGCGTCGCCGCTTTTTCGGGCGCGTTCGGCGGCGTGCCCTCGCTGCCGAAACTCAAGCCCCAGCTGCCCGTCTGCACCCGTTCGCCCGCAAAAAGCCCCAGTGCCAGCACGATCGCCAGCGCGATGACCGCCGCAAGAATGTAAATGTCCCGCTTGAACATATGATCCCCTCCCGCAAAATTCTATGCGGCCTGTCCGCGGAAATTCCCGCGGCGGTGCGCTTTCGTGCTTTTTCCTGCGGGACGGGCGGTAGAATAGATGCACAAACTTCCGAGGAGGGCGCGTATGCAGTGCCAAAAATTGAAAACGTATATGGAAACGGGGCGGGTGATCTTCGTGCCCGCGCGCAGTATCCGCCCGAATCCGCAGCAGCCGCGCAAGGTCTTTGGCGAAAAGGCGCTCGCCGAGCTTGCCGACTCCATCGGCCGCCACGGCATTTTGCAGCCGCTGAGCGTGCGCCGCGTCGGCAACGCCTACGAGCTGATCGCCGGCGAACGCCGTCTGCGCGCCGCGCAGATGATCGGCCTGACGGAGATCCCCTGCATCGTCATGACCATGGACCAGCAGCAGTCGGAGCTGGCCGCCATGGTCGAAAATCTGCAGCGGCAGGATCTCGATTACATCGAAGAGGCGCACGCCATCGCACTGCTGATCGAAAAATGGCAGCTTGCGCAGGAGGAGGTCGCGCAGCTTCTCGGGCGCAGCCAGAGCAGCGTGGCGAACAAACTGCGCCTGCTGAAGCACTCCGACGAGGTGCTCGACGCCCTGCGCCGCCACCATTTGACCGAGCGCCACGGCCGCGCGCTGCTGCAGCTGCCGCAGGAGGCGCAAAAGCTCGCCGCGATCGAGGTCATCGCCGCGCAGGACATGAACGTCGCGAGCGCCGAGCAGTACATCCGCGCGCTGCTGCGCAACGAAGTGCGCACGCCGCGCCCGATCAAACTCGACCGCTTTCTGCGCACGCTGACGCAGGATCTGGCCAAAATGCAGCAGCAGGGCATCCGTGCCGTGTCCGAGCGCACGGAGACGGAAGATCGCATCGTGCTGACCATCACATTTGCGAAATAAGTGCGCTTTTTCATTGACAGAAGCCTTTCTTGCGGGTAAAATGGTCGTAAACGACAGGAGGAAACGGCCATGCTTTTTGATACCCACGCGCATTTGGACGATCGCGCATTCGACGCCGATCGCGCGGCACTTTTGCAGCGCCTGCCGCAGGAGGGTGTGACACTCGTGATGGACCCGGCCTGCAATTTGCTTTCCGCGCGGGAGGTCTGCCGTCTGACGCGCGAATACCCCTATCTTTACGGCGCGGTCGGCTCGCATCCGGACAGCGCCGACGAGGTGACGGCGGCGGTTTTGGACGAATATCGCCGTATGTGCCTCGAAAACCCGAAGATCAAAGCCATCGGCGAGATCGGTCTTGACTATCACTACGAGGATATCCCGCGCCAAACGCAGCAGCGCGCTTTTCGCGCGCAAATGGCCTTGGCGGCAGAACTTTCCCTGCCCGTGATCGTGCACGATCGCGACGCGCACGCCGATGCGCTTGCCGTCGTCGACGAATTTCCGACGGTGCGCGGCGTTTTCCACTGCTATTCCGGCTCGGCGGAGATGGCGCTGCAGCTCGTCGAGCGCGGGTGGTACATCGGCTTTACGGGCGTTTTGACCTTCAAAAACGCGCGCAAGGCCGTGCAGGTCGCGCAAACACTGCCGCTCGAGCGCATCGTGCTCGAGACCGACTGCCCCTACATGGCGCCCGAGCCCTTCCGCGGCAAGCGCAATTCGCCGCTGTACCTGTACCGCATGGCCGAGCGTCTTGCCGAACTGCGCGGCCTCGAACTCGAGCAGATCCGGCGCATCACTTACGAAAACGGCAAGCGGCTGTACGGCATCGGCTGATCGAAAAAGTGCGCGGAGGGAGTGAGGAACATACTGACCTATGAACTGAAAAAAACGCCGTCCGTGCCGCTGTACGAGGCGCTTTACCGCTGCATTCGCGCGGACATTCTCGGCGGCAAGCTCGCCGCGGGGCAAAAATTACCCTCCAAGCGGGCACTGGCGGCGCATCTGGAGATCAGCAAGATCACCGTCGAGACCGCCTACGACCGTCTCGCCGCCGAAGGCTACATCGCCGCCAAGGAAAAGGTCGGCTATTTCGTCGAGCGCATCGAAACGCGCAAGCCCCTCGCCTGCCCCGCCGCAGCGAAGGAAATTCCGCAGGCGGCGCCGCTGCTCGATCTGACCGCGAACGTGTGCGCGTCCTTCCCGTTTTCCGTGTGGAACAAGCTGCAGCGGCAGGTGCTGCTCGATTTCGGCCACGATCTGCTGCAGCCGCTGCCCGCCACGGGCTGCCTTGCCCTGCGGCAGGCCATCGCCGCGCATCTTCAGGGCTTTCGCGGCATGACGGTCGACCCCGACAACATCATCGTCGGCGCAGGCACGGATTTCCTTTACAATCTCGTGGTGCAGCTGCTCGGGCAGGATCTCGTCTACGCGCTCGAGGAGCCCGGCTACCGTAAAATTTCGCAAATATACGCCGCCGCGGGCGCGAAAACGCATTGCGCGGCGATGGACGCGCAGGGCGTTCTTCCGAGCGCGCTGCACGATGCGCAGGTGCTGCATTTTTCGCCCGCGCACCATTTCCCGACGGGCATCGTCACGCCCATGGCACGGCGGCAGGAGCTGCTGCAGTGGGCTGCGCAGGGCAACTGGATCGTCGAGGACGACTACGACTGCGAGTTCCGCTTCGATACGCATCCGCTGTCGGCGCTGTACACGCAAAGCGAGCGCGTGATCTATATCAACAGTTTTTCCAAATCCATGGCGCCGTCCATCCGTATCGGCTACATGGTGCTGCCGCCGCATCTGACGGCCGTTTTCCGCGAAAAACTGGGCTTTTACACGAGCACCGTCTCCGGCTTCGAGCAGCATACGCTCGCGCGCTTTCTCGACGGCGGCTATTTCGAAAAGCATATCAATCGGATGCGTCGCGCGTACCGCCTGCGGCGAAATCGGCTGCTGGAGCTGCTGCAAAACTGCCCGCGCAGGGATATTTTGCACATCGAAGAAGCCGACGCGGGACTGCATTTTCTCGTGAAGGTCGATACACGCCTTTCCGACGAGGCGCTCGAGCGTCACTGCGCGCAAAAAGGCGTGCGTGTGTATACCCTCAGCCGCTATTATCGCGGCAGCGTCCCCGACGATCGCCGTCACCGCCTCGTGATCAACTATTCCGGCTTGCAAGAAGGCGATCTTGTGATCTTTGATCAGATCCTGCGGCAACTTTAAGCCTTGCCGCGTCGAAGATCCGTTCTTTTTGCCGAATACGGTAGGTACCGGCGTCCTCGACGGTCCGCTCGCGCTGTCCGATGCAAAACCACCCCACGGCGACGCGCGGTAGGGACCGGCGTCCTCGACGGTCCGCTCGCGCTGTCCGATGCAAAACCGCCCCACGGCGATGCGCGGTAGGGCGGGGACACGTCCCCGCCGCCCCCGTACGATAATTGAGCGGTCGGACAAACGGTAAAATGTAACGATATGTCATCCTGAGCGAGCGACAGCGAGCCGAAGGATCTATCCCCCGATTTTATGAAAAATGTCCCGTTAAAAAGTGGATTTCTCGACTCGCTACCGCTGAAAATGGTACAGTTTTTTGAACAAAAATTTTAAAAAATAAATGACAGTTATGCGACAAGGGGTGGTTTATAGCCG
>CAYOZT010000036.1:0-15766 GCA_964408545.1 uncultured Oscillospiraceae bacterium | reverse complement strand
AGATCATGCGGGGCTTCTTGCCCAGCATCTTCCAGCAGCGCTCCGCGCCGACGGAAAGGCCGTCCTTCGCGCCGCAGACCAGCACCGCGCACTCGCTCGCGCGGATGGCGGACAGCGCCTCGCCGGCAAAGTCGAAGTTACCGGGCGCGTCGAGCACGTTGATCTTGACATTCTTATACTTCACCGGCGCGATGGCCAGAGAGATGGAGATGCCTCTCTTGATCTCCTCAGCGTCATAGTCGCAGGTGGTATTGCCGTCGGCAGTGCGGCCGAAACGGTCGGTGCCACCGGTCAGGAAGAGCATGCTCTCAGCGAGCGTGGTCTTGCCGCTGCCGCCGTGGCCAAGCAGGCAGATATTGCGTACGTCTTTAGCACTCATGGGGTTGTCTCCTTCCGAACTATAAATCCCAGCCGGGATGATACTCAACAGTGGAATCATATCATGAATTTTTCAGTAATACAACCACAATTTTTAAAAAAGCGCGGATTTCTTCGTTGGAAATGCTCAATAGCGGTCGGAAAACGCGCCGTCCACCAGCACGCTGAGCGACCAGAGCAGCACATAGACCAGCACGGATACCGGCGTGAGCACATCATAGCGCCCGGAAAAGGCGAGGTAAAAAGCGATGAGCAGCCCCGCAACGGAGGCAAGCAGGGAAAACGCCGTCCCCCGCCGCGCACAGCGGCACAGCCGCTTGCTGCCCAGCACCACCTCGGCGTAGGGCATCAGCCCCTCGCGCATCAGCACGGCGCAGGGTCTGCCGCCGCTGCGCTCAGAGAGCGCAAGGCGCGTTTCGAGCTTTGGGTAGATCGCGCGCGCGTCCGTGCCGAACTTGCGCTTCAGGAGCGCCGGGGTGATGTTCCCATCGCGCACGGCCAGCACCGGCGTGATGCGGCTGTGGTGCAGCGCATGCAGCGCCCAGTCCACATTTTCCGCCGGGAGATACTTGACCGCAAAGACCGCGATCAGCGTTCCGTCCACAGCGAGAAACACGCCCGTTTTGAGCGTGATGCCGCGCGGCAGCGCCACGCCCTGGCGGCGGAAAAAGCCCACCGTGCCGAAGAGCACCGTTTCCCCATGGATGCGCCCGCTGACACCGCCCTCTTCGTGGAAGTTCAGCGCGTCCAGCTCCTCAAGCGTGCCGCCGTCGCTCTCCAGCAGATTGTCGAACAGGCGGCTCAGGCCGCTTTCCGAGGCGTGCGCCATTGTTGCGGCGTAGGAGATGACCTTGCCGCTCTCTTCGCCGAAGACCTTGAGCCCGCCCA
The DNA here is from genome assembly GCA_964408545.1 of uncultured Oscillospiraceae bacterium. Taxonomy (GTDB): domain Bacteria; phylum Bacillota; class Clostridia; order Oscillospirales; family Oscillospiraceae; genus Faecousia. The sequence continues at coordinate 14,500 of CAYOZT010000036.1, read as the reverse complement.
GCGTCACCGTGCCGGGAGGGAAGAGATCACCGTCGGTCAGGATCACGCAGTTGCTGCGGCGGATGGCATCCGCCCCGGCATAGCCCGCCACGGCACTGCCGCTGCGGGCAAGGCGCGCGGCAATGCGCGCATAGGGCAGTGCGCTCACCAGCGGAAAGGCGAGCAGATCCGCGCTTGCCAGCAGCAGCGAGAGCTCCCACAGCAGCAGCGCCGCGTTGCGCCCCTCGACCGTTGCCAGCACACCAAAAAGCAGCGCGGCCATCAGGATCACCGGCAAAAGCGCTTCCTGCCAGCGACCATAAGGGTCACGCATCCGCGCGCAGGTGGTAAAGCCCGCGCTGTCGCCGCTGCGCTTGGCAGCGCCGCCCGCCGTGAGCGTGACGATATACGGCGCGCCGCCAATGGCGACGATGCGGAAGGTATCGTACATACCGCGCGCATAGAGCGTTTCGCCCAGCAGCGCGGCGCAGAGCGCGAGAGCGCCCAACCCCGCAAGCGGGAGCGGGAGCACCGCGCGCGCGGGGGAGAAGCTGTAGAACGCCGTGTCTGCCAGCGTAACGGCGCAGAGCAGCACCGTTATCAGCTGCGCGCAGAAACGAAACGCGCGCAGCCTGCCCCACGCGGCAGAAAACACGCGCCGCGCCGCCACGCAGGCGGCCATCTCCAGCACAAGGCAGGGGAGCGCCGCAGCGAGCGGCTGGGCAAAGTATTCCTGCGGCAGCAGCGAAAGCTGCCAGAGCGCCGTCCACACCCACAAAAGCACCGTTATGATACCCGTGAGACGCAGCGCCTTCTTCGCCGCCGCATGCTGCGCGCGAAAGGCGGCGGCGGTATCCTCCGCCGGCGGCTCATCCGGCAGCTCCGGTTCGTCCGGTTCATCCGCTTCCTCGCGCTCAGCCGCACGCGGCTCGTCATCGTAAAGCTGCTCGGTATCGCGCACACGCCGCCGGGAGAAGAGGCCGCGCCGCCGCGGCGCTTCCTCGATGATCTCATCCGCGCGCTCGTCAAGCGCGCCCTGCACGGTCTTGCGCAGCACCTCGTCAAGGCTCAGCGCCTGCGGCGCTTCCAGCGCGGCGTCATCCGGTTCATCGTCCTCCGGCGCAGCTTCAGTCTCCGCCGCCCTCTCCGCTTCGCGCGGGGCGGGGGAGGGAGACGGTTGCTCCGAGCGCGCCCTGTCGGCGCGCTCCTCGCCGTATTCGGCAAGGATGCTCTCAAGCGAAAATTCCGCGTCATCGTCCAGCTCGCGCGCGGTGCTTTTCAGCATCCGCTCGGAATCGGCGAGCGTTTCTTCAAAAATCAGGTCTTTTTCGTCCATGCCGTTTCCCGCTTTGTCACTGGCCCAGGCGCTGGCGCACCGCCTCGTAGAGCAGAATGGCCGCCGCCGCGCTCGCGTTGAGTGAGGAGATGCGCCCCTTCATCGGAATGCTCACAAGGAAATCGCACTTTTCGCGCACCAGGCGCGTCATACCGTCGCCCTCGCTGCCGATGACGATGGCGGCAGGGCCTTTGAGATCAGCACCGTAGAGCGTGGTCGTTCCCTCGGCTGCCGTGCCGAAGACCCACACGCCCGCTTTTTGCAGCTGCTCGAGCAGCGCCGGGATATTCGGCACGCGCGCCACCGGCACATAGCTCACCGCGCCCGCGCTCGTTTTGGCGACGATGCTCGTAAGCCCCGCGCTGCGGCGCTTGGGGATAATGACACCGTGCGCGCCCGCGCACTCCGCCGTGCGGATGATCGCGCCGAGGTTGTGGGGGTCGGAGATCTCGTCGCAGATAACAAGCAGCGGCGCTTCTCCCTTTTCCCGCGCGATGGCGAGGATATCCTCAACGCTCACGTATTCGCGCACGCTCGTGAGCGCGATCACACCCTGGTGGGCGTGCGTGCGGCTCATAAAGTCGAGCTTGCGCTTGTCCGCATCCACCACAACAACGCCTGCCGCGCGCGCGGTAGAGGCAATGTGGCCGAGCGTCTTATCCGTCTCGCCCTTTTGAATATAGATCTTGTCGATGCCCGTTCCGGCGCGCAGCGCCTCGATCACGGCGTTGCGTCCTTCAATAATGCCGTCCGCCTCCGCGTCGAGCGGGCGGACATCCTTCTTTTTATATTCCTTATCCATAAAACGGCTGCACTCCTTGCTGTCAAATTTCGATACATTGCAACTATAGCACAGAACGCGGGCAAGATAAAGAGGGAAGAATCCAAAAGTTCACCGAAAATTCACCGCTCAAAACTTGTGCTGTCATTTTTTCTATGGTATGGTATACTCATAGAATAACAATGCGGTGTCCCCCCCCCGCGGGACACCAGGAGGAACAGAAGCATTATGGATCAGAACAACAGAAACAGCCGCAACCGCGGCGACCGCAATCCCAACCGGAACCAGAACCGCGGCACCGGGCGCGGGATGTGGTCGATCGTCCTCTGGGCGCTGCTGCTGACGATTGGCGTGAACTATCTCTCCGTCATGCTCGAGGAGGCGCGCAGCGCGGAATCTTCCTGCGAGATCGCCTACAGCGAGCTGGTCGGCCTGGTGGAAAACGGCAAGGTCGCGTCCATCGAATTTGGCGATGATGTGTTTACCATCACGCCGGCGGAGGGCTTTGTCTACACCGACGGAGAGGGGAACACCTACAACGAGGATTACACCCTCTTTACCACCATCATCCCCGACGCGACGGAAAAGCTCATCGCGCTGTGTGACGAAAACGGCGTGGAGTACACCAAACCCTACCAGGCGCCCATTTCGCCGGTGCTCGCCTTCATGGTCAGCTATATCCTGCCGACGGTCATCATGGTGGGGCTTTTCATGCTGCTGATGAACATGCTTGCCAAAAAAAGCGGCGGTATGGGCGGCATCGGCGGCATGGGGAGCGTGGGCAAGGCCAACGCCAAGGTCTACATGGAGCGGTCTACCGGCGTGACCTTTGCCGATGTTGCCGGTCAGGACGAGGCGAAGGAATCTCTTGCTGAGATCATCGATTTTCTGCACAACCCCGAAAAGTACACCGCCATCGGCGCGAAGATCCCCAAGGGCGCGCTGCTGGTCGGCTCGCCCGGTACGGGCAAGACGCTGCTGGCCAAAGCCGTCGCGGGCGAGGCGAATGTTCCCTTCTTCTCCATCTCCGGCTCGGATTTTGAGGAAATGTTCGTCGGCGTGGGCGCAAGCCGCGTCCGAAATCTGTTCCAGCAGGCGGCCAAGGTCGCGCCGTGCATCATCTTCATCGACGAGATCGACGCCGTCGGCCACCGCCGCGACGCCAAGCTCGGTTACAACGATCAGACGCTCAATCAGCTGCTCGGCGAATTCGACGGCTTCGACTCCAACAAGGGCATCGTGTGTCTGGCCGCGACCAACCGCCCCGAGATCCTCGACAAGGCGCTGCTGCGTCCCGGCCGTTTTGACCGCCGCATCGTCGTCGACCGTCCGAATTTGCAGGGTCGTCTGGACACGCTGAAGGTGCACACGAGAAAGATCAAACTGTCCGAGGACGTCGATCTGCGCAAGATCGCGCAGGCCACCGCCGGCTGCGTCGGCGCGGATCTGGCAAACCTCGTCAATGAAGCGGCGCTGCGCGCCGTCCGTCAGGGACGCAAGGCGGTCAATCAGGAAGACCTGCTCGTGTCGTTCGAGACCGTCATCGCGGGCACCGAGAAGAAAAACACCGTCCTTTCCGACACCGAAAAGCGCATGGTCGCCTATCACGAGGTCGGTCACGCGCTCGTATCCGCGCTGGAAAAGCAGGATACCCCCGTTTCCAAGATCACCATCGTCCCGCACACCGAGGGCTCTCTGGGCTACACGCTGTACCTGCCCGAGGAGGAAAAATACCTCTCCACCAAGGAGGAGCTGCTCATCGAGCTGCGTAGCCTGCTGGGCGGTCGCGCGGCGGAAAGCGTCGTGTTCGGCACCATGACCACGGGCGCCGCCAACGATATCCAGCGCGCCACCTCGCTGGCACGCAACATGGTCGCGCTCTACGGCATGAGCGACGAGCTCGGACTGATGGCGCCCGCCGTCATCCAAAATCAGTATCTGGAGGGTCAGGCGCGCCTCGATTGCTCCAACGAAACGGCGGCGGCCGTCGATGCTGCCGTGCAGAAGCTGCTCGAGCGCTGCTACACCGACGCAACGAGCCTGCTGCGTGACAATCGCGCCCTGCTCGACGAGATCGCGCAATATCTGCTGAACAAGGAAACCATCACCGGCGAAGAGCTGATGGCCTTTGTCAACGGCCGACCGCAGGAAACGCCCACCGAGGAATAAACGATGCATTGCCGCAAAGCAACACGCTTTGCGGCAATTTTTTGAAAAAATTCGACAAAAAGATTGCAAAATCGCTGAACACTTGCTATGATAGTCCCAAGAGATCTCGGGACGCGCTCGCTTTTGCTCCCCGCGTGCCCGAGGCGACGAAAGAAGGCGATTTTCATAGGAACGAAATTGCAACTTTTCTCGATCGTGCTGTGTCTGCTGAGCTTGACGGCCTGCAGCGCGCAGCCGAGCGTTTATTCCGACACCGCCGCTACTGTGACCGACGGCACGCCGACACCCGCGGCAAGCGTTTTCCCTTCGGAAGTGACCGAACCGACGCAGCCGCCCACAACGCGTGCTCCCGCGCCGACCGAGCCGACGCTCCTGCCGACCGCGGCTGCGCCGAGCAATACGGACACGACGGCGCCCTTTGCCGACGAAAGCCGTCCCGCGCCGACCGATGCATCTGCCGCACCGAGCGCACCAACCGAACCGACCGAACCGACGCTCCCCGACGCGCCGACCTCTCCGCCGCAAACGGAGCATATCCACTTCTTCGGACAATGGCACATCGTCGAGGCAGACTGCCTCAACGACGGCTACAAGGAGCGATTCTGCGACTGCGGAGAACGGGAAGTCAGCCTTCTCCCCGCCCTCGGACACGACTATATCGACGGTATCTGCTCCCGCTGCGCGGATACGCTCATCCCCGATGAGCCGGACGATACCCCGCTCGTCGACACGGCTTATTTTCTCGTCACGCAGCAGACGCTTCTGGACGAAACGCTCTATTTTAACGGCAATGCAAGCAGCGGCATTTATCTTGCGACGAGCGCCGATCCCGCCGAGGCCGTTACCATCTTTCTCGAGCAGGCGCAGGACGGCTATTACCTGTATTTTCTCCGCGGCGAGGAAAAGCTCTATATCGATATCGTTCTGTCCGCCGCCGGAAAAGCATGGCTCAAGCGCGTAAACGAGCCGTCGTGCATCTATGTTTGGGACGCAACGCATCACACGCTCGTCACGACGCTCGGCGATCACAGTTTCTTTCTCGGCAGCTACGATTTGAATCGGACGCTCAGTGCGATCGATGCCGAACTCATCACGGGTGAAAACGCCTCCGCCATCGGCGTGAACATCTTCCCCGCTTTTCTTCTCCCCGTCGAACCGTAAAAACACGCGCGGCTGCCGAGCACATTCGGCAGCCGCTTTTTCCGAAAATTTATTTTTATGTATATCAAATTGGTATTGACATTTTGATTTGTTTGTGATATAATCGCAGCAAACAAAAAAGGAGGTTCCTGGCATGGAAGAAAAAATCACGGCCTTCTCGGAATTTTTAGACGAGCGCGTCGCAGCGTGCGCGCAGCGTGCAGACGCCTTGCGCGCCGACGGCCGCACGGATGAGGTGACCTTTGAGAAGGTTCGCGGCAACATTTACGACATTTTCCGCACCGTTCTGCGTGTCGCGTCCGAGCAGTGCGGCACGGACGGCGATGCACTGCGTCGTTTCTTTGCCGAGCGAATCGAGCAGATCCCCGCGAGCTGGCGCGCCTCGCTCGAAAAGGCCGAATCGCACGCCGACACCGCCAAGGCGCATCTCGAGCAGCTCAAGCTCGACGCCGTGCGCGACATCGAAGCGCATTTTGCGCGCATTTGGGAGGACGAAGTATGACGGAAGCCGAATCCCTTGCCCTGTTCAAATGCCTGTCGGACAAATCCCGCCTGCAGATCCTCAAATCGCTTGCGATCGAGGATATGTATGTCGAGCGTCTGGCCGAGCGGCTGGCCATCTCGCAGCCCACCGTCTCGTTTCACCTGAAAAAGCTGTCGCTCGTCGGCGCAGTCACATCTTACAAAAGCCAATACTACACGATCTACTCGCTCAATCGCGAGCTGTTCGAAACGAGCATCCTGCAGATCCTTTCGGAGCAGTCGGATGAAGGCATCCTGCGCGACAAGCGCGACGACGATTATCGCCGCAAGGTGCTCGACAGCTTTTTTGAATACGGCAAACTCAAGACCATTCCCGCACAGCGCAAAAAAGAGCGCATCGTGCTTGAGCACATCGCCGAGTCCTTCGAATACGACCGCATCTATACCGAGCGCGAGGTCAATATCATCATCGCCGATTTTCACGACGATTTTTGCACCATCCGCCGCGATATGGTCGCCGAAAATCTATTATGTCGCGACAGCGGCAACTATTGGCGTGTGAAACTGTGAAAGATGCGGCGGCGCAGTCTTCCCTCCCCGTGCCGCCGCGCCGAATGGACAAGCGCAAAAATTCCCCGATTTTCCGCAGAAAATCGGGGAATATCTTTTAGAATCCGATGAGCGATCCGAGCAGTTCTTCCAGCTCTTCCTCATCCATGCGCAGGATGTTGGTGTACTTGGGCATTTTCTTGGTCGAGTAGCCGGTGCTGAGCGTCAGCTCCTCGATGGGAAGGTCTTCCTCTTCGCCGTTTACCGTATAGGTCATCTTGCTCAGCTTCAGCTTGGATTTGCTCAGCTCGCATTTGGCTTCCAGCTTGTAGTTTTCGTCCTCATCGGACAGCTGAACGCTGAGTTTGTTTTTCGCGGTATCGAGGCTGAAGGAAATACCGGCGATCGTCTCTCCGTCTTCCTTGACGGTGATCTTGCGGCTGATCTTGTCGTCGGAATCGCTGTTCTTGTATTTGATCGTAACGCTCGATTTCTCGGTGCCGTAGTCGTTCTTGGTCTTTTGGTTGACCTTCAGCGTGATGTCCTTCAGGTCTTCCATGTCCAGATCCATTTCGACGCCGATATCGGTTTTTCCGTACCACATCTCGTACGAGAACTCATATTCGCAAGTGGCGTTTGTGATCAGGCCGCTCTTATTGCTGATAACGACCGAGAAGGTCATTTCCGTGTCAATCTCTTCGGCCTTGTCTATTATGTCGTCCATATCGACGCCGATCAAGTCGGACAGATCGATGTCTTCCAAAACATCGTCTTCGATCGTTTCGAGCAGTTCCACCAGATCATCCGAATCGAGTGTGAAGGAGATCTCGACCGCCTTGTCACCCTCGCCGGTGGTAGTTTCTTCGACGGTGTATTCGAGTTTGTCGAAGTATTTCTCGATAGTCTTGTTGTAGCGCTCGATCAGCTCGGAAATGTCGCCGCCTTCCGCGAAGAACGCAGCGAGGATCTCCGCCGCGCCCATATCCTCCGATGTGTCGCCGAAGTCACCGAAGTCGCCGAGGTCACCGAAGAGGATGTCCCAAATTTCCGAGTCCTCCATGTCCTTCTCGAGCGTGTCGAAAGAAATGCCGTAGGCCGTGTCGCTGCCCAGCAGGTCTTCGGACTTCATGCAAATGGCGTCCTCGTCGTACCAGATCTCGGCGGAATAATCTTCGAAGAACGATTTCCACTCGACATTGGCATAAGCGCTGTTCTTTTTCAGGTTGTAGGCGACTTCCGCCGACATATCATCCGCTTTGACGGTGACCGTGCCCTTTTCCGTCAGGGAGTTGAACAGCTTGGAAAGATCCGTTTCTTTGGAGATTTCCTTTTCGACCTTTTCCGACGCGGTTTGGATGTACGCATAAGGATCCTTCTTGGCATACTTGAGCCCGAGCTTTTCGCTTTCGCAAGCGCTGAACAGGCAGCCGAGCGAGAGTACCAACGCAAGGATCAATGTGACAGAAATAACTTTTTTCATGCGTTTTTCTCCTTTTTGAAGATGGATTTTCATCCGATTTTGCCGACAAATCGCAGTATAATTTTCGGCCGTTCATATTATAGCAAATAATCGCGCAAATGTAAAGGAAAAAATAAAAACCTGCTGCGCCGAGCGACGCAGCAGGTCGGGGATCGTTTTTTAGGGAGTCACGGAGATCTCGGGCTCGAAAACGCCGAGATTATCCAAGATGGTCTGCCATGTTTCGGCGGGCAGCTCGAGAATGTTCTTGTACTCGGGCGCGGTGATCGCATCGCACTCGGTGCGGACGGTCAGATCGAAGCCGAACGTCTCTTTCGTTCCGTCGACCACGATGTAAGCGTCGGAGAAGATCAATTCGTTCTCGGTGATGACGAGCTTGAAGCCTTCGGTAACGGTGCTGCCTTCCACGGTCATGGTCAGGGCAAAGTCGGTGCCGTCGTAGCGCAGGCTGTAGGACATGGTCTCGACGCCGTCGACCGTCATGGTGTAGCTGCGGTCGATGACGCTGTCGGTATCGTTGCAGACCATGCGCACGGTCTGGGTGTTAACGACCTCGCCGTCCACCTTCGCGGTCACTTCGACCTTGACGTCACGCAGGTCGGACAGATCGCAGCTGCCCTCGATGACGGCGATGCTTTCCTCGACCTTCATCGTCATGGTGTAGGTTTCCTTGGTGACCATGCCGCTTTCGTTGTCGACGACGAAGCGGAAGTCGATGTCAAACGCGAACTGCTTGAGCATTGCGGCGATCTGCTCGAGCGTGATATTGATGTCGCTCGGGATCATATCGGGGAAAGTATTGCCCAGAAGCGTCAGATAGGCGCTCACCTCTTCGAGTGTTCCGTCGAGCAGCTTGTTCATCTGCTCGGCACTCATCGTGCAGGAGATGGCCACGGCTGTGCCGTCGACATCCTCGGCGACGAATTGGATCTCATTGGCGAGCATATCGAGCTTTTCGATGGTGCTCTGCAGCTGATCCTGCCAGCCGGAGTCGTCCTCTTGCAATGCGGCGAGGATCTGATCGATCTGTTCGCCGATCATTTCCTTCAGATCTTCGAAGCTGTAGCCGAGAACTTCCCAAATTTCGCACTTTTCGAGATCTTCCCAGAAGTTCTCGAAGGAGATGCCGTACACTTCATCGAGCTCCTCGGGGCAACTGACACAGACGCCCTCGCGGGTGATGTAGATGGTCAGATAAGAATCGATAGAGCCGTCCGCGGATACATTATAGGGAAGGGAAACCAGTGCCGTGCCTTCCGTTAAGTCATAACGGATCTCGAAGGTAAGAAATTCGACCTCGGCGATGATGGTTCCCTTGCCGCCGAGCGCGGTCAGCAGCTTCTCGAGCGCCTCGGCGTTGGGGAGCTTGGTCTCGTAATCCGTGCGGTTGAGCGCGGAGATCAGATACAGCACGGGAGACTGCTGCGCCTGCTCCAATGCGGGGTTCTTGACATCGGGGTCGGTGGGGTCGGTGGGGTCGGTGGGATCGGTGGGATCGGTGGGGTCGGTCGCTTCGGGGATCGTTGCGTCGGGAGCGGTCGTGCCCTCGGGATCGGTCGCCTCGGGAACAGTCGTGCCCTCGGTGGGATTGTTACCGGTGGTGGGATTGTTGCCGGTTGTGGTGTTGTTGCCGGTGGTAGCATTGCTGCCGGTGGTGGTGTTGCCGGTAGTGGTGTTGCTGCCGCCGCAGCCGGCAAGGATGCAGCCAACCATCAGGCACAAAGCCAGAACGGCTGCCAGTGTCTTTTTCATATTCTGAAAACTCCTTTTCTTTACTTGCGAGCACACTTTCGCCTCGCGTGTCATCATCATAGGCGAAAAAAATGTTTCTGTCAAGTGCATTTTTCTTGTATTTTTGTAAAATAACTGTTATAATACGCAACGAAGGCTTTGCCTTCCAAAAAATGCGCTGCATCTTCGCGGTATGAAGAGCGGCAGCAGGAGGTATTTTGATCTATGAAAACGAAAAACATGGTCGGTATGGGACTGTTCAGCGCCATCGTGGTGGTGCTGCAGCTGCTGGCGGTCGGCTTGCGCGCGCTGGGGCTGTTCTCGGTCTCGCTGGTGCTCGTGCCCATCGTGGTCGGCGCGGCGGTCTACGGCTGGAAGGGCGGTGCGTGGCTCGGCTTCGTGTTCGGTCTCGCGGTGCTTTTCAGCGGTGACGCGGCGGCGTTTCTGGCCATCGACACGCTCGGTACGATCGTCGTCGTGCTCGCAAAGGGCACGCTGTGCGGTCTCGCGGCGGGCGGCGTGTACCGTCTGATCGAGAAACGGAGCAAAACGGCCGCGGTCATCACGGCAGCCGTCGTTTGTCCCGTTGTCAACACGGGCGTATTTTTGCTCGGCTGCACGGTGTTCTTTCTCGACACCCTGCGCGCATGGAGCGAAGGCTACGCCAATGTCGGCGCGTATATGCTCTTCGGGCTCGTCGGCGCGAACTTTTTCATCGAGCTGGGCATCGATCTCGTGCTGATCCCCGTCATTACCCGACTCATTCGTATCGGAAAACGATAAAGGAGAATGCTATGCTTCTGGCAATCGACATCGGCAATTCCAACATCGTCATCGGCTGCATCGACCGCGACGAACGCGTGTCCGCGCTGTTTCGCATGGTGACGGATCTGAAAAAAACGGAGGACGAATACGCCTCGGGTATGCAGTCCATCCTGCAATTTCACGGCGTGGACACCGCCGCTTTCGACGGCGCGATCATCTGCTCCGTCGTTCCGCCGCTGACGGAGATCTTCCGCACGGCGGTCGAAAAAATCACGCACTGCAAAGCGCTGATCGTCGGCGCGGGGCTCAAGACGGGGCTGAATGTCGCCATTGAAAATCCCGCAACGCTCGGCAGCGACATCGTCGCAGCCGGCGTCGCCGCCATGTCGGAGTATCCGCTGCCCGTAATCGTCGTCGACATGGGCACCGCCACGACCATCACCGTGGTCGATAAGGGGAACCGCTATATCGGCGGCGCGATCGTGCCGGGCGTGGCGCTGTCGATCAGCGCGCTGTCCTCGGGCACTTCGCTGCTGCAAAAAGTGCCCATCGTCGCGCCCGCCAAGGCCATCTGCACCACGACGACCGAAAGTATGCAAAGCGGCGCGGTGTACGGCAGCGCGGCGCTGCTCGACGGCATGATCGCGCGCTTCGAGCGCGAGCTCGGCTGCCCGGCGACCGTCGTTGCCACGGGCGGTATCGCCGACAAGATCCTCCCCTACTGCACCAAGCCCATCATCTACGATGAAAATCTGCTGCTCAAGGGGCTGCACATCATTTACAAAAAGAATCGTCGCGCCTGACGATCCCGCCGTATTGGAAAAAACCTGCTGCAAAGCTTCGGCCTTGCAGCAGGTTTTTGTCAGTTTTCGGAAATTTCGGCGTGCTTGAGGGCAAACATACGGCGATATTCGCCATTTCGGAGGATCGTCCGAAGAAGGCGATCGCGTTTTTCGATCAGGGCATCGCAGCGCGCGGAGAAAACATCACGCGCCGTCCGCTCGTTCTCGGCGCCTGCCTTTGCCTTGGCGTCCCAGTTGCCCGCGGCGATATAATCGCGCAGCAGGTCGCGCGCATAGTAGTCCTCCAGCCGCGCGATCTCGGTGAACATATTGTACTTATAAAAAGAGGTGTACGTATCCGTCACGATGTAGTATAGCGCATCGTCCTCCACCGCGAGATCATTATCGCAGACATAGTGGTAGTTTCGGTTGTTCGACTCCAAGAAGGCCTTCTTGAGCTGTCTTCCCGTGATACGGCAAAGCACGATGTCATTGTCGAATGGCAGGAGGCTGTACAGCTGCGAATAGGTCACATCTCCCGCTGCCAGATCATAGGGCGTGCGTGTTTTCAAAAATCCGCCCGCAAGCACGATCTCGTACTCCGGCCAAAGCGCTCGTCCCTTTTCCAGATACAGCTGCGCGACGGTGTCCGCCACGGTCGAGGAGTTGCGCTTGCTGCTGTTGTAACCGATGACATCGGTATAGGGATCTTCCTCGGGGAAGTATTTTTCAAAAAGCTCCGTAACGATCGCGTCGCCCGTAAGGCTCTTGTCGGCGTAGACGGAATTGGACAGCGTGCTTGCCGTCTGCACGTCGACGCTGCCGTTTGCCGTATTGTACGATACGCTCGCATATCCGAGCGCGCTGTTATAGCCGCCCGCCTGAATGTGGTAGACGCCGTGGCTGTCGCGCAAAACATAGTTTTTGTGGGTATGCGCCTCAAAAACGAGATCGATGTAGCCGTCGGACAACTCCATGTCGTAATAATCCAGATAATCGACATCCTTAACGGAGGAATAGGAGCTTTCCGTGCCCTCGTGGATGCTGTAGATGACGATCGCGCAGCCCTCTTCCTCGCGCAGGCGCGTCGCTTCCCGCTTGACCATCTGCGTCAGGGCGCTGCCCGTGGTGAAATCGAGTCCGTCCGTGAATTCGCCCGAAATGGAGCTGAGCCAATTACTGACCGCACCGATGATACCGATCTTCACGCCGCCGCGCTCGACCGTCACGGACGGGCGGCAATACATCTGCTCGACGTTTTCATCGTTGGCATTGATGGCAAGGAAGGGAAAATCCGCCAGTGCGGCATTCTCGACGATCTGCTCGCTGCCCCAGTCGTATTCGTGGTTGCCCAGCGTCATGCTCACGAAGCCCAGTTCGTTCATCCACTCGGTCATCAATTGTCCCTTGTTGGAGCTGGACTCCACGCTCCCCTGCCACATATCGCCCGAAGAGAGCAAGATCTCGTATGCACTGTCATCGGCAAAGGCGTTTTTGAAATACGTGGTCATTTCGTCGACGCCGGGGTTGGATGCACTGTCCATAAACACGCCGTGCAGGTCATTGACGGCGTAAAAATCCAGCCGTACCGTGACACATACGCCGCAAGTATCGCAGCTGCCGTCGTTGTCGTCATCCGTGTGCGTGCATTCCGCAGGCTCGGTCGGATCGGTCGGTGCTTGCGTCGGCTCGGTCGGCGCCTGTGTCGGGTCGGTCGGCGCTTGCGTCGGATCGGTCGGCGCTTGCGTCGGCTCGGTCGGCGCTTGCGTCGGCTCGGTCGGCGTTTGCGTCGGGTCGGTCGGCGCTTGCGCCGGGTCGGTCGGCGCTTGCGTCGGCACAGATCCCGTGGTCGGCAAAGCCGTCGTCGGCGTCTCGGCCGCCGTGCAGGCGCAAAGCAGCATTATCAGCGCCAGCAAAAACGCGGCAAAGCGTAGGGTCATTTTGTTTTTCATGTCGTTCCTCCCAAAAGCAGCGCCGAAAGCGCGGCGCATGAACTTTCCCCTATTATAACGCAAGCGGACGGATTTCTCAATGCCAATTTGCATATTTCGTCATTTTCCTTCGGACGAAAAAAATCCCCGCGCGGATGAGCGCGCGGGGATGAGATCACTTGAATTCAGCATGATTTCGTTTGAGAAAGTCGATATCCTTCCCGTATCGGGAGGCCAAGTCGGGGTCGTTGTCCTGAAATTGCGCAAACAGCTCCGCGTCGATCGCGGCGGGCTTCACGCGCTCGAAAACTTCCAAGTTCCACGAGTGCTTGCACTTTTTGCAGCGGTAGATCAGCCAAACGTCCACACGGTTTCCGTTGGCGTTGACGCGGAATTTGCCCGAATTGACAAATTCCTGCTTTTTTCCGCAGCCGCCGCAGCGATGGTACACGCGCAGGGCGTCGACATTCATTTTGCACGCTCCGCGCGCAAAATGCGCCGAATGCTTTTTTCGGTGAGAGCATACTCCGCCGCAAGCTGCCGCACGGCGGCACCTTGTGCGAATTTTGCGCCGATCTCGGCATTTCGCGCGCGGTAATAGCACCGCGCGTCCGTCTGTGTGCCCCAGCTCTTCTTCTCCGCCGAGGGGATATAGATGTACTTTCCGCTGACATACTGCTGAATCGCTTCGATCAATTCTTTCGGCAGAACCTCTTCTGCCCGAATGTAGCTCATGTGTTCCTCCGTTTTCTTTGGGGAGTTCCTCTGAGCTTAACGATTCCTAGTATTTTAAGCTCAGATCACTGAGCGATCACATATCTGACAAACATAAAATGTTCTCCTCTCGTAACGATAGATCCATTATATCCTTGCCCGCGTAAAATGGCAAGTCCCAAATTCATATAGAAACAAATTTGCGCCGCTTATGGATATGCTGCACACCCCATGTAGGGACCGGCGTCCCCGACGGTCCGTCTGCGCCGTTTGCGGTATGTGTCATCGAAGAGCGAGCGACAGCGAGCCGAAGGATCCGCCCCCCAAAAAATGCGGTAACGGTGGGCGCTTAGCGCGAGCGCGGCTTTTTGCCCTTGGAAGCGGGATCGTGCGCCGCTTTCCGAACGGGCATCTTCCCCTTTTGCGGTGCTTTCGGCGGTGGGGGGATGGGACGCCCCGCCTTGGGCAGCACGGCGCGGATGAGACACTTCGGCCCCGAGCCGATCAGATCCTCGCGGTGCGCCTTGAGGAGCGCCTCGCGCACGAGATAGTAATTTTTCGGATCGCGATATTGGATCAGCGCGCGCTGCATGGCCTTTTCGTGCGGATCGGTGGGCACATAGACGCGCTCCATCGTGC
>CAYOZT010000035.1:0-16327 GCA_964408545.1 uncultured Oscillospiraceae bacterium | reverse complement strand
TGCGGTCGTCGTACGGGGGCGGCGGGGACGTGTCCCCGCCCTACCGCGCATCGCCGTGGGGTGGGCGGACAGGGTCGTCCGCCCCTACCGGATGGGGGGCAAACGGGACGCCGAGGGCGTCGTCCCCTACAAGCGTGCGGAAGGCGGGTGGCGGGGGAGAGAATCGTGCTTGCGTTCGGCTGCGTTCCGTGATAGAATGGAAGAAAAAACGCGGGAGGAATTTCTATGGACTACGCCAAGGAGTCGCTGCGGCTGCATGAGCAGTGGGGCGGCAAGATCGAGGTCACCTGCACGGTGCCCTGCGACACGAAGGAGGCGCTTGCGCTGGCCTACACGCCGGGCGTCGCGCAGCCCTGCCTCGAAATACTAAAAGACGTTTCGCGCTCGTACGATCTGACGCGCCGCCACAATCTGTGCGCCGTCATCACGGACGGCTCGGCCGTGCTCGGTCTCGGCGACATCGGCCCGGAGGCCGGTATGCCCGTGATGGAGGGAAAATGCGCCCTTTTCAAGGCCTTCGGCGATGTCGACGCCTTTCCGCTGTGCGTCAAGACGCAGAATGTGGACGAATTCGTGCAGGCCGTCTATCTCATCAGCGGCTCGTTCGGCGGTATCAACCTCGAGGACATTGCCGCGCCGCGCTGCTTCGAGATCGAGCGCAAGCTGAAAGAAAAATGCGACATCCCCATTTTCCACGACGATCAGCACGGCACCGCCGTCATCACCCTCGCGGGGCTGACGAATGCGCTCAAGGTCGTCGGCAAGCGCAAGGAGGATGTCAAGATCGTCACCTCCGGCGCCGGCGCGGCGGCGATCGCCATCGTGCGGCTGCTGCTGCGCGCGGGCTACCGCGACATCGTCATGACCGACCGCAGCGGCGCGATCTACGAAGGCCGCGAAGGCTTAAATCCCATCAAGCGCGAAATGGCGAGCCTGACGAACCGCCGCGGCGAGCGCGGGACGCTGGCCGACGTCATCCGCGGCGCGGATGTCTTCATCGGCGTGTCCGCCCCCGGGACGCTGACCGAGCAAATGGTCGCGACGATGGCGCGCGACGCGATCGTTTTCGCCTGCGCCAATCCGACGCCCGAAATTTTCCCCGAGCAAGCGCGCGCGGGCGGCGCGAAGGTCATCTGCACGGGGCGCAGCGATTACCCCAACCAGATCAACAACGTGCTGGCCTTCCCGGGCATTTTCCGCGGCGCGTTCGATGTGCGCGCGTCGGATATCAACGAGGAAATGAAAATGGCGGCGGCGACGGCGATCGCCTCGCTCGTGTCGGACGAGGAGCTGTGCGCGGAGTATATCATTCCGACCGCCTTTGACAAGCGCGTCAGTGCCGCCGTCGCGCAGGCCGTCGCGCAGGCCGCCAAAGACAGCGGCGTCGCAAGAATTTGAAAGAATGTCCGCAGATGCGCGCAGTATCTGCGGACAAATGTTTAGCGGCGAGCGGAGTTTTGGCTGCCGTAGAGGACACTGCCGAGTGAAAAGCCGCCGCAGACGCCGAGCGTTTGCCCCGTCGTGTACGCGGCGTCGTCGCTTGCCAGATACGCCACCGCCGCCGCCACTTCCTCCGGAAGTCCCATGCGCCCGAGCGGGATATGCTGCACGAAACTGCGGCGGAATTCCTCCGTCAGCCGCTGCGACACGGCCTCCGTCGCCGTCATTCCGGGCAGGACGGCGTTGCAACGAATGCCGTTTTTCGCCTCCTGCACGGCGATGAGTTTCGTCAGGTGGTTGATGGCGGCCTTGCTCGTGCCGTAGGCGATCTGCGAAACATCGGGGATCAGCCCGCCGACGGAGGAAATGTTGATGATGCTGCCACCGCCGTTTTGCGCCATGTGCCGCGCGGCGGCCTGACTTGCCGTAAAAACGCTGCGCAGATTCGTAGCGACGGTATCGACGAACACCGCCGCGTCCGTGTGCATCAGGTCGCGGTCGCGCTGCGGATCGGAGGTGCCGAAATTATTGACCAGCACGTCGAGCCTGCCGCTGTCGGCGATGACCTCGTCGATCATGGACACGAAGCTTTCGGGCTCGGTCGCGTCGCAGTAGACATATTTGACGCGTTTTCCTTCGCGTGTCAGCGCCAGCGCCGCCTCCTTGGCACGCTCCGGATTTCGCGCGGCCATATAAACGGTCGCACCCTCCTGCGCGCAGCGCCGCACGCAGGCAAGGCCGATGCCGCGTGTCGAGGCCGTGATGAGGACGACTTTATCGTGTAATTTCATGATGCTCTCCTTTTTGATGAACGGTCGGTAAAAAACGAATGACGATCAGCCCGACACCGACGCTCACAAGCTCCGTCAGCGCAAGCAGGTGCACGGCACGCACGGCGGCATCGGGGGCGCCGAGTCCCTGCGAAAGCAGCGCCGTGATGCGATTGGTAAACAGCGGCACGAGCACGGCCACCCCGAAGGGCGAGGCCAGATCGCGAAACAAGCCGTATGTGCCCGTGCAGACGCCCGCCGAGCTGCTCGGCAGCCCCGCCAGTGCGACTTTCAGGAGGATCGTGCCGTTGGCACCCAGCCCGAAGCCGAGCACGCCCAGCGACGCCATCAGCAGCAGGGCGTCGGCCTGCTCGTCGAACAGCAGCATCAGCGCGCAGCCGAGCGCGGTGCACAGAAACGACAGCGTCAGGATGTTCCGCGGTTCATGGCGATCGGCCAAAGGCCCGAGCGTCGGCGCGCCGAGCGACATCCCGAGATACAGCACCGAAATGGCGTAGCCGGAAACGACCGTGTCGCTCGGGCGAGCATAGGCGACAAAGACCATGACGGCGGTCATGTTCGCCTGAAGAAACCCCTGCGTCAGAAAAAGCGCCGCCACGCTCAACAAAAATCCGCGCCGCGCGAGGAAGGCGGCGGGAAGAATGGGAACGCTCGCGCGCAGCTGCGAAAACACGAGCGCGACCAGCGCGAGCAGCGTCGCGGCGAGCACGCCGAGCGAGGCGGGCGACGTCCAGCCGAAATTTTGCCCGAAGGAGGGCACACACAGCGCCAAAGCCGATACGAAGACCAGCAAAATGCCGCCCACGAGGTCGAATTTTCCCGTATCCCTGCGCGGCTCGTTTCCTTTTTCCCACAGCACGAGGCAAAGCAGCGACACGAGCACACAGATGCCCACGCAGATCGCGCTCATGCCCCGCCAGCCGACCTTCGCCAGCGCGATCGCGCCGAGCGTGGGGCCTGCGATGACGGATGCGCCCGAGATGAGCATATAGGCCGAAAATCCCTTCGCCACGCGCTCGGGTGGAAACTCCGTGACGATATAGCTCAAAATGAGCGGGACCATCGCCGCCGTGCCGAGCCCGACGACAAAGCGCGCCGCGAGCATCGCCGAAAGCGAGCCTGCCGCCGTCGTCAGCACGTTGCCGAGCGTGTAGACGAGCAGACCCAGAGCCAGCGTGCGGTGTCGGCCGAGGCGGTCACCGAGTTTGCCGAGAATGGGCGCGCAGGCGGCGGTGGAAATGGCCTGCGCGAGCGCCGTCCAAGTGGTATTGTTGTAGGGAAGCTGCAGGTCGGCGACGAAAGCGGGGCCGAGCACCGTGGAAAATCCGCCCACGAAACCGATCAAAAACGCCGCCAGCGCATAAGGCACGAAGCCTTTTCGGTAGGAAAGCATTCGCTCATTCAACTCCTTTTCCACAGTTTGTCCCGCAAACGCGGAATTATTTACGCAAAAACGGGCAAACTGCGTTCGAAGCCAAAAAGGAGGACGAAAAATGTCACAGATCAGAAAAGAAATTCCGGATTTTCAAGTTGATGTTTACCATGAAAAGCAGTTCAAAACGCTGACGAAACAGGACGTTTTGGGAAAATGGGGCGTATTCTTCTTCTATCCCGCCGATTTTACCTTCGTCTGCCCGACGGAGCTGGAGGATATGGCGGAAAAATACGAGCAGTTCCGCGCGCTGGATTGCGAAGTGTATTCCGTGTCGACGGACACGCATTTTGTCCACAAGGCGTGGCATGATGCGTCCGAGCGCATCGGACGCATCCGCTTTCCCATGCTTGCCGACCCGACGCACGCGCTGTGCCGCGATTTCGGCGTGCTGATCGAATCGGACGGACTGGCCGAGCGCGGCAGCTTCATCGTCGATCCCGAGGGGCGTATCGCCGCGTATGAGATCAGCAGCGGCAGCGTCGGCAGAAACGCCGAGGAGCTTCTGCGCAAGCTGCAGGGCTGCCAATTCGTCTACGAAAACGGCGATCAGGCTTGCCCCGCCAACTGGAAGCCGGGCGGGGAAACGCTGCGCCCCGGCGTCGACCTCGTCGGAAAACTGTAAGAAAAGCACCCGGATGTTCTTGCGATACATCCGGGTGCGGTTTTTTGATGGTCATTCGTCGAAGGCGTACATACCGAACAGGCCGAGCAGACCTTCGCCGCAGTCGTATTCCATGCCGCAGCGGTCGGCAAGCTTCTTGACGAAAATGCAGTATGCCGACATACACGAATAGCGAATATCCGGATGCGGGCAAGGCTTGCCTTCGCGGCGCGCGCAGGGGGAACAAAGCGCGCAACCGCTCGCGCCGACGATCAAGCCGTCGTGTCCGCGCTCGCGCAGCGTTTTGACTACGCGAAGCTCTGCGGCGTTGTGTCCGGATTTGGCTTTTTTGATGGCGGCCGCGTCGGAATAATCGCGCACCTGCCAGATCGTTTGCAGCACGAGCGCTTTTTTGTGCGCGAGAATGCGCGCTTTCATTTCCTCGGGGCTGCCGCAGTCGGGCGGGCAGGAGTAATTCGCGCCGTACTGCCCGCAAAGATTTTCCTCGCAGTAGGGACGAAAACTCGGGTCGAAAACAATGTCCGCCGTGTCGACCACGGCGGCGTTGGCAAAGCCCTCCGCGAGAGCCAGTTCATACATTTCACGTTCCGTCATAAAAACACCTCGTCAAAAAAATCGGGATATCCCGCCGCTCCCGACAGGGCCATCTGTGCAAGGAGGATCTCCCACAGCTGTCGGGAGCGGCAAAAAGCCGCTGCGATCTTTCGATTGCAGCGGCCGATTTCCCGTACAAAGCAGCCGAAGGCCATACGTGTGGCATCGGCAAAAGCAGGTTTCAGCAGTTCTCCTGACTTGCGCATCCGCGATCTTACAAGGCCTTCTCGGGTTTGCCCCAATGACCGGCTTTCGCCTGTATGGAAGATCTCCGCGCTTACAGTGGCGGTACCGTTCGTGATTTGCACACGATTCTCTATTCTCCCCGCAGGCTGTTACCGCGCGACGGGGCACTGAAACGACTATGAACTTGTCCCTATCAATATAGCACCGCCGCGCAAAAATGTCAACCGAAAAAATTTTTTACGAGCCATGAAAATTCCATGGAAAATCTACAAAAAATACTGGAAATCTTTCCCCGGATGGCATATAATGATATTCACAAAAAGACACTGCTGTTTACCAAGGAGGACAATGACATGAAACAGCTTTTGAAGAGGAGCTTGCCGATCATCGGCGTGGCGCTGCTTTGCATCTGTATGCTGGCGGCCTGCGGAAAAAAGAGTTCGACGACCACGGGCGACCCGAACATGACCACGGGCGATCCGAACGTGACCACGGGCGATCCCAATGCGACGGAAGGCGAGCACGTCCACGCCTTCGGCGAATGGACGGAGTCGGTCGCCGCCGGCTGCCTGACGGACGGCGAGCGCGTGCGCAGCTGCGCGTGCGGCGAAACGGAAAAAGAAACGATCGCCGCAACGGGGCACAAGTATGAAGAAAAGATCACGCGCGAGGCGAGCTGCCTGACACAGGGCGAAAAGAGCTTCACCTGCGCCTGCGGGGACAGTTACAGCGAACAGATCAACGCCTTGGGGCACGATTACGGCGACTATGTTTCCGACAACAATGCCACCTGCCTTGCCGACGGCACGAGAAGTGCCACCTGCAGCCGTTGCGGCAAAAAGCTGACGCGAGCCGACAGCGGCACGGCGCTCGGCCACGATTTCTCCAAGTACATTTCCGACAATAACGCCACCTGCGAAAAAGACGGCACGAAGACCGCCACCTGCAGCCGCTGCGGCAAGACCGACACCCAAACGGATGCGGGCACGGCTACGGGGCACATCGCCGGTGGGGACGGCAAGTGCAAGTTCTGCGGCATCGGACTCGTTCCCTGCACGGGCATCAAGCTGACCGACGAAAGTATGCAACAGCTGAATTTCACCTCTCTGTCGCAGAGCGCGCAGCTGAAGGTGCGCCTGCTGCCCGAGAATACGACCGATCAGCTGACGCCTGTATTCACTTCGCAGAACACCGCTGTCGTCAAAGTGGATGAAAACGGCCTCGTTACGCCGGTCGGCGCAGGCGAAGCGCTCATCTACATCACCTGCGGCGAGTATACGCTCACCGTGAAGGTCAGCGTCACGCCGACACTGCGGCTGACATCCAATGACATCACCCTCAGCCCCACGAACGGCACGAGCTATGATCTGTACCGGCTGTTGCAGGACAAGGAACTGTACGATCCCGCGAAGCTCATCTGCACCAGCGCGGATGAAAATTACGTGCGCATCGAGGGGACGAAGGCCGTTGCCGTGAAAAACTGTGCGGCGGGCGTCAAGGTGAAGATCCAATACGGCGACCAGAGCGCCGAGTGCCTCGTGCGCGTGGCGGGCATTCGCGGGGATTACTACCTCAGCTCGCGCTGGACGTACGGCACGGCTGCGGAGCCGAACATCGAGGTCACCATTGAGGTCGGCGAGCAGTTCGAGCTGAAGCTTTTGAGCGTTATCGACGGCAAGGCCGTCAGCGGCCTGACATGGAAGCCCAGCGAGCAGTTTGCCGAGGCGTGCACCCTCACGCAGACGGACGAGGGCATAAAGATCACGGGCAAGGCGCCCAGCGCCGATCTCGGCGGCGGCTACGTGTATATCGAAACGACCTACGAGGGCGTGACTTACCGCTGTAAGATCTATGTCAAGCCCGCAGCCTAAGGGGCGAAACCGATCCGGATCCTATCATTTCGGCGGGCGACGAAAGTCGCCCGCCGAATATCTACTTAAGAGAACAGGGGACGCAGTGCGTCGGAAAGCTCCTGCTGCTGCTCCTCGGCCTCGGCAAGCGTCTTGCCGCGCGTGGTGAAATAGGCTTTGAGCTTCGGCTCGGTGCCCGACGGACGCACGATCACGCTCGCGCCGTTGACTAGGCGGTACAGCAGCACGTCGGCACACGGCAGACCCGTCTCGTCGGAGCACAGGTAGTCGGTGCGGGACGATACATCGATCCCCGCGATGGCGGCAGGGGAGTGCTGCCGCAAAAAGCGCATGATATCGGCCATTTTTTCCATGCCGTCGAGTCCCGGGAACTCGAAGGACTCGACCTTGTTCAGATAGCGGCCGTATTCGCCGTAGAGCTGTTCGAGCCGCTGCTTGATGGACGAGCCGATGCTGCGGTAATACGCGGCCATTTCGCAGATGAGCATGGAGGCGACGACGGCGTCCTTGTCGCGCACATAAGTGCCCGCAAGGTAGCCGTAGCTTTCCTCGAAACCGAAGAGAAAGCGCTCTTCTTCGCCCGCGCGCTCCAGACGCGCGATCTGATCGCCGATCCACTTGAAGCCCGTCAGCACACTGCGCATTTCCACGCCGTAGTGTGCCGCGACCGCATCGGCCAGCGCCGTCGAAACGACGGACTTGACCGCCACGGCGTTTTCGGGCAGCGTACCGTTTTCTTTGCGCCCCGCGCAGATATAGTCGAGCAGCAGCACACCGACCTCGTTGCCCGACAACAGCTCGTAGCGCCCCTTCGGGCAGCGCACGGCGATGCCGACGCGGTCGGCGTCGGGATCGGTCGCAAGCATCAGGTCGGCGCCTTCGCGCTCGGCCAGTTCCAGACCGAGGCGCAGCGTCTCGAAAATCTCGGGATTGGGGTAGGGGCAGGTGGGGAAGTTGCCGTCCGGCTGCTCCTGCTCGGGAACGAGTGTGATGTCCGTGATGCCGATATCGTGCAGCACGCGCTTGACGGGCACGAGCCCCGCGCCGTTGAGCGGAGAATAGACCAGCTTCAGCGACGCATTTTTGCACAGACCCGGGCGCACCTGACGGCTTTCGACCGCGGCGTAGAACGCTTCCTTGCACGCCTCGTCAACATAGGCGATCAGCCCCTGCGCGAGCGCGTCGTCAAAGGGCATATGCTTGGCACCGGTGAGAACATCGGTGTTTTGGATCTCGGCGTAGACCTCCGCGGCAGCCTCGTCGGTCATCTGGCAACCGTCGGGGCCGTAGACCTTGTAGCCGTTATACTTGGCGGGATTGTGCGAGGCGGTGATCATGATGCCCGCGTCGGCGTGGTAGTAGCGCGTGGCAAAACTCAGCGCGGGGACGGGCATGAGCGCATCGTAAATGCGCACATGGATGCCGTTGGCGGCCAAAACGCAGGCCGCTTCCTTGGCGAAAAGATCGCTTTTGATGCGGCTGTCGTAGGAGATGGCGACGCACTGCGTGCCGCCGTGCCGTGCGATCCGATTGGCCAGTCCCTGCGTCGCCTGACGCACGACATAGATATTCATGCGGTTCGTGCCCGCGCCCAGCACGCCGCGCAGACCGGCCGTGCCGAATTTCAGAGAAACGGCGAAACGCTCCTTGATCTCGGCCTCGTTCCCGTCAAGGGAAGCGAGTTCCTCGCGCAGATCGGCGTCCTCCGTCGGGAAGGCGCTCCAGCGCCGATATTCGTTCATGTACATAGAAAAAACCGTCCTTATTGCCGATTTTGCAGAGGATGCTGCTCGATGTACTTATCCAGCAGCGACGCGGCCAGCAGCACGATGCGTGCGCAGGGACGCGCGGCGTAGTATTCCGCCGTGCGCGGCGTGGGCGCGGGATCCGTGGGCGGATTGCTCAAGATCTCTCGGCAGAGGATGCTGCCCGCTTTTTCACGGAACTCGGCGCAAAGCTGCTGCACGTCGGCGTAAACGACCTGCTGCCGCTCGGGGTTCGGCGCGTCGTAGCCGTAGAGCGTGCCGTAAACGAAGCACATACCGCTGACGGCACCGCAAACCTCTCTCTGACGGCCAAAGCCGCCGCCGAAGGGACTGAGCATCCGCGCGACCTGCGCTTCCTCCAAGCCCGTGATGTCACAAAATGCCACTGCGACCGCTTGGGCGCAGTTGTAGCCCTCCGAAAAAAGGCGGGCGGCGATCAAACCGTGATCCAAAAAAATCAGCTCCTTAAAATTTTTCTTTCATTATATCATCGCGCGGGAAAAAAGTACAGAATATTTTGTTGCAAGCGTGCAAAAATTCTGCTATGCTATGGAAAAGGGGGAATTACGGTGAAAATACTGGTCAGTGCCTGCTTGTTGGGCAAAAATTGCAAATACAACGGCGGCAACAATCGCGACGAGAAGGTGATCGCGTTTTTGCGCGGACATGAGATCGTTCCGATCTGCCCCGAGGAAGTTTTGGGCGTGCCGCGCGTGCCGATGGAGATCGTCGACGGCGTGCTCGTCAACCGTGAGGGCGTGTCGGTCGATGCGCCGATGCGCCGCGCCGTGGCGCGGATCGTCGCGGAAAACGCCGACGCCGACATGGCCGTTTTGAAATCCAGAAGCCCCACCTGCGGTGTCCGGCAGGTGTATGACGGGACATTTTCGGGACGCTTGGTCGAGGGCATGGGCGTGCTCGCACGCGCACTGCACGAGGCGGGTATACAAACCGTCGACGCGGAGGATATTTGAGCGCTTTTACGAAAATCGGGCGTGCCGCAGGGCGCGCCCGATTTGTCGCTTATTCGTATCGCGGTAAGCGCACGACGGTAACATC
The DNA here is from genome assembly GCA_964408545.1 of uncultured Oscillospiraceae bacterium. Taxonomy (GTDB): domain Bacteria; phylum Bacillota; class Clostridia; order Oscillospirales; family Oscillospiraceae; genus Faecousia. The sequence goes on along the minus strand of CAYOZT010000035.1, from coordinate 6,563 downwards.
GTGCTGCAGCGCGGGGATGAGGACATCACGCACATCGCTTGTTTTCAGACGCAGAGAGCTCGTGTTGATGCAGGGATGGCAGCCGATGTATTCTTCACGCAAAATATCCTCGTCGATGAGCAGGCGCACGCGCTTTTCCTTGTCGTTCATCAGACCGAGGATGCTCAGCGAGCCGGGCGTGATCTGCAAAAATTCTTCCATATATTCTCCCTGCGCGAAACTCAGGCGGGACGAGCCGATCTGCGCGGAGAGATCTTTGGTTTTGAAGGCTTTGTCGCCGGGCATCATCAGCAGGTAAAAGGCCGTGCATTGGCGATTGCACAGCAGCAGATTTTTGCAGATGGGCGCGCCGAGCACCTCGCCGATGGCGGCGCAGATGTCCATGGTGTCGGCGTGCGCGTGGTCGACGCGGTCGAAGGGGATGTGCAGCCGTTCCAAAAGTTCGTAGCAGCGCTGCTCGGTGGCGATGCGCGCGGAAAAATCGGCGGGGCGTCCTTGTTCTCGTTTCATAGGTTTCTCCTTATTTTGCGCGCAGCTCCCAGAAGGCAACGGCCGCCGCCGCGGCGACGTTCAGGGAGTCGACGTTGTGATACATGGGTATTTTTACCGTAAAATCGCAGGCGGCGAGCGTCGTTTCGGACAGACCGTCGCCCTCGCTGCCCATGAGTATGGCGAGTTTTTCTTCCCGCCGCAGACGCGGATCGTCAATGGCGACGGAGTCGTTCCGCAGCGCCATGGAAAGCGTCTTGAAACCGAGCGCGCGCAGCGCGGCCATGCCGTCGCGCGGCCAAGTGCCGTCCGAAAACGTCCATGGGATCTGAAAGACCGTGCCCATGCTGACGCGCGCCGCACGGCGGTATAAAGGATCCGAGCAGCCGGGCGTGAGCAGCACGGCGTCCATGCCCAGCGCCGCCGCGGAGCGGAAGATCGCGCCGACATTGGTCGGATTTTGTACGTTTTCCAGCACGACGATGCGCCGTGCGCCCGCACATACAGCCTCGACGGACGGCAGCGGTGGCCGCCGCATGGCGCAAAGCACGCCGCGCGTCAGATGATACCCCGTCAATTGACAAAGGAGCTCCTCGTCGGCGGTGTAGACGGGAATGTCGGGGCAGCGCGCGAGGATGTCGGCTGCGGAAGCGCCGATATCTTTGCGTTCCATCAAAAGCGATACGGGGCAGTAGTGCGCATCGAGCGCGCGGTGGATGACTTTGGGGCTTTCGGCGATGAACAGCGCGTCCTTCGGCGAAAAACGATTCATCAGCTGCGCTTCGGTCAGCCGCGCGTAAACGTCCAGCTCGGGCGCGGAAAAATCGGTGATCTCGATGATGTCAGACATGGCGTTTCCTTTCCTATCTTCGGTGCGAATATTTTATCAAAAAATACTGCAATTGTCTATTGCTTTTTTGGCGAAAAATGGTACAATATGTGCGGTCGAGCGACTCGACTCCCCCAATAAAGAATAAGGAGTCAGAATCATGTTCAAGAAAACACTCGCACTCTTGTTGGCGTTTGCCATGCTGTGCAGCTTCGCAGCGTGTGCATCGAACAACCCGACCACGGCCGGCACGACCGCGGGCAATGTGGATAGCACCACCAAGCCCGAGCCCACCGACCCGACCGACCCGACCGTCGACCCGACCGACCCGACCGTCGACCCGACCGATCCGACCGTCGACCCGACCGATCCGACTGTCGACCCGACCGATCCCACCGACCCGACCGACCCCACCGACCCCACCGACCCCACCGATCCCACCGATCCCGACGGTGATGACGATCCCGATAAGCCTTGGGATGCTTACGAGGTCATCACCATCGCACAGGCGCTGGAGCTGTGCGGCGAGCCCGGCAATGTCACGACCGAGCGCTACTACCTCGTTGGCACGATCACAGCCGTGACCAACGCCCTCTACGGCGCGATGACCATCGAGGATGAGACAGGCTCCATCTCCGTCTACCGCACCGACAATGCCGACGGCACCGTCAATTATTCGGATATGGAAGATAAGCCCTATAAGGGCGACAAAGTGTTGCTGTACTGCACACTGCAGAACTTTAACGGCAGCAAGGAAGTCAAGAGCGCCTATCTGATCGATTTCGAGCGCGATCAGACCGTGATCGACGACTCCGACTACACCGCCATGACCATCGCGCAGGCGCGCGAGGCCGAGAAGGGCACGCTCGTGAAGCTCAGCGGCGTCGTGGCGCGTATCACCTACGCCAACGGCTATAAGCCCAACGGCTTCATGCTGGTCGACGACACGCAGTCTGTCTACGTTTACGACAGCGACGTGGCGCAGCGCGTTTCCGTCGGCAACACCGTCACCATTGTCGGCACTCGTACCTACTGGGTGCTTGACTCCGAGCAGAGCAACGCCGACCGCTTCGGCTACAAGGGCGCGCTGCAGATCGACTCGGCCAAGCTCGTCGAGACCGACGGCAAGACCGACGGCAAGTTCGATACCTCGTGGATCACCGAGACGACCGTCAAGGACATCCTCGAGACTCCGCCTGCCGCCGACATCACCACGACGATTTTCAAGGTCAACGCCCTTGTGCGGCGCGTGGACGGCCACGGCTTCATCAACTACTACATCTGCGACCTTGACGAGAGCGACGACACCAGCTCTTATGTCTACACCCAGTGCAACGGCAACGATTTTGCATGGCTCGACGAATTCGACGGCAAGATCTGCACGGTCTACCTGACCGCGCTCAACTGCAAGTCGACCGCTTCGGGCTGCATCTATCGCTTCCTGCCCGTTGCGGTGGAGGATAACGGCTACACATGGAACGAGGACGACACCGCCGAGTTCGTCGTGAAATACTTCGGCCTGACGCAGTTCCTCGAGATGTACTCCGGCGATCCCGCGCTGGAGCTGCAGACGAGCGTCAGCTCCGAGCTGCTGGGCTTTGAAAACGCCCTCTTGAGCTACGCTTCCTCCGACAGCAGCATCATCAGCATCGATGACGGCGTGATGCACTGCCTCGCTTCCGGCACGGCGACCATCACCGTCACCGGCAGCTACAACGGCAAGACCTTCAGCGCAGATATCACCATCGGCGTCAAGATCGCCGAGCAGATCGAAGCCGGCACCGTCGCCGACGCCATCGCCGCCGAGATCGACGAGATCGTCACCGTTCGCGGCATCATCGTCGGCTCGCTCGTCAACAAGGACGGCTTCTACCTCATGGACGACACGGGCATCATCGCCGTGCTGACCGACAGAGAGACCTTGCAGACCTTGCAGCTCGGCTACGAGATCGTCATCGAGGGCACACGCGCCTTCGACGGCAAGACCGCGACCTCCACATGGGGCACGACCTGCATCAAAGACGCCGAGGTTCTGGCCAATTACTACGGTAACCACGCCCTCAACACCGACAACTTCATCACCGGTCTGACGCTGGCCGATTTCAACGCGCTGGACGTCAACGAAGACCACACCACCGAGGTCTATGTGATCAAGGCGACCGTTCACTATGTGGAAACGCAGTGGTACTCGCTGTATACGCTGACCACCGAGGACGGCACTTCCGTCAATCTTTACTGCAGCAGTGCGGGTCAGTACTCCTTCCTGAAGCCTTACCGCGAAATGGAAGTAACGCTTTACATTGTCCCGTGCAACTGGAGCAGTAAGGGGAACTATCCCGCCTGCGTTCTGGCTCTGGTCACCGAGGACGGCGAGCTCGTCCGCAACGACGTGAATTTCGGCTGATTTACATCCGCAAAAAACGGAGGGACTCGTCCCTCCGTTTTTTTGCGCGCAAATGTGATTGAAAAGCGCACGCTTTTGTGCTAAAATAAACGGGATACAGAACAAGACATTGTCGCAAAACGGAGGATCCAAGACCATGACCAAGCTACTGCTGCGCCTTTTTGTGCGCGATAAAAACGACCGCGGTGCGCTCGGAAAGCTTTCGGGAATCGTCGGCATCGTGTGCAATCTGCTGCTGTTCGCGTTCAAACTCGCAGTAGGCACGCTCTGCGGCGCAGTCTCCATCACCGCCGACGCGATGAACAACCTCTCCGACGCCACCAGCTCCGTGGTCACGCTCGTCGGCTTCCGTCTGGCGGAAAAGCCCGCCGACGCCGACCATCCCTACGGCCACGCGCGATACGAATACCTGTCGGGACTGGCCGTGGCGGGGATCATCGTGGTCATCGGCTTCGAGCTGGCAAAATCCTCCGTCGAGAAGATACTGCATCCGTCGCAGGTGCGGTATAGCCTGCCCGTGTACATCGTGCTCGGCTGCTCGATCGCACTCAAGCTCTGGATGAGCCTTTTTAACCGCAAGCTCGGCAAGCGTGTCGACTCGACAGCCCTGCTCGCGACCGCGGCGGACAGCCGCAACGATGCCGTTTCCACGTCGGCCGTTTTGCTGGCGGGCATTCTGGAAACGAGTTTCGGTTGGCGCGCGGACGGCTGGATGGGCTTGGCCGTGGCACTGTTCATCCTCTACAGCGGCGCGGGACTGGCCAAGCAGACCATAAGCCCCTTGCTCGGCGAAAACGCGAGCCCGCAGCTGCGTGCCGAGATCGCCGAGCTTGTCGGCGAGGTGCCGCAGGTGCTGGGCTATCACGACCTGATGGTGCACGACTACGGCCCCGGGCAGCGCTTTGCCAGTATGCACGTGGAAATGGATCAAAAGGCCGATGCGCTTTACTGCCACGAGCTGATCGACAATCTCGAGCGCGCCTGCTTGGAGCGCTTGGGCGTCCACCTCATCATCCACTACGATCCCGTCGTCACGGGCGACGCGGAAATGGATCGCATCCGCGCGGTCGTGCAAGACCTGCTCAGACGGCAGGACGCGCGCATCGGCATCCACGATTTCCGCATGGTGCGCGGGCAGGAGCACAGCAATCTCATTTTCGATGTGGAGCTGCCGCCCGATCAAATGAGTCGGCAGCGGCAGATCAAAGAAAAACTCGACGCCGATCTCGCCGCCTGCGAGAAAGGGAAGTACTACACCGTCATTACATTCGATATGGGCGCGTAAGGCGCCTTCGGGAGAAAACTATGCAGTCTTTTGTGTTAAAAGGAACGATTTGCTACAGCCAAACGCCGTCGTCGCTCGCGGTTTGTCCGAACGGCTATGCCGTCTGTGTCGACGGCGTGTGCGCGGGCGTCTTTTCCGCGCTGCCGCGGGAGTTTGCGCATTTGCCGCTGTACGATTATGCCGATGCGCTGATCGTACCCGGTCTTGTCGATCTGCACATCCATGCGCCGCAGTACACTTTCCGCGGCACGGGCATGGACATGGAGCTGATGGACTGGCTGCAAACGCAGGCTTTTCCCGAGGAAATGCGCTTTTGCGACACGGCCTATGCCGAAAACGCATACGAAATTTTCGCCGAGCAGATGAAAAACGGCGCAACGACCCGTGCGGTCGTTTTCGGCACGCGCCACACGGACGCGACGGAAATTTTGATGGAAAAACTCGAAAAAACGGGGCTTTGCTGCTATGTCGGCAAGGTCAACATGGATCAAAATGCGCCCGAAGAATTGTGCGAAGTGAGCGCCGAGGATTCCGCGCGGGAAACGCGGCGCTGGCTTGCGGACGTGACGGGAAAATTTTCGCATACGAAACCGATCCTGACGCCGCGCTTCATCCCGAGTTGCTCGCGGGAATTGCTCGAACGGCTGCGGGACATCCGCAGCGAATTTGATCTTCCCGTGCAGTCGCATTTGTCGGAAAATCCCGAGGAGATCCGCTTCGTGCACGAGCTTTTCCCGCAGGAGCCGACCTACGGCCATTGCTACGCACGCTACGGGCTGATGAACGAGAAGACCGTCATGGCGCACTGCGTGTATTCGTCCGCACGGGAGCGGGAACTTTTGAAGCAGACGGGCGCTTTCATCGCCCACTGCCCGACGTCCAACACCGATCTTTCCTCCGGTATCGCGCCTGTCCGCGCCTATCTCGATGCGGGACTGCGCGTCGGACTCGGAAGTGACATCGCGGGCGGACATTCTCCGTCGATCTTTCACGCGATGACCGACGCCATTGCCGTTTCGAAGCTGTATTGGCGCTTGGTCGACGGCGAAAGTCGTGCGCTGTGCTTCGAGGAGGCATTTTATCTTGCCACGCGCGGCGGCGGCGCTTTCTTCGGCAAGGTCGGCGCGTTCGAAACGGGCTACGAATTCGACGCGCTCGTGCTGCGCGAGACGGATATGCCCCATTGGAGCAGCTTCACGCCGCGCCAAAGACTGGAGCGATTTGCCTATCTGGAGCGGGGGAGCGCCTCTTTGCAGGCCAAATTTGTCGGCGGCAGAAGGATATTGTGAACGACGAGGCACGGGCGGCCGACGGCTGCCCGTGCCCGACGAAGAAAGCGGCCTTACCGCGGGAAAAATTTTCGGCAAAAGTGAAAATAATGCTTGACTTTTCGGGAAAATTGCGTATAATAACCATGTTGTCCCCAACATAGAGGATTAGTGTAACGGTAGCACACCGGACTCTGACTCCGTTCGCGGGGGTTCGAATCCCTCATCCTCTGCCATCAAAGGGCGATAAAAAAGATATCGCCGGAAAAAGCCTTGATTTTTCAAGGC
>CAYOZT010000034.1:0-16840 GCA_964408545.1 uncultured Oscillospiraceae bacterium | reverse complement strand
GGGACATTTTTCGTAAAATAAGGGGATAGATCCTTCGACTCGCTTCGCTCGCTCAGGATGACAAGGTTTTACTTTTTACCATTGACGGGCTGTGCAATTGTCGAACGGGGCGGCGGGGACGTGTCCCCGCCCTACCGCGCATCGCCGTGGGGGGCAAGCGGACCGTCGGGGACGCCGGTCCCTACCGCGCATCGCCGTGGGGTGGTTTTGCAGTAGTACAAATGGTCGCGCGCAAAAAAATCGAGCCGAAGTGCGCGCTTCGGCTCGATACATTATTATATTATACTATCGCCCCGGCGTCTTAGTTATTGACGCTGTGGTGGCACGCGGGGCTGCTCGGCGTCAGCGCTTCGAAACGATAGCCGTTTTCGCGTCCCCATTGGATGATCCGCTCGACGGCCTCGACGCTGTAGGACTTGATATCGTGCTGCAGCACGACGACGCCGTCCTTCCCCGCGTTTTGGATGCCGCGAATCACATTCTGCGCGACCGTATCCGCATCCTTGGCGCTGCCCGCGTCATCGCTGTCGACATCCCAGTCGAAATACTGCATTCCGAGCTGCGTGACTTTCTTCGTCAGCAGCGTCATGATGCCTTGGCAATGCTTTTTGCTGACGGTGTTGGAGCTGCCGCCGGGAAAGCGCATCAGCGTTGTGGTGACGCCGGTCGCGTCGGCTATGATCCTCTGCATCCCGTACATATCATCGAGGAAATCCTGCTCGCTGTTGTAGATCGACCAGTCGTGCGTCATGGAGTGGATGCCGATGGCGTGCCCGCCCGCGACGATCGCCTTCAGCATCTCTTCCTGCTTGGAATAGCCGGTGTTGACCACGAAGAAGGTCGCCTTGGCGTCATACTTTTTGAGTACGTCCAAAAGCTCCTGCGTATATTTTCCCGGGCCGTCGTCAAAAGTCAGATAGATGACCTTCCCCTCCGGCTGCTGCACCGAGGACTGCGTGCCCGCCGTCGTGCCGACGGGCTCGACCGTAACATCGCGATAAGCTTTCGCATCGCGCAGCGCGTAGGTGATGCGGTACGTCCCCGCCTTCGCGGTGTCGACCTCGCCCGTGACCTTAACCTGATCGGTCAGATCCGTGCCGTCCTTGTCCTGCGCGCGGTAGCCCGGCTCGACATAGCTTTCGCCCTGCGCGACGGTCATCTCCCGCTCGCCCTTGAGCGTGATCCGCACGCCCGACTCGCCGCTCGCGCCCGCGTCGTCCTGCGCGGCGACAACGACCACGTTTCGATACGCCTTGCCGCGGCTGAACAGGTATTTTGCCGAATAACACAGCCGATATGTACCCGGCACATCGGTGTTGACCTCGCCCGTGACCTTGACTCTGTCCGTCACGTCGCGGCCGTCCGCCGTGGCGTGATAGCCGGGCTCGGAGTATGCGCTGCCCGCCGCAACGATGATCGTCTCGTCCCCCTTGAGCTGCACGCGCACGTCCACGAACATCATCAAAAGCGCGCACAGCAACAGCCCGATGACGATCAGCTCGATCACGACGATTTTGAATGTGTTTCGCTTGGTGAAATAAGCAAGCATTTTTTCTTTGAAATTTTTCATAGCGTTCCTCTGTCTTTTTTGCGCCGATATATCGGCATTGCACGGCGTATTCTTCCTTATCTAAATATAGCACTCCCGAACGCAAAATGCAAGCCGTATTGCACAAAATTTCGCACTCAATTTTGCACGCGATGACGGCAGGCGGATGCATCCTCGCACAGCGCGCGAAACACATAGCCGTTGCTTTTCCCCCACAGCAGGATCCGCTCGACCGTCTGCACGCTGCAGCCGTTGACATCGTGCTGCAGCACGACCGCGCAGCGCTTGCCGCGAAGGCCGCGGATGACGTTTTGATAGATCGTCTCGGGGTCGTGGCAGCCGTAGGCGTCGCCGCTGTCGACATTCCAGTCGAAATATACGAAGCCCTCCTGCGTCACGCGCCGCACGAGGCGGGACATGATGCCGCTTGCGTATTTGCGGCTGACGGTGTTCGAGCTGCCGCCGGGAAAGCGCAGCAGGCGCGTGTGCACGCCGCATTTTTCGAAGATCAATGCCTGCATGGCGTACAGATCCTCCATGAACGCCTCTTCGCTCGCATAAACGGCGGCAAAATCGTGGCTGTAGGAATGAATGCCGATCGCGTGTCCCTCACGCGCCATACGGCACAGGAGCCGCTCCATGTCGACGCCCGTGTTGACGAGAAAAAAGCTCGCCTTGGCGTCATATTTGCCGAGAATGTCCAGTAGCTGCGCGGTATAGATGCTCGGCCCGTCGTCGAAGGTCAGGTAGATGACCTTTTCCTCCGGATCGGCCGATACCGCCTGCGTCGTCCGTGTCGAAACCTCGCATACCGCTCCGACCGTCCCTGCCAAAATCAGTGCCGTCAGCACGCACGCGATCGTCGCCACCCATGTTTTGCGCATACGCTCCCCTCGCCTTCGCCTTATTGTGACACACTCCCGCGCGCATTATGCATTCAAAATCGCCGTGCGCCGTTTTGCGCGAACTGTTTTTCGCCCGAGCGGAAATTCACGGTTGCAATTTCCCGATTTCTCGTGTATAATAGCCCATGTCGGCAGAGGCACTTCTCCCCTGCCGTAGCCGCATTCCCGGGTGTGGTCCAGTTGGTAGGGCGCTTGATTTGGGTGCTGAAGCTGCAAATCGGTTTGACCGTTCCAATTGTTGCATATACCCCTGTTTCTCCGCAAATTCCCCTGTTTTCGTCGCTGAAAGTTCCTCAAAAAGTGGTACAATTCCCTTGCCCACGTATTTGACCACAACCGGTATAATTTCATATTTTCTCTCCGGGCTTAGCGAAGTTTGGTATCGCGCTTGATTTGGGTTCAAGAGACCGTGGGTTCGAATCCCGCAGCCCGGACCAAAAGCCCGGATACCGCCATGTGGCATCTGGGCTTTTCTCATATCTGCATGAAAATTATTTATCAAAAAACTTATTTGGTTGCCGTATTATGTGCAACTCATACTGTATCTTTCATCAGTGGGTGGATGGTCAGGTCCAACGGCAAGCTAGAACTTACTACGCCATATGGAGGAAAATAAAATGAAAGAAATGGATTGCGTCGAAGTAATTACCGAAATAGAAAAATACGCAAAAGACGGCATTCACCAAGGTATGCAAGGCTGGATTTGCCAATCCGATTGTATTGATGGCTACTGGTTAGTCAATTTTCCTCAATATGGTATTGACGATGATATTGCTACCATCGCTGTTAAAGAAACCGATTTGAGGCAGATCGTGGCTATTGATGCAAGCATTAATTCCAGAATTCACTCTCAATTTACAACATGATTAACAAGGGGCTGTTGCAAAATGCAGGTTTTGCAACAGCCCCTTGTTATTTTTTACGTTTTTTGTTGATAGCGGCACAATTTCCGTTGCCTTTTGTATTCCCCTATGCTACAATATTTACGAACAAACTCACAATAAGGTGGTACGTTATATGACCGAACTTGAAACCATGCAGCGTGCAAAAATGTACATGGATCAACTTGCGCAGGGCATTGATCCGATTTCCGCTCAGGCATTACCCGAGGATTCCGCCTTGAACAATATCCGTCTGGCTCGGTGTTTTTTCTATGTGTCGGGCATTTTGGAACAGGTGATCCGCAACGGAGGGCAAGTCGGTTCCGTGCAGAAATCGGAATTTACCATCACACCGGAACAGCTGGCAAGCGTAAACGTCTGCGCTTATCCTGTTCGGATCACGGAATTTGCCGATGCATTGTTGCAGGCCGTGGACAGCCGCACCATCAAAAAATTGAATGTTGTCAAGGTCACGAATTGGTTGATCGAAAAGGGTCTCCTTGCAAAAGAGCAGACTCCCGACGGCAAAAGCCGCCGTGTTCCCACTGCCGCCGGAAGAGAGCTCGGCATAAGCACGCAACTGCGTCAGTCCCCGGATGGCGAGTATCAGGCGATCTATTATGATTCCAACGCCCAACGATTTCTGCTGAACCATTTATACGATATTCTCCGATAACTGCGGTTTTCTGACCATACCATCGTTGGGCGAAAGTTCCCTCGCAGAAACTCGGCGATCTGCCGGTCGCAGAACCGGAAGAAGATCCAGATGAAAAACAGACGACAAAAAGCCCGTACTGACATCCGATCAGTACGGGTCTAAATGTTAATATGGGGATCTGCGAGCCGAGAAGAGTCCCGCTTGACCCTATCATAGCCGGTTTCTTTTGTCCGTCCGGCAAGTCGGCAGCCTTCTTTTTCGGCATCGGCCGAGATCGCCGTCCGCGCGGTCTTTCGCGGGTTTTTACAGGTAACTGCTGATGCGGCGCGGATTATACATCCCCGACTGCACGAGTGAAACGAAATCCTCGTCGGCGATGATGAGATGATCGAACAGCGTCACATCCACAGTCGCGAGCGCGGCGGCCAGACGCTGTGTCGCGAGGACATCCTCCTGCGAGGGCAGCGCGACGCCGCTCGGGTGATTGTGCGCGAGCACGACGGTCGAAGCTTTTTCCGCCAGTGCCATCTGCACGATGCTTCTGGGCGATATCACGGCGGAATTGATCTCTCCCTCGCCGACCTCACGGCAGGAAATCACATTACAATTGGCGTTGAGGCAAAGCATGAACACCGTCTCGACCTGACGGCCGATGAAATACGGCAGCAAATATCGGCCGCATTCCTCCGTGTCGCGCAGCAGCGCGCCTTTTTGCGTGCTGTCCACCTGATAATAGCGTCCTGCCTGCTTGGTCAGGTGCAGAAAAGTCGCGACATTTTCTCCCACGCCCGAAACCTTCATCAGCTCCTCGATCGGCGCATCCATCACGCGCGAGACCGAGCCGAAACGGTCGATGAGCGCGTGCGCCAACTCGTTGGTATCCTTTCTCGGTATGCAATAAAAAAGCAGCAGCTCCAGCACCTGCACCGGATCGAAGCCGTCGAGTCCTTCATTGCGGAAGCGACGCAGCATTCTCTGCCTGTGACCGTCGTGAATCGACATTATTTCACCACTTTCTTCCGATTTCTCTTGCGTTTTTCTTTTTTTCTGCTAAAATACAGATAAGGGCATATCCTTGCCCGGGGTAATTTCGATATTTTTGTGCATCCTAGTCAGAGGAGGTGGAATATGGAAACACAAAAAACACATATTCCCGTATTGGAGCTTCTCCCCCAGCCCGCATTTTCCGTGTCCGACGGAAAAATCGCGCAGATCAACCAAGCCGCCTCGATCTATTCCTTGGAGGCAGGGGCGCAGATCCTGCCCATGCTTGCCTCCGGCCGTGAGGAATACGCATCACTGCACGACGGTTCTTTGTATCTTTCGCTGTGTATCAACGCTCATGCCGTCGGCGCGACGGTGATCGCGCAGGGCGAGCAAAGGCTGTTCATTCTGGAGCCGAGCGCAGATCATTCCGAGTTGCGTGCGCTCTCGCTCGCCGCGCAGGAGCTGCGCTCTCCGCTCAGTGCCATGCTCGCAACGAGCGGGCGCATCCTGCAAAACGCAAGCTCCGAGCAATCCGCGATGTTCACGCGCCGCGTTTATCAGATCCTGCGTATGCTCAGCAATATGTCCGATGCATTCTACTACTGCGATCCCGCCGAAGGGCATCCCGAATGCGTGCAGATGTGCTCATTTTTGGAGGAGATCCTCAGCAAAAGTCGCGAGCAGCTGCTTTGCGCGGACATCACGCTCGAGTACACGCTGCCCAACACCGCCGTCTACACGACGGTCGACCGCGAACGCGTCGAGCGCGCCGTCTACAATATGCTTTCGAATGCCGCCAAGCGGACAGCCCCCGGCGGGACGATCCGCTTTGCCATGACGACACGGCAGAAAAAGCTGCGACTGTCCGTGACCAATCGCGACCGCGAAACGGGGAAGCCCGAAGCGTCCAACGTTTACACGCGCTATCTGCGCACCCCCGGCATCACCGACCATTTCGAAGGCATCGGTCTGGGCATGGTGCTCATTCGCGCGGCCGCCATGCGGCACAACGGTGTCGTGCTCATCGATCATCCGGACGAGGCGCACACGCGCGTGACCATGACCGTGGAGATCCGTCTGGAAAAAGCGTCCAAGCTGCGCACGCCCGTTTTCGTGCCCGACTATGCGGGCGAGCTGGATCACGGTCTGCAGGAGTTTTCCGAAATTCTCCCCGCCGACCTGTACACGGGCAGCAACGCATTTTGATATCGCACCCGCACCCGACCTGCGTCGGGTGCTTTTTATTTCAGATATGGCCGCAAATAGCGGCCGGTATAGCTGCGCGGCTCCTGCGCAACGCTCTCGGGCGTGCCGCAGGCGACCACATAGCCGCCCTCGTCTCCGCCCTCGGGGCCGAGGTCGATGATATGGTCGGCGGTTTTGATCAGGTCGAGATTGTGCTCGATGACAAGCACGGTATTGCCCGCATCGACCAAAGTCTGCAGCACTTCGATGAGCTTGTGCACATCCGCGGCGTGCAAACCTGTCGTCGGCTCGTCGAGGATATAGATCGTGCGTCCCGTGGACGCTCTTGCCAGCTCCGTCGCCAGCTTGACACGCTGTGCCTCGCCGCCCGAAAGCGTCGTCGACGATTGGCCGAGCTTGACATAGCCCAGACCGACCTGCGTCAGTGTCTGCGCTTTGTGGCGGATCTTCGGCAGATTTTCAAAGAAATCGACCGCTTCCTCCGCCGTCATATCCAGCACCTGCGAAATATTCTTGCCCTTATAGAGCACCTCAAGCGTTTCGCGGTTGTAGCGTGCGCCCTTGCAGACCTCGCAGGGCACGTACACGTCCGCCATGAAATGCATTTCGATCTTCACGAGGCCGTCGCCGCAGCAGGCCTCGCAGCGGCCGCCTTTGACATTGAAGGAGAAACGCCCCGGGCCGTAGCCGCGCATCCGCGCGTCGGCGGTGGAGGCAAATAGGTCGCGAATATCGTTGAAAAGTCCCGTATAGGTCGCGGGGTTGGAGCGCGGCGTGCGGCCGATGGGGCTCTGGTCGATGTCGATGACTTTGTCCAGATATTCCATGCCCTCGACCGCCACGCAGGCGCCGGGGCGCGTGCGCGCGTGGTTGAGCTTGCCGAGCAGGGTTTTGTTCAGCACCTCGCCGACGAGGCTGGATTTTCCCGAGCCGGATACACCCGTCACGCAGGTAAACGTCCCGAGCGGGATCTCGACATCGATGTTTTTCAAATTGTTCTGCGTGGCGCCGCAGATGATCAGGCGCTTTCCGTTCCCCGTGCGGCGTTGCTGCGGCACGGGTATCTTTTTTACGCCCGACAAATATTGCCCCGTAACGGAGCTTGGGCAATCGAGAATGTCCTGCAGTGTTCCCGCCGCGACGATCTGCCCGCCGTGGCTGCCCGCACCCGGGCCGACGTCGACGATATAGTCCGCCGCGCACATGGTATCCTCGTCGTGCTCGACGACGATCAGGGTGTTTCCGATGTCACGCAGATGCTTGAGCGTCTGCAAAAGCTTATCGTTGTCCCGCTGGTGCAGTCCGATGGAAGGCTCGTCGAGGATATACAGCACACCCATCAGCGACGAGCCGATCTGCGTTGCCAGACGGATGCGCTGGCTTTCGCCGCCCGAGAGCGTCCCGCTGCCGCGCGAGAGCGTCAGGTAGCCGAGTCCGACATCCTTCAAAAATTGCAGCCGCGAGCGGATCTCCCGCAGGATCTGTTCCGCGATGGCGGCCATATTGCCCTCGAGTCGCAGCGAATCGAGGAAACGCAGCTCGTTTTCCACGCTCATACGGCAAAAATCCATAATGCCGATGCCGCCGACCGTCACCGCGCGGGCAATGTCCGAAAGCCGTTCGCCGTGACAATGCGGACAGGGCGCGCTCGCCATACACTCCTCGAGCTCCTTGCGCGCCGCGTCGGACTGCGTCTCGCGGTAGCGGCGGGAGATGTTGTTGAGGATCCCTTCAAAGGGCTGCTCCAGCACGCCCATGCCCGTACCGCGATTATAGCTCATGCGCAGTTTTTCGCCTTTCGTGCCGTAGAGGATGACATCCATCGCCTCGGGCGAAAGCGTTTTGATCGGATCGGTCAGTGAAAAACGATATTTTTTGGACAGCGCTTCGAAGTACATCCGAAAAACGGAGTCCGTGCGGGCGCTTTGCCAACCGGGTGCCTGAATGGCGCCCTCGAAGATCGATTTTTCCTTGTCGGGGATGACGAGATCGGCATCCGCCACGAGCTGAAAGCCCAGACCCGTGCAGGTCGGGCACGCGCCGCCGGGCTTGTTGAAAGAGAACATCCGCGGCTCCGGTTCGGCAAGGCTGATACCGCAGTCCTCGCAGGCGTAATTCATAGAAAACAGGAGCTCCTGCTGCGTCTCGGGCAGATGGATCAGCACGAGGCCGCCCGAATGGCTGCACGCCGTCTCAACGGAATCGGTCAGGCGGCGGCGCATCCCGTCTTTCAGCACGAGGCGGTCGACGACCAGCTCGATATCGTGTTTTTTGTTTTTTTCGCAGGGGATGTCCTCGGTCAGATCGTAGAGAATGCCGTCGAGCCGCACACGGGCAAAGCCCTGCTTACGGGCATCGTCGAAAACTTTCCGATGCTCGCCCTTTTTTCCGCGGATCACGGGCGAAAGCACGACAAATTTCGTCCCCGCGCCGAGCTGCTCCACCCGGTCGACGATCTGATCGATGGTTTGGTGTGTGATCTCCTTGCCGCATTTCGGGCAGTGCGGAATGCCGACACGCGCCCACAGAAGGCGCAAATAGTCATAGATCTCCGTCACCGTGCCGACGGTGGAGCGGGGATTTTTGGAGGTCGTTTTTTGGTCGATGGAGATGGCGGGAGAAAGGCCGTCGATGGAGTCGACGTCGGGCTTATCCATCTGCCCCAAGAATTGCCGCGCATACGACGACAGGCTCTCGACATAGCGGCGCTGTCCCTCGGCATAGATGGTATCGAAAGCGAGGCTGGATTTTCCCGAGCCGGAAAGTCCCGTGAATACCACGAGCTTATCGCGCGGAATGGTCAGATCGACGTTTTTCAGATTGTTTTCCCGTGCCCCGCGAATGATGATGTGTTCGTTCATACGCTCCTCCTTTCCGAGTTTCCCGAAATCGTATTTTACCACATTACGTCGTTTTTCACAAGTACTTTTCGAACTTTTTTTCGCATTTCGGCGAGCGGCAACACACCGCGGCAGCCGTTTCGCCCGTCGGCCGACGCTCACGAAAATAATCTGTCTTTTTCTCGGATTATGGTTGCTTTTTACCGCACGACGGTGCTATAATAGAAGGCGTGGGGTTTCCACAGAAAAAATAGAATCATCAGTGAGGTATTGAGATGCACGCCTACGACAACATCAAAATTTTCACCGGCAATTCCAATCCCGCATTCGCAAACACCGTCTGTCAGGAGCTCTGGCTGCCCATGGGCAAAAGCACCGTCAAATCCTTCGCCGACGGCGAAGCCTCCATCTCTCTGGAGGAAACGGTGCGCGGATCGGACGTTTTTCTGATCCAGTCCACCTGCAAGCCCGTCAACGATCACCTGATGGAGCTGCTGGTCATGATCGACGCCTGCCGCCGTGCCTCCGCCGGCCGCATCACCGCCGTCATGCCCTACTTCGGCTATGCCCGTCAGGATCGCAAAGCAAAAAGCCGTGACCCCATCTCTGCCAAGCTGGTCGCCAATATGCTCACCGCCGCCGGCGCAGACCGCATTTTGACCATGGATCTGCACGCCTCGCAAATTCAGGGCTTTTTCGACATCCCCGTCGATCATCTGCTCGGCTCGCCGACCTTCGTGGAGTATTTCCTGAGCAAATTCCCCGAAGATAAATTCAACCACGAGGAATTTATCGTCGTCTCCCCCGACGTCGGCTCCGTCGGCCGCGCACGCGCTTTCGCATCCAAGGTGCACATGGGGCTTGCCATTGTCGACAAGCGCCGCCCCAAGGCGAACGTATCCGAGGTCATGAACGTCATCGGCGACGTTAAGGACAAGACCTGCATCCTCTACGACGATCTGGTGGACACCGCAGGCTCCCTGTGCAACGCCGCCAAGGCGCTCGTCGAGATCGGCGGCGCGAAGGAAGTCTACGCCTGCGCCACGCACGGCGTGCTGTCCGGTCCCGCGTTCGAGCGTCTGAACGAAAGCGTCATCAAGGAGCTCGTGCTGCTCAATACCATCCCGCGCCCGGAATACTGCCCGAGTGAAAAGCTCGTGTATCTGGATGTCGCGTCCGTATTCGCTCGCGCCATCGAGCACATCCACGGCGGCACCTCCATCGCGGATCTGTTCTGACCATGTTCGGCAAAGACAAGGAAACGTGGCTGATCGTCGGCCTCGGCAATCCCGGCCGCGAATATGAAAAAACGCGCCACAACACGGGCTTCCGCGCGCTGGATATCCTCGCGTCAAAGCTGCGCTGCAAGGTCGACAAAGGCAAGTTTCAGGGACTGTACGGAACTTGCGACTACGGCGGCAAGCGTATCATTTTGCTCAAGCCGCAGACCTTTATGAATCTGTCCGGCCGCAGCGTGCTGCAGCTGAGCGCCTTTTACCGCATCCCACCGCAGCGCATCATCGTGCTGTTTGACGACATTTCGCTCGTGCCCGGCAATCTGCGCATCCGCGCGGACGGCTCGGCAGGCGGACACAACGGCATCAAATCCGTCATCGCCGCGCTCGGCAGTCAGGATTTTCCGCGCGTCAAGATCGGTGTCGGCGCCAAGCCGCACCCCGATTACGATCTGGCCGACTGGGTGCTCTCGGGCTTTTCCGCGCAGGAAGAAAAGCTCATCGCGCCCGCGCTGGAGCGCGCCGCCGATGCGGCGCTCGCCATCGTCGAGTACGGTGTGAGCGAAGCGTCGAACCGCTACGGCGGTATCAAATAAGCAAATATCGTTACTTTCACGGAAAGGGGGAGTTTCTTCCCCTTTCCGCATTGCCGTTTCGGCATTTTTAGGAGGAACTATGGAAAAGCTGATCGCAGCATTGGAGCAAATGGAGGAATTTCGCCTCGCGGCGCAAACGCTCGAGGCGGGAAAAAGCGCCGCCGTCACGGGCGTCGGGCAGATCAACCGCAGTCACCTGATCGCCGCCCTGCGCCGTCATTTTCGCCAAAGCATCTGCGTCATCTGTCAGGATGATATCGCCGCGCGGCGATTGCAGGAGGAGCTCGGCGCCTTTCTCGGTGAGACGGCGCCGATCCTTCCCTCGCGCGAGCTGACGCTGTATGACAGCGCCGTCGTATCCCGCGCATGGGAGCAAAAGCGGCTTCGGCAGCTGTACGAGCTCTCGCTCGGCCATGTCCCGCTGCAGATCTTCACATGGGAGTCGCTTTCGCAGCGCACCATGCCGCGGCGCGTGCTGCAAGCAGCCGCTTTCACCTTGGAAATCGGACACGAATACCCCATCGAGCATTTGACCGAGCGGCTCGTCCGTGCGGGCTATCGCCGCTGCGGTATGGTCGAGGGCGCGGGGCAATTTGCCGTGCGCGGCGGCATTCTGGATATTTTTTCTCCCGCCGCCGACCGTCCCTTCCGCTGCGAGTTTTTCGGCGACGAGCTCGACAGCATGGGCTTTTTCGACACCGATACGCAACGCCGCACGGAAAATGTCGAGCGCGTCGTCATCCTCCCCGTGGGGGAAACGCAGCCGCTGCTGCACGAAGGCGGGATCGAAGGTCTGTGCGACGATATCCGCGCCATGATCGCGCGGCAGCGCCGCCGCAAAACGCCCAACGAAGCGCTCATACAAACCTTGGAAAAGGATCTGGAAAAATACGAAAACGAGCTTTCCAATCCCGCCTCCGATCGATATATGGCGCTCATTTATCCGCAGTTCGTCACCGCGCTCGATCATCTGCCCGCCGATGCCATCATCGTACTGTGCGACCAGAGCGGTTTGCACCGCGCCGCGCGCACACGCACGGAGGAAATGGGACTGCAGTTGGACGGTCTGCTGCAAAGCGGACTCGTCGCGGGCGAGCTGTGCGACTATGTGTGCCAATGGGAGGATGTTTGCCGCGAGCTGAGCGGCCGCCCCGTCCTCTACCTCGACACCTTCTCCGGCGCGTCCTATCCCGAGGAAAACCGCCCCGCGCAGCTGCTTCCGATGACCGCCAAGCAGCTCCCCGGCTACGCGGGCAATTTCGACACCGCCGTGTCCGATCTGACGCACTACCAAAAGCTCGAGTTTTCCACGCTGGTGCTGTGCGGCACGCGCCGCCGCGCCGAGCAGCTGCAGCAGCTTCTGCACGAGAAAAACCTGAGCGCATTTCTTTCCATACCGCTGCAATCCATGCCGCGCGAGGGGCAGATCCTTTTGACGGAAGGCACGCTTCCCTACGGCATGGAGTATCCCTTCGCCAAGCTCGCCGTGCTGACGGAGGGGCAACTCATCGGCAAGGCCGCACCGCGCAAAAAAACGCCCAAAAAAGGCGCGACCAATCGTCAAAAACTCCATTCTTTCACCGATCTCTCCCCCGGCGACCTCGTCGTACACGAAAACTACGGTATCGGCCGCTACATCGCCATGGAGCAGATCAAAGTCGACGGCGCGGTCAAAGACTATGTCAAGATCGCCTACCAAGGCTCGGACACGCTCTTCATCCCCGCCACGCAGCTCGACATGGTCAGCAAATACATCGGCGCGGGCGGCGAGGACAGTGCCGTCAAACTCAATAAGATCGGCTCGGACGCATGGCAAAAAACAAAGGCCAAGGCGCGCAAGGCCGCCAAGGACATGGCGGGCGAGCTGATCAAACTCTACGCCGCGCGCAAACGGCAGGAGGGCTTCGCCTTCGCTGCCGACACGCCGTGGCAGCAGGAATTCGAGGACAATTTCCCCTACCCCGAAACGGACGATCAGCTGCGCTGCATCGGCGAGATCAAGGCCGACATGGAGTCGCCCGTTCCGATGGATCGTCTGCTGTGCGGCGATGTCGGCTTCGGTAAGACCGAAGTCGCGCTGCGCGCGGTGATGAAGGCCGTCATGGACAGCAAGCAGGTCGCCATTCTCGTGCCGACGACGGTGCTTGCGCAGCAGCACTACCAGACCGCCGTCGCGCGTTTTCGCGGTTTTCCCGTCAACATCGATGTGCTCAGCCGCTTCCGTACCCCCGCCGAGCAGGCGCGCACGCTGCAAAATCTGCGCGCGGGCACGCTCGACCTCGTGATCGGAACGCATAAGTTGCTGCAAAAAACGGTCGAATTCAAGGATCTCGGACTTCTGATCGTGGACGAGGAGCAGCGCTTCGGCGTCAGTCACAAGGAGCGCTTAAAGGAAATCTCCAAGGGCGTCGACGTGCTGACGCTCTCGGCGACGCCCATCCCGCGCACGCTGAACATGGCGCTTTCCGGCATTCGCGATATGTCCACCATCGAGGCGCCGCCCTCCGACCGTTACCCCGTGCAGACCTTCGTCATCGAGCACAACACCGCCATCTTGGACGATGCCATCCGCCGCGAGATCGAGCGCGGCGGGCAGGTATACTACCTGCACAATCGCGTAGAGACCATCGACCAGTGCGCCTCCGCGCTCAAGCGCCGCATCCCCGGGCTGAGCGTCGCCGTCGCGCACGGCAAAATGGGCGAGGATGCACTCGGCGACGTGATGCAGTCCATGGCCGACGGCGACATTCAGGTGCTCGTGTGCACCACCATCATCGAGACCGGTCTGGATATCCCCAACGCCAATACCCTCATCATCGAAAACGCCGACCGCTTCGGTCTTTCGCAGCTGCACCAGCTGCGCGGCCGCGTCGGGCGTTCTCCGCGCCACGCCTACGCCTATTTCACCTACAAGCCCGACAAGGCGCTCACCGAGATCGCCGAGAAGCGTCTGTCCGCCATCCGCGATTTTGCCGAATTCGGCTCGGGCTTCAAGATCGCCATGCGCGATCTGGAGATCCGCGGCGCGGGCAATCTGCTCGGCGCAGAGCAATCGGGGCACATGATGAGCGTCGGCTATGATATGTACCTGAAATTGCTGGACGAGGCCGTCCTCGAAGAGCGCGGCGAAGCGCCGAAGGTGCCCGACTGCAGCGCCGATCTGAATGTCACTGCCAACGTTTCCCAAGATTATGTCAACCGAGGCGAGGAACGCATGGATCTGTATCGCCGCATGGCCGCCATTCGCACGCAGCAGGACGCGGACGATCTGCTCGACGAGATCGTCGATCGCTACGGCGAACCGCCCAAGGGCGTTTTGAATCTCATCGACATTGCCCTGCTGCGTGCAGACGCCAAGCAGTGCGGCATCGTCGATATCAAGCAAAAAGCATCCGATGTCTATTTCACGCTGCTCGCGCCTGATTTTGACCGCATCAGCGCCCTCTGCGCCGAAGCCGATTACAAAAACCGCGTCTTTTTCGTCGCGGCGGCCAAGCAGCCGACCGTCCGCCTCAAGCTGCATTCCGGCGCGGACAGTCTGCGTCAAACGAAGGCTTTCGTGCGCCGCATGAAGGATATGGCAGAAAATCAGGCTTGACAAATCGCGCTTCTCTCTTTACAATAGGGGGAGAAATGTCGAAACCTTAACCCTTCCGGCTATCTATTCATAATCAGGTGAACGCAATGAGAAATAAATTGAACGGATACTACAATTACACCGTTATTCTGACCTATCTCGGAATGCTCTCCGGTTTTTGCGGGATCGCATTTGCCTTCGACGACCATTTCCGACTTTCGATCCTGTTTTTGATGATCGCGGGCTTTTGCGATATGTTCGACGGTGCCGTCGCCTCCACGCGCGAGCGCACGGACAATGAAAAGCGCTTCGGCATCCAGATCGACTCGCTGAGCGATTTGATCTGCTTCGGCGTGCTGCCCGCACTCATCACCTACTGCGTATGCGGCAAAAAGCCCATCGCGCTGGCCATCGGCTGCTTTTACGTGCTGTGTGCGCTGATCCGCCTCGCCTACTTCAATGTTATGGAGGAGGAACGGCAGGCGCAGGAGGGCGGCAGACGCACCGCCTATCAGGGTCTGCCCGTCACCACCGCCGCGCTGGCCATTCCGCTGTTCTATCTGGCCGACAGTCTGCTTCCGCAGACGCGGGGGCTACTCTTCCTCGGCCTGATGTCGCTGATGGCGCTGGCCTTCATCTCGCCCTTCCGTGTGCGCAAGCCGCACCTCGTCGGCAAGATCGTGATGCTGCTGCTCGGCATCGCGGAGCTGGTCATGCTCATCTTCGGAAAGAAGTTCGGCCTATGAAAAAAGAGACCGCTTCCATCCGCTTTCTGTACGGGACGGCCGCTGGGCGTGTTTGCTTGAAAGTGCTCGTGTGCCCGTGGATCTCCAAGGCGGCGGGTGCTTTCCTCGACAGTTCGCTCTCGCGTCCCATCGTCGGACGTTTCGTAAAAAAGCACCACATCGACCTTCGCAGCTATCCGCCGAAAAAGTACCGCAGTTTCAACGACTTTTTCACCCGCAAGCGCGACACCGACGGTATCACGGCTCCGCCCGATACGCTTGTCAGCCCCTGTGATGCGTATCTTTCCGTCTACCCCATCGACGAAAAAAGTGTATTCCGTATCAAGCACGTCGATTATTCTCTGGCACGATTGCTCGATGATCCGAATTTGGCAAAAAAGTTTTCCGGCGGCACTTGTCTTATCTTCCGCCTGACGCCGCAGCACTATCACCGCTACTGTTTCTGCTGTGACGGCCGGATCGTCGCCTCGCGCCGTATCAAAGGAAAGCTGCACTGCGTCCGCCCCATCGCGTACACCTCGCGTCCCGTTTTCATCGAAAACAGCCGCTGCTACACGCTGCTGCAGGACGACGCACTCGGCACGCTCGTGCAAATGGAGATCGGCGCACTGCTGGTCGGTCGGATCACGAACCACCCGACAAACGGCCGCGCCCTTGCCGCCACCGAAAAAGGCTATTTCGAGTTCGGCGGCTCGACCGTCATCGTCCTTTTGGAAAAGGATCGCGTCCGCCTGACGCCCGCCCTGCAAACGCCGCAGGAAAAGGACATCCGCTACGCCGAACCTCTCGGCAAGATCCTGCAAAAACACTAAAATTTCGAGCGCGGTTCTGTGTGAACCGCGCTCGAACCGTTAATCGTTATATTCCATGGCGGCGTCGATGGCAAGCACCGTGGCCAGTGCGGCAAGCGTATCCGCCGCGTCGAAAATATGCAGCTCGTAGCTGTCTCCCCATGTCATCCACGCTTTGCGGATGGTCGCGACGGTGCGATCGGCGCAGGTAACGGAAAACTCATGCTGCCAGACCTCACCCACGACCTGCCAATCGAGTCCCGTGACGCGATAGCGTGCGATGAACAAGGTAAACTCGCGAATGACCTGCGCGATCTCGCGATCGCCGACATAAATGCGGTAGCTCGGCAGGATGCTCATCATCCGCTGCTCGATGTACGCGGCCTCACGGCCGTACATATCGTAAAGGTGCAGCTTCTTGCCGAAGGTGAACACTTCGCCCTCCACCGTGTAGCGATCCACCCCCGCCGCATCCTTGACGGTAAAACGATCGCCCCACGAAAAAACCTTCTGGCGAATATAGAGCTTCATCGCTGACCTCCTTTTTGTTACAGGTGCAGCACGCGATCTTTGATCTCCTGCGTACGGCCTTGGTTCCAGTATTGGGTGCCGATATAGCCGCAGGTGCGGCGTGCGACATTCATCTTGCTCTGGTCGGTATTGCCGCATTGCGGGCAGCACCAGACGAGCTTTCCGTCGTCCTCTTTGATCTCGATCTCGCCGTCGAAGCCGCAGCACTGGCAGTAATCGCTCTTGGTGTTCAGCTCGGCGTACATGATATTGTCGTAAATGAACTGCATCAGTTCGAGCACGGCATCCAAATTCTGCTGCATATTGGGCACTTCCACATAGCTGATGGCACCGCCGGG